>NZ_JAPFGW010000033.1:0-6378 GCF_059803595.1 Blastomonas sp. 34TW
GCCCGAGCCGGACTTGCCGGAGATCGCGACATTGTGGTTGCCGGCACTGTTCTGGAAGGGGGACCAGAATTGCGGCTGCCCCCGGCGACCTACGAAGAGCAGGTGCGGGATGTTGCCACCGATGTATTCGCCCTGGATCGGCGCAATCGCGGCAAGGTTCGCCGACCGCATGGTGCGCATGCGCTTCATCCGCTTGAGGTCGCTGTCGAGCCCGTCAGCCAGCAGCAGCGGAAAGTGCGCCATGAAGGCGGGAAGCTGGATATGGGTCTCGTCAATCAGATCCCACCCGCTCGCCTTGTAGAGAGCCTTCAGCGTGCGCTCGCAGGGCTCGCCCCGGCCCTTCGGCGCGATGATCGTAACAGCATAGTAGCAGGACACGAGCTTCTCGCCCTGCTTGACCCGGTCGGCAACGAACTGCCACTCAGCCGCTTCGGTACGCAGCTTGGGCACAAGCTTCACGCCCTTGCCTTCCGCAAGCGAGCTGGTGCGCACGAACTTGTAGCCGGCCTTCGCTTCGGAAGACTCCTGATTGGGGATCACTCCACAAGCCGTCTGCAAGACAGGACAAGGCAGCGAGAGCTTGGGGTTGAAGATGTCCCCAATCACCTTCTGGCTGTCCCAGGGTGCCCAACGATCCGGAAAATTGCGCACCGCCATGGTGCGCACATCGAAGCGCTCAGGCACGAAGTCCTTTAACTCGGGCACGCCATCGACTGATGAGCCCGTTGGCCGCAACGACTGTGCCTCAAGCACAAGGCGGTCACGACCGACATGGGTGACGAGATCGCGCCTGATGCACTGCTCATTGATAGGATCGAACCGGTTGTATCCCGGCACTTCGTCGCCAGCGCCAGTGGACGGGGCGAGGATCTCATCGAAGAAGCGGATCAGGTCGGTTGGCGCGAATTCCTTGACCGGCACATCGATGGAATCGAGCGCGGATATGATCCCCTCGCGCATGGTAAGGAGGTCATCGGTCGAAAGGCCCGAACCGTCACTTATCCCGACCGCGAGCAGCACGCGAAAGCTCCGCACAAAGAACGGGCCATCGCTCGCAAGAGTGGACCATGCTCCATTGCGCAACTTGTCGACGCGGTGACGGGCGAGCGTCTGGAAAACCCCCGAAGCCTTGTAGCGCGGCAACGCCCAGGCCTGAAGTTTCTCAGCAACGCGCGGACTCGAATAGTTCGTGACCGAGAACTTGGTGCCGGGCAGAAGAATGTCGGAGAACAGCGACCCGATCACATCATTGACCCGGTCGTTTGCACCGACAAGCGGCGCGAGCTCGATGATGAAACCCTTCGAGCGGACCTGATGAAAGATACGCTTCTCCTCATCGAACGAGCGATACCCGAGGAAATGGGAGAGCATTGGCACGCTGGCAGGCCGAGCGTTCTGCTCAGGCTTGCGAGCGTCGCCGGTTACCAGATCGATGATGTTGGTGAAGGCCTGCAGCATGGCGCGTTACTCCGGCGTTGCAGGGGGCGTTGCAGGGAATGAGGCGGCCTCGCGCCTCGGCAATCGCTGCTGTGATGCGAGGCGCTCGGAGACCTTCGCCTCGATCTCAGCGATCGGGTTGGCAGGCTGAGAAGCCGCTTGCTGGGCTGGGGCCTGCTGGATCGGCGCTGGGGTCTTTGGAAGATTGGACGCCATGGCAGTCTCAGCGCCCACGGAACCTGGCTGACCGTCATCCAAGATGCCAGGGGCAATCGCCATGAATTGCGGTGCGCTCTCGGCGGCCGCCAACAGCCCCTGAGCACGCGCAGGCTTTGCACCTCGTAGCGCAATTGTCTCGAGAGCATCGCCCCGGCCCGGGAGCATCGCCTTAACTGGCACCGCGATGCGGGCATGGGCTGTGCCTGCGGCATCCGTGTAGCCCGGAAACACGACAGACAGCTCGTAACTCGGCGACGAACGCGCAACGAGGGCTTCGAAACCGAGCGACTGGCCTCGCACAGGCGCGGAGATCCCGTCGTCCATCCGGAATGGACCTGCAGGGTTCAGAAGATCCGCCGAGGTCGTTTCCTCGATCCGCGCAATTGCGCTGTCATCGATCACCAGAGAAGGCGCGCAGATACCGTCTGCAGCCTCGCAGCGAAACTTGCCGCTGACGTTGGTACCGAGCGTCGTACAGGCCGACAGCCCGAACGTCACAGCCGCGATTGCCAATGCGCCTTTGGTGTTCATGACACCTTCTCCTTCAGCCAGGTTTCGAGGAATTCGCGAGGGCGGAAGCCGTGAAGGACAGCGCCATCGTCGCGCACAATGACCGGGGTGCCGGTGAACCCATGTTGCCTCGCAAAGGCCTCATTGGCATCAAGGCCCGAGGTGTCGCAGCGCCGACCGCTCGTGATCGCGCCTCCATCATAGGCTTCGTTCACCGCGCGGCGCTTGTCGGTCGCACAGATGACCGCCTCGGAGATTGGACGGGTGCCGAGCACCGAAATCGGGCGCTCAACGACCTTGACGTCGAGCGTCGCGAGGGTTTCGTGGAGGCGTTTGCAATACCCGCACCGGAAATCGCTGAAGACGGTGAGCGTCCGGCCACCCTTGCCCATCACGACGCTGCCGCTCGAGGGCAGAGCTGCCAGCGCTGCGGGATCGATACGTGGCAGTGGCTGCGCGCCGCCCGCACCTGCCTGCCGTGCCGGTGTCGGCTCGGCAGCGTCCTCTTGCTCCCCAGCGCCCCCCGCGCCGACCAGCATGTCCGGGTTCATCTCGAGCAACCGGGCGGCTGTGAGATCCTGCTTGGTCTCCATGTCGTAGACACGGCCAATGATGAGATAGCGCGCCGAGCGGTCGATGTAGAAGAGGTTCTGGCGTGCCTGAACTTCGCAAACGCCCTCGATCTTGTCGCAGTCGATCGTGGTGATCTCGGTCTTGGGGAGACGTTTGACCAGCGCTGCCTTGATCGTCGCAGCGTCGTCTGCCGCCGCGGCATGAGCGGCGGCTGCAATTGCGGCGAGGGAGCCAGTGAGCGCAAGGGCGGCCCCTGCGACCTTCCATGTGGTCCATTTGAATTCCATGACGGGCCTCAATTCCTGATGAAGGTGCCGTCGAGGAACACGACCTCGACCGCAGCACCGGTGGGCATCTCGACGACCGGCTGATATTGCTCGGCCCGTTCGATCAGATAATCGGAGAGAGTGTTCCCGGCGTTGGCCGCGCCGCCGCCAATCGCCTGAATGCCGACATCGGAAGCGGACGGGAGCACGGGATCTTGGGAAATCCGGGGGATCTGGTTGGCACCCTGGAAGGCGTTGCCTACCCCGCTCACCAGCCCTGCAAGAAAGGCTTGCGTGGTCAGCGAGCCTTCACGGCTGACAACCCGTCCGCGAACGCCGACTTTGCCGCCAAAGGCAATGAAGCCCTTGACCTCTGACACCGCAAAGCGCCCGCCGGGCTGCGCGCAGGTCATGCGCTGTAGCTTCACATAGACCTTTTCGCTGGAGAGATCGCCGTAAGCCGCACCATTGACCATGCAGCCCTGCACGCGGGTCGCGAGCAGCTTGCCGTCACCATAGACCGAGCGCGCCGGGCCCGTGATGCGCAGAAGAACCGGCAGAGGGTCACTCTGGCTGCGGGTATTGGTCGTCGCATCAACGCCGACCACCACGGTGGCATTCGCGATTGAATTGGGCGGAAGGTAGTTCGGGGAGTCGGTGTAAACCGCAGGGGCCTTGGCGGGATCAATGCGCGAGCCCGTCCCGCCTGCTTGCGCGAAGGACACCATCTGCACGTCGCTGCCGCGGCGGGGGATTGCGGCGGAAGGTGCGTCGGATGCAGCTGGCGAAGACACGCCCATATCACGGGCAGCCGCAACAGGTCCGGGCGCAGTCGGGCGGGCATTGCCCCTGGTGACCTGCTGGCGCAGTTGCTGGTTCTCACGCTCATAGGCCTCGAGTACCTGCTGCCCGTCGCGCGCCATCGCGGCATTTTCACCGCGCAGAGCCTGAATCTCGCTTTGCAACTGCGCAACCTGGCCAGCCTGCGCTTCGACGCCCTTGAGACGCTGATCCTGGGAGTTAACCTGACCCTCGTAGATGGCCATCCATTCCTGATCGACGCGCTGTCGGTTCATCAGGGCATCAGTCGAAACCTCGGTCTCGTGCCCAGGCTTGGTTGCCTCTTCAACCACGGTTTCCGTCCGCAAGACATACATGGTCGAAGCCACGACCGCGACACCACCCAGCCCAAAAAACAGCATTCTCTGCCGCTTCTGTGCCTTGTCATTGTCGATGATCGAGCCCGTTTCATCGACCGCATCGCGGCCATCGGCCTCGGCGCCATCCAGATCCTTGGGCTTGCGCTTGAGAAAATCCATGAGGCTTACCTTCCTGCAGGCACGACCACGTAAGCAGCAGTCGCCTGCCCGCTTGCGAGGTTGGGGTTGGAAATTGTGACGGCGATTGCACCGTCCCCGGCGATGAGTTCTTCGCGAAGCGCGATCGGTGAGGAGCTGGCATTCTCGATGCGCAGGACCTTCCCGGTCATCGTCGGGCTGCGATACTCGGTGAGGAGCTGAACCTTCATATCGCCGACGTTGACCGGGGCACGGGCCGCATCGCGGATCTCGAAGCCGGTCACCGGGCGCTGTTCGAACATCGCCCTGACGAGCCCGACAGCGCGATCCTGCAACGAACCCGATGCTGTAAGGACCTCAGGCTTGGCGGAAGGATTTTCGATATCGGCATTCGCCACAAAAACCTGCACCGCACTGTCACCGCCAATCTGGCAGTCGAACTTGTAGACAAGGCCCTTTTGCGTCGTCCCGAAGAAGGAGATGTTCGGCTTTGCATAGGCTTCGGGAACCGAGATGTAGATATCGCCGCGGGTGGGTTCGTGGACGATCGAGAAGTCTTGACCCTCGACGCCAGTTTGCACTCGGGACACCGACACAAACCGGTCATCCTTCAGCGAAATGCGCGTCAGGTCGGCCTTGGATGCCCGGCAGCGAACCTCTCCATTGTCGACGGCGAGGATGTTTTCGTCAGCAAAGGCTGGCGTGGCCGCCATGACGAAGCCGACCGAGAAAAGCGCAGCGCCAAGCCCACGAAGAAAATGGCTGTCGATGCGGAAAAGCAACGGCGCGCCTGAGGCAAGGCAGAGCGTCGAGACAGAGAAGGTCATTGGTTCGCTCCTTCCTTCTTAACGACGACACCAAACCCCTTCAGGCGCAGCGACACGCCGGTGTAGGTCCAGTGAAATTCGAAGATCTTGTGCTCGCGGCGCACGTCCTTGGATCCGACGATGGTATGAAGGACGCCTCCGACCTGGCTGGTGAGGTTTTCAGGGTCCGTGCGGATCCAGTTGATCGTGACAAACTGGGTAACCTGAGAGCCCTCCTGCTCCGCCACGATCCTCAAGAGCTTGGCCTTGAGAGCCCCGCGCGCCTCCGGCGCGGAAATGGCAACGATGCCATCAAGCCAGTATTGGAGTGTTTCGGGCGAGCGGTTGAGCGCGAGCTGCGCGGTGTCGCGCGTCACAGCCTCAAGATACTCGGGCGTGAGCGCCGCAGAGCTCAGCGTCATCTGGCTGGGCAGGATGGGCTGCAGCACAACCTCGCGGTCCCGCGTCGATGCCGCGGTGAACATAACCACCACGAGAATGCCGAGCACGACACAGATGAGCGCAAGCAGGTTGCGTTGCTTGAGGGTCCGCTGCGACGCCTCGTGGGCAAAAGAGATTTCCATATCAGCCCGCCATCACACGAAGATGAGATGGCGGAGCGACCTTCAGACCGAAGAATTCTCCCGGCAAATGCCAATAGGCAAAATGCAGGACCCAATGCATCGAACGCCCAGCTTTGACCTTGCGATAGCCGAACCACGCAGCCAGGGCCAAAAGGAGCCCGATGACAACGTGCTGAGCGAGAATTCCCCAGGTAAAGGGTATGACCATCACGAGGAATTCATCGAGGGTCCAGAACCCGATCAGTTCTGGATCGTCGAGATGTTTTGGGATCGAATACTGGTCCAAGGATCAACTCCGCCAGAGAGAGGACAAGGAGCAGCCGCCAGAAGGGTGAACTGCGGTACCCTTGCCATCATGAAGCGAGGGGGCAGGGTTCAGACCGTGCCCGTCACCGAGGCGGTGACGATCGGAATGCCGGTCCCGGCTCCGACGCCGACGCCAACCGGGATTGCGACCTGACCGAGCGAAAAGCGGCCCGACGCCAGCGCAACGATGCCGCCAGCGAGCGAGAGCACCGTGATGATCCGGCCACCGGAGCCTTCAAGGAAGCCGGTGAACTGGGCGAGAGCGGTGTTGAAGGTCGTGTCGGCTCCCGCCATCGCGGCATCAGCGCCGAACACGCTGGCGGCTGCGAGCGCCGCAATCGCAACAGCAAGCGTGCCGCTGCGATTCTTCAGATCGAGT
>NZ_JAPFGW010000034.1:0-6001 GCF_059803595.1 Blastomonas sp. 34TW
CCATAGGACAAGATTGAGCGCGTCTGCGGGGGCGCCGCGGGCGTAGCTCGGGACAACGATGCCAGCATAGCCTTGCGCGATCGCGGCCTCCGCCAGGTCCTGCGTCGGGACCGGCTTGCCGGAGAGCATCCGATCACGCCATGACGGGTCGGCGAGTTCAGCCGGTGTGATGCCGAAGGGATGCAATGCAGCCGTGTCCCGGCCATCGAGCAGCGGCCCGATGTCGGCCTGATAGGCCACCAGCGTGGTGGGCTGCAGCGTGCCAGCCTGATTGGCCTCGCGCAGCGCGGTCTCAGGGGCGAGGGAAGTATAGAGCGCCGTGCGCCCCATGCGATTGAACCGTCCGCCAAATCGGGCGGCCCCCTCCCCTGAGAGGGGTTCACGGGACCAGACCGGATTGTGGGCGCGGTAGAGCAGCCCGGTAAAGTGCATTGGACTAGGCGTGGACGCCGGCGTCGACCGCGTCGATATAGGTCAGCACGTCATCGGCCCGGTTGCTCTGCACGAGCTGCATGGCAGTCTGGCCCGAGAAACCCGGCAGTGGTTCCGAGCGGTACCAGGCATAGGCCAACAACGCCGAACCAAAGCGCGGCTCGACCTTGTTGAGCACCTCGACCATCTGGCGAAGGCGGCGCTGCGTCCGGTCGGACGCGATCCGGTCCTTGCGCTGGATCGCATCCTTGCCGAGGCCCAGCGAGCGTGCGAGTTCGTCGCTGGTCGTCCGCAGCGCGTCGACGATCTTGCGCGGAGCAAACGCGCCGTTGTCAGCGTAGTTTTGAATCGCCATTGCACTTTCCCATGAATTCTGACGCGATATAGCGTCAATATCTGCGGTAATCAAGGTTTGGGTGTCAAACCCAGCAGGTGTTCCCGTTTTGCCGAAGAGGTTACCCGCTCTTACAAAACCACGACCTGCAATTCGATCGCGCCGGCAAGGCCCTCTTCTGCAGGCAGAACGCAAAAGGGCTGGAGCTTGCTGTCCGTCCTTACCACGGCATGGCTCTGCCCGGAATTTGCGGTCATCCGAATGGCGAGGCGCTCGGCATTGGCGCGTCCGCACAGGATCGCCCTTCTGGGATCGAGGCTCTGAGGCAGCATGGTCACCTCCCGAGCGTTACGGCGTTGCCGGGAAGAATGTGCGCGGCGCACGCTTGGGCGGCACGACTTCGAACCGGCGCTCCATCAATCTGCTGATGCGGAACCGGCCTCGGCCATCGGGCGTGCTAAGTTCAATCTTCGCGCCGCGCTTTGTCACCCTGAATTCGGCGTGTTCGCTCCCATCGGTGAACTTCATGGGTTCAGGCAGCCGGATCATGTCACCATCGGCGATCTTGCGTTCCTTCAGGCGCAGCTGGCGGTAGCAGCGGTTGCGCCAGTCGAGGGCATAAGGGTGACGGGTTGGCCCCAGTTCCTCGAGGATACTTCTGGGACACCCAGCCTCCACCGGCCCGGAGTTTTCATCCATGTCCTTGTAGCCGAACAGGAGGCCGTCTGCGGCCTTGGGGTTCCAGCGGACCAGACAGATTACCGCGGAGATGGCGTGGGTCTGGTTGTTCGGTCCATAGCGCTGGACAGCCGCGTAATAGGCCCCGGTTGTGGACACGCTTCTGATGACCCGGCATCCTTCGAAGCTGCCGGTTTCTTCGTTCTCGCGCTCCCATGTGAGCTGATTGTCGAGATAGGCCTTGGGAGTGTCGAAGCCCCCCATTCCGGCACGGTGCATGTAAAGCCAGCCCATGCGTGTTCTCCTTCAGATGAGCCCCGGCTGCGCCGGAGGTGCGATCTTCAATTCGCGCGCGATCCGCGCCGTGAGTGCGGGAATGTCTGCAAGGGCGGTGATCGGCGCTTTGCGCATCACCGCGCCAGGCGGTTTCCAGAACGGGTTGCGCCAAGCGAGACCCGGCTCGCCGAACCTTTCCGGGCTAATTCGGACATAGATACCTTCGGCTTCCAGCACATGCTCACCCGCGAGCTGTTCCTGTGAGGTGTAATAGCTGATGCGGTAATCGGCATGCTCGAGCCCGATCCCTGCTGCGATCTGCCGAAGGGCGCGCGTGCCCTCGCGCCGGTAGTGGCGCAGCTCTTCGGGACGATAGTCGATCCCGCGTTTGACCAGCGCAATGATCGCAGGCCTGTGTTTGAGCTCGGCAAGGCGTTCGATGCACTGGGACCGCAGAGCCTGGTCGTCTGCCTCACATTCGGTCGGCCTTCCGTCAGCAATGCGTTGAAGGTGGCGCGTCAGCAGCAGCACAGCCGGACAGGTTGCAGCCTGCCGGCCTGCAAGGCGAACATCATCCACGGCCTCGTTCAATGCTCGCAGCGCATTTTCGAAGGTTGTCAGTCCATCAGGCTGGAGTGCGCGGCGGTAACGGTAATCGATGTCGCAGGACATGAGGCTTCCTTTCCATTGCAAGATGCAATGGCCCCATCCCCCTTCCCTCAATGCAGGCTGCCGCGGTGCTCGCTCGGGTTCTGCAGCGGCAACGGCTCGTAGATCATCGGTCGCAGGAGCGTGTTTGGCGCAATCTGTTCGAGGATTCGCGCAACTGCCGAGACCGCAACGCCCGCCTCGGTTGTCTGAATGACAAGCGATCGGCCTTGATCCGGAGTTGTGCCAAGTGACCAACCGGCGTCCCCCTTGCCGAGAAGACCGTCCAGCACCTGGCGTAGATCCCTTTGGGGAAACAGGCCTGCGATATACTCAGCCAGCACACCGCCAATGGGCGCCCTCCCCCGGCCTGCAACATCGCCGGCATAACGGTGAAGCTGGGTGAGGCGAACGACCTCCTCGGGGGCTGGCTCAAGCACAAGCCGAAACTGGCGCCGTTTCATCGGCTTCCTCCCCTTCATCCTCTGCAGGTTCGCTCTGGTAGCCCGAATAGGCCGCAAGATGGTTGAACGCCTGATCGGCCTTCGCGGCCGCGGTGATGATCGCCGTCTTGTCGGCCTTGAGTATTTCCAGCCAGTGCGAGACGTAGCTGGCGTGGCTTTCATGGAGGTCTGCCGGAAGGCCCAGTTCGTAGCAGATCCGGGCACTCACCTGCTCGGCGACGAGCTCCTCGAAAGAGTATGCCTTGTCGCCGAAACGCTTGCCAAATTCGCGGGCGAGCCGCGAGGCATGGCCCGACCAATGGCCGAGTTCGTGCGCTTTCGTAGCCACGAATCCGTCTTCGGTGTTGAAGACATTGGGGTGCGGAAGCTGAATGTAATCTGCGCCCGGCGAGTAGAACGCGCGGTCTCCGCCGAGGCGTATGTCCGCCGGGACGGGTGCGAAGAAGCGCTCGATGGCAGCGGTCTTCTGCGAGGGCGTCGGCGGCGCTTCAGGCACCGGACTCGGATAGAAATGCGGCGGCAGGCCATCGATCTGCGAGGCGTTGAACACGCTGTAAGCGCGCATGAAGCGGATTGTTTTCGACGACTCCTCACCGGTCGCCTGATCGACCGCGGTCTTCTTCGTGCTGTTGAAGTAGATGCTCGGCTCGGCGGTCTCGCCCTTGCGGACCTGTCCGCCAAGCTCAATGGCCTGGCGCCAGGTCATCCAGTAGCGTGAGCCATAACCATAGTGGTCGGCGACCGCCCAAAGATAGAGGCGGTTGATCCCTGTATAGGGGACGCCTGCAGCGCGCAGCGGCGCGCCACCCATACCGGTCTTTTTCCAGGGTCGGCGCCAGGGCAGCGTTCCGGCCTCAATTGTATTGATGATCAGATTGGTGATTTCCTGCGCGACATCACGCTTGGGTCGTTGGCGCATTGGCCTGCTCCTCAACAAAAAAGAGGCCCGGCTCACTCAGGCGAGTGGCCGGGCCAGGTCATCAGGAGGGGTGAGTCGCCGCTTCAGGCGGCTACCGCCGCTTCTTCACAGGCGACTTCATGTTGATGGTCTTTGAGGAGCTCGTCGGCCTCGCTTTCGGCTTCACCGTCATCGCCATCGCAGACGTCGGCGACAGGGTCGCTTTCGTCGGTGTCCGGGATGACCGGATCAGCGGGATTGGCAGCAATCGTGAACTTCATGCCTTCGGGGAGCCACGCCAGCGCCGCTTCCTTGACGTCCTGTTCAACGATCGCCTTGCCGGCGAAGATCGTCTCGCAGGTCTTGGCAAGGTCAGCCTTCTTCGATGCGGCATAACGCGCCGCAAGATCGCTGCCGCCGACTTCGGTCAGCGCGGCAAGACACGAGGTCTTGCTGACCCGGTCGAAGAAATTCTCGGCCGTCGGCCGCCACATCGCAGCGACGTCGATGTCGAGCATACTGCCGATGACAGCATGGATCGGATGGTATTCCGAACCATAGCCCTTCTTGGCTTCGAGCGAGATGGCCACCGCATAGGCGAGCCACGCCGCCTTGGTTTCGTCGGCAAGCTCGCGGAAGGCAATGAAGCGCTGGGCTGCACAGCCATGTTCCTGCCATGCCGTGTCGAGCGCGTTTTCGGCCTCGGCGAGAATCCCTTCGGCTGTGGACTGCGAAAGTTCTCCGGTCGCAGGATCGCTGGGTCTACCGCCCTTGATCGAGGTTCCCCGGCTTTCATAGCTGCGGCTGTCAGCCAAAGCGAAGATGGCAAAGTCGAGCGCGAGCCCCGCATCGGTGAGCAGCGATGCCGACAGGATATTGCGGCGCTGGACCGAAAGCTCGTCGAACAGGCGGGCGCTGATCGGCTTTTCCGTGCCCGGCGCAACTGCCTCAGGCCTGGAAGGTGCAGCGCTGCCTCGCTTGGTGGAACCTGGCACCGGCTCTTCGGCCGTCGCTGTCACCTTGCCATTCTCATCGGTCTCGAACGACAGGCGCTTTTCGCTGTAGTAATCGGCCTCGAGGACCATTTCGCCGCGGGTGGTGAGAACCAGAAACTTTCCGGCCTCACTGCGCCATTCTTCGGGCAATTCGCGCACCGGGTTATTGAGGTCACTGCGCTCACCATCGAGATCCTCATACTCGGCCTCGAGCTGCCCGAAATCGGCCCCGTCGCCTTCAGGGTCGCCTTCATTGCCTTCGTCGATGATCTCGCTGATTTCTTCCATTCGGGCATCGATCGCGTCAATTCGGGCACGTGCTTCTTCGGAGAGCGACGCGGGCGGGAGGCGAACCGCATTGACGCCCATTTCGCTGCGCGCCTGCCATGAATTGGTCGACGCCACCGGGCTGATCCACGCAAGGCCCGTTTCAGCAGCAATGCGCTGGGCTTCGGTCTCCATCTTCTCGGCCGCAAGCTTGTGGGCGATCTCGATGTCGATCCAGCGATCATCTGCCGCTTCGCTGAAGAGGTCGCGCTCGATCTTGCCGCCGGCGGCCACATAGGCATCTTCGCCGATCAGCAGCGCGATTGGGTCGTTGCCGCGCATGGAACCGCTCGCCACCATGCGCCGGATGGCATCGGCGCTTGGATTGTAGGCGTACCGCATCTGCTCAAAGACCCGCAACTGCACCTCGTGCTGATCGGTCGCAGCATAAGCCTTGGCGATCTCGAGGGTGACATCGCCCTTGGCGAGTGCTTCGAAAATCGGCTCGGCAAGGTTTGCTAGCCGCAAGCGGCCTTCCACAAAGCGCTGGGTGAGACCAAAGCGTTTGGCGACCGCGGCAACATCGCTGCCCTCCTTGATGAAGTGCTGGAAGGCGCGGCATTCCTCAGCGGGGGACATCCCGACACGCTGGAAGTTCTCGGCAAGCGAGGCCTCGCCAGCTTCCTCTTCGCTGCCCTCAAGCAGCTTGCATTCGATCTCGGTATCGGGGTCCCACGCACCGCGCGCGACGATCATCTCGATGGCCCGCAACCGGCGGCCACCGGCGATCACGGCAAACTTGCCGCGCTTCTTGCTCCTGGTGACCAGCAGGTTCTGCAAAAGGCCGCGCGCTTCGATGTCGGCGGAAAGCTGGATATCGTCTTCTTCGCTGCGCGTTTTGCGCACATTGGCATCGCTCAGATAGAGCCGGGAAAAGGGAATAAGCATCGTGGTCGCTCCTGATGTGCACCCGGCAATCACCCGGGCACACATCCCCTCCCCCTCCCCT
>NZ_JAPFGW010000035.1:0-5774 GCF_059803595.1 Blastomonas sp. 34TW
CATTGCGTGTGGGGCCCCCCAACCTGTCAACAGAAGGAACCGTTCAATGCGACCTTGACAAGGCCCGGATCATACAAATCGACTTTCATCAGCACCTTGATGCCATCGACATCCATGCTTGCAAAGTCTCGCTCGGGCGAATCCGGGGCGAAGGTGCAATGGCGCAGAGCGGCCATCAACCGAGCCTGGGCCATCATGCTGTCTGCCGCGGTGTCGCCGCCGAGTTCTGCAAGCAGCCCGGATGTCATGACGATGCGGGCCGTGCGGTCACGGCCCTGACGCGCTGCATCATTGAGCTGCGCGATGTGCTCGGTGCGTTGCCGTGCGCAAGAGATGTCGGATGTGTCATGCATTGGAGGTCTCGTCCCGATCCAGGAGGCAACAAGCGGATAGCTGAACATCGATCGCGGTCCCCGGGGCGACGGTAATGGCGACCTGCCGATCCTTGGGAATGACCCACAGGATGCCGGCGAGCGTGTCGCGGATGCGCGCCGCGATGGCCTCGTCCTCGCCGAGCAGCACCCGGGCCGCGAGTTCGCGCGCATCGCGCAAGAAGTGCTCGTGCTGGGTGTCCCAGGAGTCGGCCTCGCTGTCGTCGCTCGCGCAGAAACAGACGTTCTCGATCAGATCGACCAGCGTTTCGGGGGTCAGCGCCGGACCCGGCACAAAAGCGATGCGGATTTGGTCGACACCGCTGTACCAGCCATCCTCGCCGACGACGAAGGCAACATCTGCCGGGATCCGTTCCTCGCGCTGCATTTCGCTGGCGCGGTGGAAGACACAGAACCTCAGCTCGATCGTCTCCGCACCAACATTGTCATCGAGCGGCGGGAAGCTGCCGTTCTCGGCGATGACGTGGTCGCGCTCCCCGGCTGCAACATAGAAGCGCACGTTGCCGAGCTGATGCAGCGCGTCATACCAGGCATAGCCAGCGTATGCGGGATGGTTCTCGACGAGGTGTGGGCGCAAAGGGTGCTCGCGCAGCGCGCGCTCCAGTCCCTGTGCAATATCGGGCTCGAGATCCGCGACAAGGATCGTGTCCGCACCTGCTACGACTTCCTCATACTCGACATTGACGTTGTCGCTCTCCGCGATGGCCGCATGCCAGCGGGGCAGGCAGGGGTCGGCCTCCGGCAGGGCAACCCCCAGATCGCGCGCTTCCTTCCAGTTCTCGAAGGAGAGCCGGTGCTGGCCTTTCTGTGCCAGCGCGGCATAGATCGTGCGCTTGCACGCTGCCTGCAGCGCCGCAAATGCAGCGTTCTCGACGAATTCCTTGCGCGCCGGGAGCACAAGGGCAAGTCCCGGGGTGGCCCCGATATCGAGCCGGGCATGGTAGGTCTTGCCGCCAAGGCTCTCCGAGACGCTGGCAAGCTTGCGGGTGAGTACCATGCCATGGAAGTTGGTCGTCGGGTCCTGGTGATATTCGCGGCCCTCGAACACGCCGATCTGGCTGCCGTTCCACTCGGCGATGTAGATTGCCTTGGCGAGGAAGTCCTCGCGCGGCATTTCCGTGCCATTGAAGAACACCGGCAGTGGGTAGAACTTCGCGACTTCGCGCAGAATCCGCTCGGTCGTCTGCTCGCTCACCCCGGGCATCAGGAAGGTGATGGTCGTACCGACCGGGCGAGCAAGGGGCCGCACGGCAATGTCCTGCGCGCCGGTCCAGCCATCCGCGGGGACATGCACCGACCATCCGGTGTCGGCATTGGCATGACGCGAGCTGATCCGGGTGTCCTTGCCCGCGAGGCTGAAGACACCCATGCCTGCCAGGTCTTCGGCCTCATGGATGTGCTGGCTCCAGCCCGAATCCCCCAGCGCAATCATGGTTTGGGGATCGGCAACCCCGGTTCCATCATCGACCAGTGTCAATCGCGCTCCGTCCTGGTCCGCGCAGCAGGCGATATCGATCCGGGAAGCGCCAGCGCGGCGACTGTTCTGGAGGAGCTCGCCGAGGATATCGCCGATGGTGCCGTTAAACAGGCGCGTGACTTTGGTGATCGTCTTCGGGCTTACGCTGGGTCGTATGAATGTCGGGTTCATGGCAAAGGGTCCTTTATCGCACTGGTTCGCCCTTCCCCTCCCCCTTCCCTTCAGATCGGCGGCTTGATGCCTGGCCAGAGCCGGGCGGCCTTCGGGCCGCGCCATCAGCGCACATGGCCGAGACACCCGTGCGCCTTGGACGTTAGGTTGATCGGTTGGAGAGCCGCGCCGAGCTTTGCTATATCTTGCCAAGCGGGACAGTCGCTTCGCTCAAACCTGAAGCCAAAAACTCAGCAAGCGATAACCTTCACATGACCTTGGGCCGCGTAATCGATGATCTTGCTGTCGCGCGTGATGACAGGAATTTGATGGTGCCGTGCTGTAGCGATTACGAACCTGTCGGCAGGGTCACCGTGCAAGGGATCAGGCAGATGCGAGGACGCAATCGCAATTTCGGGAAGGAGCGGCGCTTCCTTGATGCCGGGACCGGCCATGAACCGCGCAAACCAGCTTTGCGGGTCGGGAAGGAACGTCAGCGCTGGAACGTTGCCGCTGCGCACGCGGCTCAACAATCCCACCTCCCAAGCCGATGCGGGTGACACGAACACGCCTTCTGCCAGCGCGGCATGTGAAATGGCCGCTAGCGCCTCTTGGGCAAGCGGATCACCATTGGCGAGCCAGATAACCGCACACGTATCAAGCAGGACAGAACTGGGCAAAGCGGAGGGCTTCTTCTTCGTCATCACCCGTGCAACACGCCTTCGCTTGCACCCAACGGCTCAGCAAGCACCGGTGAGAGGAGGTCAAACCCTTCGGGAATGCTAACCGAGCCAGACATAAAACCGTGCAGCGCCTTAACGGCGTCGGCCATGCTGGGTGGAGGCGTTAAAACGGCGACGGCGTGGCCTCGCTTGGTGATGGTCACCTGATCAAGATCACGGCGTGCCAGTCGGTCGAGGATTGCGAGGCAGTTGGCCTTGAAGTCTGCCGCCCCGTAGGTTTCAGCTCGCATCTTATATTCCTATAGTCAGGTGTTGTGACTGGTCATATACAATGACTATATCGGAAAGTCTACAACTTCTGCCCAGAGAAGCCCGGTTCGATGGTATCGATCAGCCCACGCGCTTCGGCCGCAGATCCTCGGGCATGGGGATGATCTCGTGCGCCGTATCGCGCAGCGCCGTAACCTCGCCGCGCGCAGCGTAGAGCTCCTTGGCAATAAGCGCGCAGACTTCGGCCTTGCCATAGCTCGGCCGGCCAAGGTGATCGACGCGCTCGACTTGCCGGGCAATCACGCCGACTTTGCCTTCTGGTACCCATTCGGCCCAATCGCCCCAGGCGCTGGTCGTGCAGAATTCGCCGATCACGGCCATATAGGCCTTGCGCGTCCGCAGGATCGCGGACGCATTCTCCTCGACGGCCTCGCCAGTAAAGGCGCTGAAGCGGTGCGGATGCCAACACCGGGCGGTATCGCGGGCAAGCTGCAGGAAGCCCGCGGAGCAGGAGCGCTGGCGTTCAAGCTCGCTGGCAAAGGCAAGGATCGGGAGCGCCCAGTCGCAGTCTTCCTCGTAGGAGCCGCCCTCGATCAGTAGAGCTGGCGGCATGGCCCCCTGCCTTTGATCGGACAGAATGATGCCGCCGTGGCTTGGGGTCATGACCGACCAAATGCCGGGCCCAAGTTGATCGGCCTGTTGGACAGCACCCCAGATCGATGTCGATGGGCGCGGCGACGGAGCAAAACATGTCATGAGCGAACTCTCCTTCTTCAGGTTCGCTCAAATCCTCCCCCTCCACTTCACTCGAGAATGCGGCGTGCCTCGCTGATAATTGCCTCAGGCGTCACGCTGCTGACCGGCAGGGATACGACCAGCCCGGCCTGACCGAGACGCTCGCGCTCGATGCTGCGCAGCTCAAGATAGTCGGCATCATCCGACTGCAGGATCTGGAGCGCGAACTTGCATTCCACCCCGCTATGCTCATCGAGCAGCGCCACCAGGAAATCCGGCCTCGCCGACCCCGCAGCCAGCGTGATGTCAAAGAGGACCTTCTTGACCGCCATCCTGACACCGAGACGGCGCAGTTCATACTGGGCCTGTTGGAGCGCGCGCAGCACGTCGCGATCGTGTTCACGCTCGGCGGGCACGAACTGGTTCCCGCTGAAGACAGTCTGGGCATAGGCGCGCAGCGCCAGGTATCCTTCGCGCCGACTATGCTCGCCGACGACGGCCAGCACGAGAAATGGTGGCTCGACCTCGGCCCGGATGATCCCGGTGTGCTGGATGCGATTGCGGATTTCGACGGTTCCGAGCCCCGTCACCACCTCGCTCGATGTGACCTCGCTCGCTTCGATAAGCAGAAAGGCCTGCGGTGCAAACTCGGGCGGCCAGGTCTCGGCCGCAGCCCGCAATCGGGCATGGACCCGCCGTTTCTCGTAATCGATTGCGTTGGTGTAGAGATGATCCGACAGCCGAATGCCCGGCGCGATCTCGAGGCCCTGGGCGGCGCGCTTGAGGTGGCGCATTTCTTCGCTGATCGAGCCTGCGCGCCTGCCTGTGGCCGGTAATTCGCGCAGGATATTCGAGCCTGCGCGTTCGAGCAGCAACCAGAGCAGCTTGCCGAGGCGCGGGATCGCGACGCCGCGTGAGCGGTCGTCGGGCTCTATGTCCTCTGGCCTCTGTGCAAGCTTCTCCGGCGCCTTCTGGTGTGCGCTGAACAGGCCTTTTGGAAGGCCGATGGCATAGAGCGAATCCTTCACGGTCTCGCGGATGCGCGGTGGCGCCTGCGGCAGATGAAACGGGCAGCCCGGCTCGTGGCCTGGCCGCGAGGTAAGACGCCGGAGGTAATAGGTTTCCTGAAAACTGAGATAGGCCGCGCTCATCAGCGGCGGCGACCGCTCTGCCCCAAGGCAATCGCAGGCGATCCACTTGTGGTTCTCTCGCGCGGTCGAGACCAGTGAGACGCAAGCGCGGTGGTCGGCCTCGCTGCCCCGGCCTGTATACCAGCGCACCAGCGCAGCCTTCAGCTCGTCGCTGATGGCGACCCTGCCGGTCTTTCCTGTGGTGTCCTTACCTACCAGCCACATGCATGATGACGCCTTGACCCTGTCGTTTGTTCACGTTATGTTCATAATCTGCAGGAGCCCATGAATAATGAACAAGGTCTTTGATATCGGCAAGTTCGACCTCGATGTCACGCTGCGCGACGCGGCACTTGATCCCAATTGCCGTCCAACCAAGCGTATGCTCGCCAATGCCTCGATCGGAGTGGAGCCGTTCGATGCCTATTACTCAGCGCGCGAGCTCTATGAGACCTTGCAGGGCGTGTTTCAGGGCCTGCCCAATGCCAAGGCTCGGCTGACGCAGATCCTGTCCTGCCATTGCGATGACTATCAGCGCTGCCTCTACTATGCACTGGCAGGGCGCGGGGTTGTCCAGATGCTCGACGATCTCGAATGGCTCTTCGAGCTCCTCGGGCCGCGGTGCCAGATGTCGGGCCACATTCTGCGCTCGGGCCAGCACCCGGCACCGATGGTCAACCCTTACGTCTCGTCAGAGCCTGATGGCCCTGTTCCTGCCCGCAACGCCGACTTTACCGAAGGCCCATCGTGGTATCTCGATCCCGGCCTCGGAGGGATGATCGAGGAATAAGAGGCCATCAGTTATTGCGAAGGCCAAGTCGGTCGTCGTCATCAACAAGCGTGATGCGCCCGTCCCAGTCCCATAGGACAAGATTGAGCGCGTCTGCGGGGGCGCCGCGGGCGTAGCTCGGGACAACGATGCCAGCATAGCCTTGCG
>NZ_JAPFGW010000036.1:0-5747 GCF_059803595.1 Blastomonas sp. 34TW
TAAAACCCAACAACAGACGAGGCCCGCACTCCGCTAATTTACGCCGCGACCTGTGCCAAATGTTCTGACGACGGACAACCCGTTCTGTAGTAGTGCTCTATCGGTCCATCGTTGCCGTGCGGGTCTAGGAATCCCATCGCCGTTCTCCTAGCCTTTCCGTAGCGTTTTTACGCCAAAAAGACAATCATAGGTTCAACGCTGCTAGGGGTGAGGAGTCGATTGCCGATTCGATTTGTATCCGCGATTGCGCGGGGTGTCAGAATCATACGAGAAGGGGAGCGGTTACGCTGAATTCAAGCGAGCCGTTGAGAGCATGTTATCGAAGACTGACGCGACATATCTCGATCTTCGAGAGCGCATTCTATTTGGCGAGCTCAAGGCTGGAGCACCGTACTCTGCCCAGGACATGGCTGCGTACTACGGGCTTCATATCAATATGGCGCGCAGGCTGCTGGTTGCCTTGAAGGTCGGCGGCTATCTTACCCGCTCGGGCACGTCCTATGTCATCTCAACATTCTCGCAGAGCCAAGTTGAGGAATGGCGCCTTTCGTTGGGCGCAATCGTCGAGATCGGGGCAGTACGGTTGGCGCAGTCCGGGGGTGGAACTCTTGGCCCGCTTGCGGCATTCATCGACGAACGCATTCGAAACGTCCCTGTGAAACACGAGGATTTTTTTCTTGGTGCCATGGGGCTGACGCATATCGTCCTGGGTGGCAAGGAAAGCACCCTTGCCAACCTTGTCTCGCAATTCATCCCCCAGGCGTTTTTCCGCCTCCTTTGGATGGCAGATTCTTATGCTGTCCGCACAGGATTTCTAGTGGAGGCGAGCGACCAGTTTCTTGGATCTGCCAGGTCAGGCGACCTTGCGGGCGTTCGCGCAGCTAGCCGGATCTTCTTCGATGGCATCGCCCCTTCGCTCCAGACGCTCATCGAAAAGATGGGCGAGGGCATCTATCCGGTCAACGACCGCCAGGATGGGTTTCAGACGATCGAGGACAACATAGCCGGGTATCCAACCTATGCGGGCAGCTCCCGCACATTCACGCCGATTATAGAGCCTTTGGAAGAGGTCGGTCAGGTAGCCCTGCCGCTTTGCTGAGTGAGGCCTCCTACGCGATCACGGGCTCTCTCGGGTGGAGCCGCATGGCGACAGCTTCGGCTGCACAGTCCCGCGGTTCGGGCGTCCCGATGAGGTCCACAATGACATTAGCTGAACGTTTCATGCCCTCGAGGTCGGCAGCCTCAAGTCGAGCCGCAACTGCATAGGCGACCGCCAAACTGGCGTGTTTGACGTAATCTTCCATGAGGCGAAGCTCGCCGGTGGCGCTGACGATCGCCAGCATCATCCTGTTATGAGCAAGGCTCGTCCCAATCGTGTCCCCGCCATCCGCTTCTTCGAGGAAGTTCTCAGCCAAGGCGCGGATAACAGGTAGTGCCGGCGCGCAGTCCATGGACGACAGCCTGATGATTGCCGCGGCTTCGATTGCCGCTAGTTCGGCTATCTTATCATCGAGTTGCTTGCCGCTGGGCTGGTACCATTTGAAACGGGCCCAGTCCGTCTTAATGAAACCGGTGCTCCGCAGTTCCGCAAATGCGGCGGCACCCCAGTCTGCGTCCATTCCCACGATCGCGGCAAGCGAAGCTGGGTCAGTGCCCTCATATCCGAACTTGGAACTGATGCTGCAGCGCCGAATTTGCTCCATGCACGCGTCAGGGCTGATCGCCATCCGCTTGGCAGCTTCCTGGTAGAGCTCAATCCGTTTCGCCATGCGGCAATAGTAGCATGACGGCAATTCTCATCAATCGGCCTTTGGCCAATCGCCTCCGTGTACCTCACGCTCGTATTTCGAAATACGCTTCCATGCGATGGCGATTTCGTCAAATCCATCGTTCGAGAACAAGCGTTCGCACAGGCGGTCGATTTCGTGCGGGTCGTTAGGCAAGCTCTCGTCCTCACGGTACTTTGCGACCGCGTCCATTACTTTCAGAGCGTCGTCGTAGTTTGCCATTCGGTGCTCGTTTCGACCCTGTGATCGGTCGCATTGCTGTGGACCGTATGTCAAGACTGTATCACTAACTATCAAGGGTTTGCCGGTTGTTCGATTGGGCGCATTGCCGGTTGCATTGGCGTCGAGGCAAGCCTGTCGCGTGAAAGCGTTAGACTGCGCTGCGTTGGGTCGCGCTCAGCATCAAAACCCTTGAGTCGGTATGGCGCTCCTCTGCGAGGCGGACCGCCGCAAATCTTATGACTAGTATCGTCACCTCCGCACATTGGCTGTTCAGATTCGCTACGAATCTGCTAGATGAACGTTGGGCTGAGATTCTAATGGGATATCATTTTGCGCTACAAAGCAGACATCGCAGGAGGCTCCCTAAAGCTCTACGAATCAAGAGTTATCGCCGGGTTGCTGCTCGAATCTGTTTCAGCGGAAAAATGGAAGCAAGCGATCGAAGTCGAGAATGTGCTGCAGAAAACATCTCTGGGGACAGCAAAGCGCCAGGCCAGCCTTATTCGAACACGCCTCAAAACAATGACGCCTGACCATTGGCGGTTGGTTCGAGATGGTTCGAAACCCTTGGCCACCCAATCCGTGTTTGCGGCAGCAATCTCGCACAGCCAGTTGCTGAAGGATTTTTTGCTGCTCTTTGTTTGCGACCAATTTCGCACTGGCAACCTGGAATTGACCCGTCGCCATTGGCGCACGTTTGTAGCTTCGTGCCGAGAGCGTGATCCTGAAATGCCGATCTGGACACAATCTACCACTGACAAATTGGGCGACAGTGTTTTTCAGATTCTGACGGAGGTTGGAATGCTTTCCGATGGTTCTAAACCATTGCTCCAGCGGGTTCATTACCAGCCTGAAATAATGAGTTATCTTCACGAGCATAAATGCGACGAAGTCGTTCGCGCTATGCAGGCTTTCATATGACAAACTTACAGGCTCGGCTCGATCGTATTCGAGATAGGATCACGTCCGAGGAATTTCTGCACGGTCGCGGCCTCGGTAATGATGTGCCTTTCTACGCGTTCGATTATCCCAGCGTGTCGGAGCAGCAAGTCAACAATCACATCGAATGGCTGCTTGAGGATCTTGCCCGGAAAACTGGACTTAAGATTGGCGTGGTCAACATGTTCGAGTTGGCCGTTGAGCAACTGAAGAAGCGTGACCTTTATGCGAAGGCATTGGCAATGGAGAAAGCCAAAGGGGTTAGCTCGTTGCTCAGTGCGCTCAAGGGTCCACTCGAGCCCGGGAAAATGGCGGCTGCCTTGCTGGATAAATTTGGCGGCATGACGCTCGACATGCTGTTTTTGACAGGCGTGGGCCCGGCATACCCGTTGATTAGGACACATAGCCTTCTCAACAACCTTCAACCTCTGTTGGGTAGCGTCCCTCTAGTGCTATTCTTTCCTGGGCGATTTAGCGGCCAGAGCCTTCAATTGTTCGGTGATATGCAAGAAACGCCGTACTATCGCGCATTTAGATTGGTGGATTGATGCTCATGAATATCGAAAGTATTTTCACCAAAGACATCAATCGTCCGATCAATGGTGTTATCAAGGCCGATCAGCGCGACAAAGCCTATAACGAACTTGAAGAGTACGTGATCACCAAAGAGGTGGATCGGCATTTGCGTCAGTTCGTAAACGCCTTTCTTCAGGGGATTGACAGCAGGAATGACGCTGAGGTTTCCGCAAGGATGGGCGTCTGGGTCTCCGGTTTTTTCGGATCAGGCAAATCCCATTTCATCAAGATTTTGTCCTACCTGCTGGCCAATGATGCGGTTACGGAAGACGGCAAACCTGATCGTGTGCCCCTCGACTTCTTCATTGAGAAGGCCGCTGGCGACAGCGCCTTTCAGGGCGATTTGCGGCGAATGGCAAACGCCCAGACCGAGGTTATACTCTTCAACATTGATAGCAAGGCGGAACAAAATCACAGCCGGGATGCCATTCTTCAAGTTTTCCTGAAGGTTTTCAACGAGCACCTCGGATACTGTGGGGATCACCCGGAAGTCGCCCACATGGAGCGTTTTCTGGATGGCAAGGGGAAGTTCCAAGCATTTATCGATGTGCTGGCCGCCGACCATAACCTTGACTGGAGAGCGGAGCGCGATTCCTACCAATTCTATGGCTCGGAGGTCGCTGCGGCGCTGAGCAAGGTTCTCAGCCAACGGATCGAGGACCCTCAAGCGTGGATTGACAACCTCGATAAAGGTCTGGCCCTGACCATCGAGAACTTCGCCAAGTGGGTCAGGCAGTACCTTGATCAATCGGGCGGGGCAAAGCGCTTGGTCTTTCTTGCCGACGAGGTTGGCCAGTTCATCGGCGGCCAGTCCCAGCTCATGCTCAACCTCCAGACGATAACGGAAAATCTTGGTACTGTCTGCGATGGCCGGGCCTGGGTTGTGGTCACTTCGCAGGAGGACATTGAAGCGGTCGTTGGAGGAGCATTCGAGAAGGATCGCAGCAAGGACTTCTCGAAGATCCAGGGTCGGTTCACGACGCGCCTTTCACTTTCGGGAGCAAACGCGGATGAGGTCATTCAGCGACGTCTGCTCGAGAAGGCCCCCGCTGCCCAAGACGCCTTGAAAGCCTTGTTCCGCGAAAAGGGAGACATCCTACGCAATCAGATCACGTTTCGTGATTCAGGCATCACGCTGCGTTCCTTTGGTGATGCGGATGGTTTCGTCGAATGCTACCCATTCGCTCCATATCAATTCCTGCTGGTCCAGAAGATTTTCGAAGCCAGTCGTCAATTCGGCGCGACCGGCGGTCACCTTTCGAAGGGTGAGCGCTCAATGCTGGATGCATTCCAGACTGCTGCGAAGGCCATCAAGGACAAGCCTATCGGGGCGCTCGTCCCGCTGGACGCCTTTTACCCCGCAATTGAGAGCTTTCTGGAAGGTGTCGTCCGCACGGCGATCGGCAGGGTAGAGAACATTGCAGACCGCAGCGACTTTGATGCGCGAGTTCTGAAGACGCTGTTCCTCATTCGCTATGTCGAGGAAGTCCCTGCAAATATCGATAATTTGGTCACGTTTTTCGTGGACGAGGTCGACGCGGACAAGCGAGCGCTGAGGTCAGAGATTGAGCAGAGCCTGCTTCGGCTCGAGCGTGAAACGTTGATCAGCCGCAATGGCGATCTCTACTTCTTCCTGACGAACGAAGAGCGGGATATCAACAAGGAGATCAAAGATCAGGACTACAGCCAAGCGGACCTCAACCGCCTGCTTGGCGACGTCATTTTCGAAGACGTATTGCGAGATCGCCGTTATCGCCATGCCGCCAACGGGAAGGATTTCGATCTCACCCGGTTGATCGACCTGACGCCCTTTGGCAACCGGGTAGAGGGCAGCTTGATCCTCTCGGTTCTGACCCCTCTGGCGCCAGACTTTGGCACCTTCAACGACGCGCGGTGCATCGAGTTGAGTGTGGATGGCTCCGTCGGGCAGGTCGTCGTCAAGTTGCGCGACGATCAGAAGCTGTCAGACGAGATCACCGCTTACATCAAAACAGAGGCCTACCTGCGCCTCAAATCTGATGGCTCACTGCCACAGACAACCAAGCGCATTCATGACGACAAGCGCCTGGAAAACTCACAACGCCGCAATCGCATCAGCACTTCGCTCACGCAAATGCTGGAGGAGGCGAAATTTTATGTGCTGGGCTGTCCCCCGTCAGCACCAATGGCACAGATTTGAGGTTGTGATTTAAGGAGGGTTGGGGCTTCGTCGTAGTGACGAAG
>NZ_JAPFGW010000037.1:0-5512 GCF_059803595.1 Blastomonas sp. 34TW
TCCTAGACGTGGACCTACAACGACCACATCATCGCACAGCTCTGCTTGGTGCGGAGGTCGTCCACGACATCACGTCAAAGCATAAGCTCCGGCTCCTGCTTGATCGGCGTCACAGCGACAAAGCGCATCGTCGGCTGGAGACCGCTTCGAAGATCGTTTCGGTATCTGCGAAGCGGTCATCCCTAGCGTGATATATGGCTTAACACAGGGCGGCGCCATCAGACGCACCTAATGACCAATCGCCATCAATTCGCGGGCTATTAATGTGCCGATGCACGCGCTTTCATGCCGGCCAGGCAACGCGGTAACTCAGCAAACCGAAGGGTCAATTCTGGCCTGTGCACCTTGCCCCAAAACAGCACCGCACCATTGGCAGAGATGGCGTAAACCTGAAACACATTTTAGCCATATCCAATCCGAGGGTGGCAGTTTCCTGTTCCATGGAAAGACTCAAGGACGTGGACGTGTAACTGCACATCGTTAAATAGCTACAATGACGCAAAGGTCGCCCCTCACATCAAGTCTCAGCCGCTTTCAATGTAATCACACAGAAGCGAATGTTAATGCCATCTCAGGCATCTCCGGGTTATTTGGATAATTAACGTCTAATATAGAACTGCCAATCCGTGCATTATCAATCAAGTCAGATCGACAAAAACTCATTTCAAGAACGAGAGGATTGCCATCAGGCGTAACGCCACCATAATTATTTCCATGAATCCAAACAATACTATGCCTATCCAAATCAGAAATAAATGACCTCAGCGCGGCTTCATGCAAGTCTATATCATGAAACTCTAAGACAATCCCTGAAAATCTATCTTGGTAATGTACGATCTGACTAAGTATTCTATATTCACCACCTTCGATGTCCACTTTCAGAAAAACATTATCCGACCCCAAGTTGGCCATAATGCTATTCAAGCTAATCGAGCCTGATTCATCATATCCAATCTTTTTTTGAATGTGCTTATAATGTCTTTTAGAAAAGAACTTTTTATATTTAAAGTACTGAAAAATCTTATGCATCCGAATATTTAACAAACTCTTAACAAAATGATGAATCCAAAACCTGCCATCGACAGTATGATCATAGCAGTTGATTGGAATCTGATTAATCTCACCAAAATGAGCCTCAAATCGCCAGTCATCAAAAAGACCAAAAGACAAAAGAAACTCTGCCGCTAAAACAGAATTTTTTGAAACACAATAACCACCGTCCACTTTCGGTCCGACTCTTATAAGATCCGCGACTTCAACGGGCCTCCAAGATTTTGGAAAAATCATAATTAATCCCCTAAGGCTTTTTCTTTAAATAGTAACCCGAATTGAGCAATAGATTCAATTGATTTTTGAAAATATCAAAATATATACTACTTGCAACCACAGAACGCCCCTCCAATCAACTAGTCGGGCGATATTCCGGAACAAGTTTCTTTAAAATATCAATAGCATTAAGCGAACTTCCATCGAGTAACTGTTGATAAAGCTCTGCGAGATTTGCCTCCAACTCATGCCTTTCAACGTAATTTTCGTTGGCTTTGAAAATCCGCGGATGAATTGTTGGCTGAGGATTATTGCCAATCAGGAGTTCCTCATATAGCTTCTCACCTGGACGCAACCCGACTTCAATGATTTCTATATCTCCATCCAAGTTGACTGAACTTTTTTCGGTTAACCCTGAAAGTCTTATCATAGCAGTAGCCAAATCGATAATGCGTATCGCCTTACCCATATCAAGCACGCAAACTTCCCCCGCATTCGCGAGAGCACCAGCCTGGATCACTAACTGGGCCGCTTCAGGTATAGTCATAAAGTACCGCGTGATACGCCTGTCTGTCAGCGTCACAGGGCCACCCTCACGTATCTGCTTTTCAAAACGAGGTACTACAGACCCGCTTGATCCAAGTACATTACCAAACCGCACCATAGAAAATTTAGTTTGAGAACCGTCTGCTGCCAGCGCCTGCAAAATCAACTCGCAAACCCTCTTTGTAGCTCCCATTATATTTGTTGGACGAACAGCCTTATCGGTACTAACCAGTGTAAAACTTTCTACTCCACAATCCATGGCACTCATTGCGCAGTAGTAGGTTCCAAAGATATTATTCCTCATCCCGCCGACGGGATTCTGCTCAACCAACGGAACATGCTTATATGCTGCAGCATGAAATACAGTATTAGGCCTCCACCTTTTAAAGAGGCGATCTACCACACCTGCATCAGAAATATTAGCTAACTCAGGAATAATTTCGGTGTGTAATTCCAGATTATCCGTGTTGATACTAGATGTCAATGACTGCTCTACTTGGTACAAGGCAAATTCCGCCATTTCAACCAGTATCAATCGGTCCGGTCTCAATTTTAAAATTTGCGCACACAACTCACTTCCTATTGAGCCTCCAGCACCCGTTACTAAGACTGACTTTCCTTTAATAGCCTTCGCCATTAATTCTCTATCAGGAGGAACAGCATCTCTACCTAACAAATCTTCGACGTTGATATCACGAACCACGCTAGCGTCAATGCCATGATCAACAAGCTCACTAATTGGAGGTAACGTTTTCACTCGGATTTCATACAACTCGAGTTTTTTCATTATCTCCCTGTTCTTAGATTTCGAATTTCGCGGCATTGCCAATATTATATCTGTGGCGCCAGACCGCTCTATTATAACTTCGAGTTTGGACACATCATGCACGCGGACCCCATCCAGCAACTGGCCGTCTAGTCGTGCGTCGTCATCGACAAATCCCACTATCTGAAAGCCAGGCTCCTGCTTTAGGGAGCTCGCCAATTGCCGACCGGACGATCCACCGCCATAAATGATCACCCGCCTGACCGGGCCCTTAAATCTGGCGGAATAGAAAATGTCTACGAGCAAATAACGTAGCACAATTCGATTTAGCGCAAGTGACAGAAAAAATATCATAGGCTGAATTAGGCCGATAGTGCGCGGCACCTCAGGCATAGTATAAGTCATAAAAATAATACTAAAGGGCATCACATATATAATCATTGCCCGAACTAGGGCCAGCATTGTTCCTAAGCCTGCGTACCGAAATATTGTATTATAAACACCTGTCGCCCAAGCTACGGGCAGCCAGATAAAAATGCCTATAATCGATACAGTAATAATGGCATTAAAGCCAATATTCAAATTACCAAGCCGTAGAAAAAAACTTAGCACGACCGACATTGCAAGGCATAGAAAATCCCCAGCTATTGCTAAATAGCGCTTTTTCAGACGCGATAAGTTCAATAGGGGATCAACGATTGACTTGAGCGTTTCCAATTTCGTCACCAATAGTTAGACTGGCTTTTTCTCATATTTCCGCTGTTTGATCGCCAGGGCCGACAGTGAATCGCTCTTGTTCTCGCTGAAATCAATTTGCAAGCACGAATTATCGGCATTTTCGGGCTGGTGTGCGGTTCGGGGGTTGATCAGTGATCGGTTTTGTCATGTGTGGACGACCCCTGTAGGGCAAGATGGAATTTGACGCGTTGATTTTATCCGGATTAGGTTCATTCATGTGCCCGGCCGAGCGGGTCGCTGTCCGTTAAGAACTCAGCGGGCCGCTGATGGCCGATCTGCATGCCTGGCTGACCGAGCAGGTCGCCAAACTCTCACGCGGCCATGATCTGACCAAAGCCTGCTTCCGTATGCTCAAGCGCTGGGACGCGTTCACGCGCTTCCACCACGATGGCCGCATCTGCCTCACCAACAATACCGCCGAGCGCGCGCTCCGCTGCATCCCGCTCGGCTGCAAAGCGTGGCTGTCCCGCGGGTCAGATCTCGGCGGCCAGCGCGCCGCCGTCATCTACACCCTGATCCAGACTGCCAAGCTCAACCATGTCGATCCGCAGGCTTGGTTCGCCGATGTCCTCGCTCACATCGCCGATCATCCCGCCACAAGGCTCGATCAGCTGCTGGCCTGGAACTGGACGCCGCGCTCCGCAGCGATCGCCGCGGAACCGGACTACTCCTCGGTCGGACTCACACCGCAGCCTTCACCGGCTTTCAATTGCTCACAAGTGGTTGGGCGGCGATGGTCCGATACTGTGATGACGGGTTGCTCGAAATCAGCAACAACCTTGTCGAGAACGCCCTGCGGGGCGTTGTGCTCGGGCGTCGTACCTGGCTGCTCGTCGGCTCACCAAAGGGCGGCGATGCAGCGGCGCTGTTCTACTCTCTGGTCGCGACGTGCCGTCTGAACGGTGTGGAGCCCCAGGCCTGGCTTGCCGATGTCATCGCACGTATCGGCGATTACCCGATCAACCGGATCGAAGAGCTTCTCCCATAGCAATGGCAGGCGGCAAGGCAGATCCAGACCCTGGGGCAGGCTGCTTGAGCAACGCGTTCGTCATTCGGATGAGGATTACGCTGGAAGATTTGACCCCGACCGTCACCCGGCTGATCGAAGTGCCGCTAGGCATCCGGCTCGATCGCCTGCACGCGGTCTTCCAGGTGGTGCTCGCATGGACCGACATTCATCTGTGGGAACTGACGTTCGGGCGCACAGGCTTTGGTATCCCTGACCCTGCTTATGGCTGCGATGGTCCGCTCGATGCCCGCAAGGCAACGCTGGCCGAGGCGCTCGGAGGCATGCGCGGCAAGACGTTCCGTTACCTTTACGACTTTGGTGACGGATGGGAAAGCAGTGTCAAGATCGAGGGCGTCGCACCGGCTGAGCCACAGATGAGCTACCCCCGTCTGGTCGACGCAAACGGCATGCGCCCGCCCGAAGAGTCTGACGGGCCCTGGGGGTATGCCGAAACACTAGAAGCTCTGTCTGACCCGGCCCACGAATATCATGAGAAGGCGCTCGAAATCCTCGGCGATGACCATGATCCGAACGCCCAGCCGAATATCGATCTGATACACGCACGGCTCCAGGCCTTGGCAAAGAAATGGGCGCCACGGCAACGAAAGGCGAAATAGCCTACGTCAATGCCGCCTTCCGTCGGCGCTTACCTTTGTTATGCCGCCCAGCCGCTCCTTGCTACCGGAGCTGTTCGCTCGAGGGGTGAGCCCGAGCCAAGCTGCGAACTGCCGACGGATCGGAACAGAGATGCATCGGGCACCGCTGCGGATATTGCCGACGCGGTGATCGGGCCGATGCCCGGGATAGTGGCGAGTCTGCGGCTCGTCTCGTCGGCTCGGTGCCATGCGAGTATCTGTCCCTCTAAACGGTCGATCTCGCTGGCGAGTGCCCTCAGTTGGGCAGCAAGGCCGCGCAGCGCGGACCGGGCATGAATGGGCAGCTCTTCCTGTCGCTCATGCAACGCCTTGAGCATCGCGGTTACACCGCCGGTGCCGACGCCGGTTACGATGCCGCACTCAGCCAGATGCCCGCTGCACTGCTACCCAACTTTGGACCACTCGGGTCTGGAGTTTTCCGCCTTGCTCAGGTCCGGTGGGCTGGTTTCACCGACTGAGTTTGCCAGCATGATCGGGGGGACATTCCCGATCGCGCTGTGCGGTCGCTCTTCGTTGTAGTGTCTACGCCAC
>NZ_JAPFGW010000038.1:0-3275 GCF_059803595.1 Blastomonas sp. 34TW
AAAAGGGAATAAGCATCGTGGTCGCTCCTGATGTGCACCCGGCAATCACCCGGGCACACATCCCCTCCCCCTCCCCTTCCGATCTGCGTTTCACGCAGGACTAAGAGTTGACCATCTTCTCCCCTGAGGGTGAACAGCATAACATGGTCTTGAGCTGGACGGAGCGACTCATAAAAGAACAAAATGCCGAAAGGGTTGGAGCTCGCGATTCTGGGATGGCCACCATTCGCGGCGTAACCAGACCGGCTTTGAGCCAGAATGCGACGTTAGCTAGTCGAGCTTTGAAAGGCAGTTTTCATCGCTTCTCGACAGCACCTGCCTGAAGGCGAGAGCTGAACGCACAATGCGCGATCGGTGATCGGAAAGCGCTTGATGCTAAAGGAATCTGGATGAGGAAAGGGGAGAGCCTCTTGCGAAGCTCTCCCCGAGCACCTTGCGGTGTAATTCCAAAAGGCCGTTAAGCCGAGCAGCCTGAGCTGTGAGTTCTATATAGGCCAAAGGCGTTAAAATTCAACTCGCGTTTGAATCCTAAGTCCCTGATTTCAGACATTCCTTGCGAGCCAGGCCGTTATACGGCATGATCCATTTTCCTTGATTCCCTTGATATGTTCCATTGTTCTTGATTGCCTTGATACCCTTGATTGCATTGAATACCTTGATGGGGACAGAAAGACGTGTTACCACGCCCTCGTGGAACGATCGAAAAATGCGCCTTTGGACGATTCGGCGTCCCGTGAAGCCGAATCAGTCGGTGCCGATCGCATTCGGGGGAAGGGGCGAGGCGGCAACTTTCTTGCCATTGATCGCGCAGCATGGGAACGCCTATGGGAGGTTGAGACTAACAACAGGCTGAACCTCGTCACCGCATATATTGTGCTGCTTGCCGGGACCGGCAGCGACCATCAGCTCAGCAAATGGTCGACCAAGGCTTGCGAACAGCATGCAGGAATGGGCAAGCCACGGGCCAAGGTCGCGATCGACGAGCTGATCCAGCATGGGTTCGTTGCGCACACCGACCGCTCGACGAAGCTCTATCCGCAATATCGCCTGCAGCCGATCCCTCTCGACAGCGACCCCATCTTTCTGCCGGTCGCGTTGGTAACGGGAATTGAAACTGAGGCTTCAATGCTTCGCCGTGTCCGCGAGACCGGCGACGCGCTCTTACTGCGAATGCTGGTGGACCTCTATGGTTTGGTCCAGCTCGATGCGACATTCGGTGTGCCAATCGGCGCGTTGAGCCAGACCCCGCCCGACGATTATCCTGCTCGAAAGGTTTTTGAGATCGGCATCCATTCCGTTTGGGCACTTCGCCTCGTCGGTGGGTCGAAGTCTGCGAAAGGTGATTGGGCGAGTTATCATCGCTCGAAAAGCCGCAACAAGGATGGAGCCTGGGGGGATTTCTGGGCGCGGGTGGCGATGCTCGAGAAGATCGGGGCCGTCTGGTATGAAGCATGGATCTTCGACAGCGAGGAATCGGATGCCGAGCCGCTGTTTCCAGTCGATCCCGGCGCCCTGTATCATCAGGGTGAGGGTGACGATGTCTATCAGCTCACCCGCACGATGCTCGACGCTGCGGCCAATCTTTCTGAAGAGCGCAGCAACCTGCTCGAACGCTATGGCATCGACATGTTAGTGACCCTCGCGCAGCATCGTCGCGCGCCAGGTATCCGGGGCGTGGCGCGTATGCGGATCGAGGCGGATACGCCGGGTCGTCGGCTTTCCTATTACAAGCGCCGAACCCAGATCGAAATCTACGAAGCTGGCTACACCCAAATAGCACTCGATGCGCTACGGGGTGAATATAGTCGACCAATGAATACCAGCACGCCGCAATGAGACAACCAACCGCCGGGAAAAAGCAGCCTCTCCATGCCGAATGACGACAATTCAGATGATCAGCCGACTATGGAAGTGCCGTTCCCGACCGAGGCCGAACTGCTTGCAGCGGGCTATGTGCCAATCCCGACAGACGAAGAGTTGCTGGCACAGGGCTATGTGCCGATCGATTTCACAAACATGCCGGACGTGGCCCATTTACTGACGGAAGCCGGGCATCCTTTTCCGTTGCATCATGAGATCATCAAAGCGGGCTATGTGCCAATCAGCCGCCGCGAACGGCGTATCGTAAGCCGACCGCGCATGGGCCAAATGTATTGGATCGATTTTCCGCACGACGCTTATGCGCCCGAGTTCGTGAAAGAGCACCCTGGCATTGTTATTCGCGCGGCCAATTCGCTACACGACACCTGCATTATCCTGCCCGTTACGAGCGCGCAGCAGAAAGCGGGGACGAACTTTCATCAGCTCTCCAGGAATCCCAATCCCAAAGGGCAGGCTGCAGGGCGGATCGCCTATGTCGTCTGCGACCATCTCTACACGGTCAACATCAACCGCCTCCGCCCATTGGTCCACAATGGGAAGGCTGTCTTTCCCAAGGTAGAGCCGCACGATCTGACCGCGATCTTCGCGGTAGTGCAAAAGGTTCTGGGCGCTGCGTTCGGACCTGCGCAGACCGCTGTAGCGGCGGGGGCCACGCCAGTTCAGGTACCGCCTGCCGTACCTGCAAAGGCTTTGGGGCCGAACACCCTGACGCTGAGAAAGAAGTAGGCAGCGGTGTCGGTGATGCGGTCACGTCGCTGACTCCATCCACTCGACTGACCCGAACTGTCGAAGCTGATCGGCTTCGGCTGCGCCGAGGGTGCTACGAGCACTGTCGCCCTCCCCAACCGGCCAGCCTCACTCGTCGTTGCGAACAAGCAGGAAACATCTGATTCTGGCGCGAGCCGTTGCTAGCAAACGCCACCGACACTGACAGGAATGCCCCACTTCGTGGCCTTCCATGCTGCACAGATAGTGCAGACCAAGAGGAAAACCGTAGGACGTCAGGGCTCCGGCATCGATGTTCCCAGCATTGCTTTTCATCATGCTCGAAACATCGCGCCTATGACCGACAGCGCTGCCTTTGTCGGGATGAACACCCGTGTGCGAAACGCAATGATTTCCGTAAAGCAGCCGATGCTCTTGAGCCAAGGCAGCTGTTCAGGCGGGACCCCCACGATTTCATAGCGCTGCTCGCCTGCCACGCGGGAGCATTTCAAGGTCGCCTCGAAGGGCTGATTGATCGGGACTGTCCGGCCTTCGCCGAGCGACCTGATGATCATTTCCGGGCTGAGTTCAACGGTGGAGGCAATGTCGAATTTCTCGAGCAGCTTCGCCACGTCGAGTTCGTGGACCATGCGGCCGAGCCAGCTTCTGCCCTCCTCGTCCACGATGCG
>NZ_JAPFGW010000039.1:0-3242 GCF_059803595.1 Blastomonas sp. 34TW
TGAAAGGGAGGTCAGCGACGCAGACATGAAAAACCCGGGCAGCGCCCGGGCCTTTCGAAGGAAGCTGTAATTTGCCGCGCCAAAGCGTGGCGAGAGACACCGGCAAGCTACCTGCTCCCTGACAACTTGCAAGCATTTTTCGCAACGTTTGCGGGCAATGTTCTTTGTCTGTGCCGCACCTCAGGACTGAGGGAGCGAAGGGATGACTATTGTCCAGAATCAGGCAGCCTGGGAGGTGAATAGCCGCCGCCGGGGAGGGCCAGCAGCGATCGGCGCCTGTCTGCCAAAACTTGGGATGCTCGAGACCGAACAGCTGACCAAGATCGGTTTCATGGAAGACCCGGCAGATCGGGCAAGACATGCAGCGCGCGTGAGCAAGATGATGCGAGGGTTCGGACATACCGGGACCGAAAGTGCAGGAAGACAACGTCGGCGCAAACTGCTCGATATCATCGAGACCTTCGCGAGAATGCCGCCCGTGACGATCGATGTTCCGAGGATCGTCTGGCGCGATCTTTACGATGCCGCCGCGAGCATCGCCGCCATGAATATCGACTGGGACAGCCGCTGCGGCCCGCTCATCGCCGCCTCGAACGACCATCTCAAATGCCGGATCGGATGGACCGCCGCGCGCAAGAACATCAGGCGCCTTGCCGAATACGGCCTGATCATCCCCTATTGCCTCGCGGGCAACGGCAAACGATTTCTTGGATCACGAGACAGCCTGGATCGCTCTGACGCCTCAGGATGGTCGCTAGCCCCGCTGCTCCTCCTCGAAGATTACCTCACACAGCTCGCCGCCACCGAAAAGGCCCTGGCCGAACAGAACCTGATCCTGCCCAAGGAGATTCGAAAGGCAACAAGCAGCGCCTACCGGCTGCTGCGGCCGTTCGAGCAGGGCCACCCTTGGGCTGACAAGGCCAGAAAGAAGCTCGATGCGATCGCTGCGGCGCGGCGCACATACCAGAGGCGGAAAGGATCCATGGACGCGATCGGAGTGCTCGGCCGCCTCGCCGAGGTCGCAACGCGGCTGCTTGATCGGTTGTCAGAGCGCATATCGCTCGGCGAGATTGCGTCGCTGACACCTTCCGGGGACACTACGGTGCCCCGGGATGACCATCATCAATACAGCCCTGAAGAAGCTCTTGAATCCGTATACGGCTTGGCAGAGGGCGCTTGCCGCCAGGAACCTGATGAACTTCGAACCACGTCTGATGCCGACAGGGCGAAGCATGAAACAGCCGATGCTTGCCAGAGTGCGCTGGTCTCAACCGACGCGAATGATGTCTACGGCATCCAGCGATCGGGTTTCGTTTGGGCCGAAGCCCCTGCCCTCTTCCCCTTTATCGACGGCATGGTCGAAATTGGGAGACGGCCCGGCCTGACCGAGCTTCACGCGGTCGCTCGCGTCTGCCAGTTAGGTCAGGGTACGGCCGCTCGGGCAAGCGCCATACTGGGCACAGAGATCGCACTCCTGTGCGCGCTAATCACCGGGCATCACCTGGCTAGCGGACAAATCCGCAAGAACCCCGATGCATACATGCAGGCACTGGTGCGGCGCGCCCGCAGCGGTGAGCTCAATCTCGGCCACACTCTGCTCGGCCGCAAAAAGGCAGTATTCGGCCAGGGGGATACAAGAGCTTCGAAAATGCGTATCTCTCTTCGATCATCGCTGCACTAGGTCCGACTCATGAAGCAGGAAGCCCTTATCGCTTGGACATCGCTCTACATCGGCGTGGGAATGATGGCGCTGATCTGCGCAGTGCTCGCGATAGTAGTGACTGCCGACGACTGGCGCAGTGGCAGATGGCGACCCACGCACCAAACGGGGCTCCAGAAAGCTCTGGTCATCCCGAAGCTCTGGCTGCGCTGGCAGCTCAACTACCTCAAGGGCGCGCCCGTCATCCTGGCGATCAGTGTGTACTATGCTTGGCACGTTGGGTTCTCAGTGTTCTGGAACGTCTGATCGTCCGTCGAACGAGGCAAGCATCACCCGGCGAAACGGATTGGGCGCGGGAAGCGTCGCCGAGGCCAGCGACACGCCGCCGGTCGAATTCGGGGTGGCAATCGAGCCCATGATGGTGCGCACATAGTTGCGGGTCTCACGAAACGGCGGGATGCCGCCAAACTGGTCGACACGGCCCGGGCCTGCATTGTAGGCAGCCAGTGCAAGTTCCCATGTCCCGAAGCGATCCAGCTGCTCGCGCAGATACCGCGCACCGCCGACAAGGTTTTGCCGAACATCCCAAGGGTCGGTGACACGCAGATATTGCGCCGTGCCAGGCATCAGCTGAGCCATGCCCATCGCACCGGCGCTGCTTCGCGCGAAGGGACGATATCTGCTTTCCTGCGCCAGTAAGGCGTCAAACAGAACAACGGGCACGCCGGCATCGCAAGCCACGTCGACGATCAGGTTGAAATAGGCTGTCCGGCGAGCCTGGGCATCCCTGCTGATACCATATCGCGGGAAGAAGCTGCGGGACTGGCAGAGTGAGTCATCCTGCAAAGGGCGAAAGGGTGAAGAAGCAGGGCCCATGAATGATGCACCTGCCCGCATCCACGAAGGAACAGCGGGACGCGCGGCATACGGATTGATCGTGAAGCTGTGAGGGATCAACTCAAAGTCGCCGTTCAACTCTGGTGAAAACGCATCCACTGGAGCCGGAGGCGGTTCCACTGATTGCTCAAGATCGGCTGCCGCGCGCAACTGTGGGGCGAGCACAGCGAAGTCCGGTTTTGCCTCTGGCGAAAACACGTCGAGAATGGCTTCGCGCGCCGATGATGGCGTCGGCGTCAAAGCGACGAGCACGAACAGGAGATTTTTCATTACCACACCTTTCGGCGTGGTTCGGATATCGCCCCTCGTTTCTAAATGAACAGGCGGCGCATGGCAATCGCCCACAATCTGGCATCGCACAGAAGAAAGGGGCGGTGGCCATCGCGAGCCGTGCCGGAGAACGTCGGGTCGATCCAAAGGGGAAAGATGGTGGGGGTGAGCTGAGAGGAGCGAATTTATGCTGATTGCGCTCAGACCCACCCAGGAGACCATCGACATCGTTGCTGCACTGAAGGGCCGTTGGCACGGTTCCTATGCGATGTGCGTCTGCCCCGCGCACGCAGACCGAACGCCGTCGCTTTCAGTCCGGCAGGGCGAGCGGGGTATTCTGGTCCACTGTTTTGCGGGATGCCGCAGCGAGGATGTCCTGCGCGCAATCGGTCGGACCAAACCGATCCTGAATTCC
>NZ_JAPFGW010000003.1:0-293876 GCF_059803595.1 Blastomonas sp. 34TW
CGCCACCACCGCCGCCGAAGCCGCCGCGGTCCCCGCCGCCAAAGCCACCACCGCCGCCGCCGAAGCCGCCACGGTCACCATAGGAAGGCGGAGGCGAAAAAGCGTCGAAATCATCCTCGCCAAATCTGTCGCGTTTATCCCGGCCTCTGCCGCCGCGCCGACCCCTGTCAAAACTCATGCCGAACTATTCACTTTCAATGTCGTCCTGGATCACTCGCTCAAGAACAGGGCGGACGTAAACCCCATCACTCAAATTCAGGCCAGCATCCCGGCGAACCTGTCTGACTCCCTGCCAGCCGCCGCGAATACCGCGCAATTCTTTAAAACACCCCAACCCAAGTCAATGGAAGCAGGCGACTTTTCGACAGTGTCACCGGCCTTCCCCGACCAAAAACCTGTGGAAGATCGCATTTCCTGCCTTGCGCAACAGGACAAGCCCGCAAAAAGGCACGCACTTCCAAGTGATTCTCTTAAACCAAATTCGGATGCTTGGCGAACGATAAATGGCCGTGATCGTGGCTTTGCCGCACGTCCGAAGCGGCTGAGCCACAGCGATGATCGCCACCGGTGAGTGACGCGCCGCTCTGCCTGCCGCAAAATCGATGCCGGGGGCATCCAGCAGGCCTTGCCAGACCCCGATGGCTGCGGCAATTGGGGCCGATGGACAGCATCATCCCGCTCTTGAGCGACCCCGCAGCCTGGGCCGCGCTCGTCACGCTCGTCGTGCTCGAAGTCGTGCTTGGCATCGACAACCTGATCTTCATCTCGATCCTGTCGAACAAGCTGCCCGTGCACCAGCAGCAGACCGCGCGCCGCGTCGGTATCGGCCTGGCGCTGGTGATGCGGCTGGCGCTGCTGTCGATGATCGCCTTCATCGTCTCGCTGACCACGCCGGTGTTCGATCTGGGCATCATCGGCACGCCCGGTCAGAATGGCGAGCCGACGTTCGAGACGCAGTTCTCGTGGCGCGACCTCATCCTGATCGCGGGCGGGCTGTTCCTTGTGTGGAAGGCGACCAAGGAAATCCATCACAGCGTCGATGACGAGCCCTCGGGCGAGGCGCTCGACAAGAAGGGCAGGGCGGCGATCGGCTTCGGCTCGGCGATCGTGCAGATCATCGCGCTCGACATGGTGTTCTCGATCGATTCGATCCTGACCGCGGTCGGGATGACCGACGAGGTGCCGATCATGATGGCTGCGGTGATCATCACCGTGGGCGTGATGCTGGTCGCCGCCGATCCGCTCGCCAATTTCATCAACCGCAACCCCACGGTGGTGATGCTGGCTTTGGGCTTCCTGCTGATGATCGGCGCGGTGCTGATCGCCGATGGCTTCGGCGTGCACGTGCCCAAGGGTTATATCTATGCCGCCATGGCCTTTTCTGCGATGGTGGAAACCCTGAACATCTGGGCCCGTAACGGGCGCGAAAAGCGGCGCCTTGCATCGCCGACCAGCAATGACGGCGAGACAGCATGAGCGTTTATTTTCACGAGGAAGACCTGCCAGCGGACGTGCTGGCGCCCGGCCCGGTGGCCGTGGATACCGAGACCATGGGCCTCATCACCCCGCGCGATCGCCTGTGCCTGGTGCAGATCTCGGATGGGCGCGGTGACGAGCATCTGGTGCGCTTCATGCCCGGCAGCGAATATGCTGCGCCCAATCTGCGCGCGGTGCTGGCCGACCCCGAGCGATTGAAGCTCTACCATTTCGCGCGGTTCGATCTTGCGGCGATCAAGCATTATCTCGGCGTGATGGCCGCGCCCGTATTCTGCACCAAGATCGCCTCGCGCCTCATTCGCACCTATACCGACCGGCATGGCCTGAAGGAACTGGTGCGCGAGGTGCTGGGCAAGGAACTGAGCAAGGTGCAGCAGTCGAGCGACTGGGGCGCGCCCGAGATCAACGATGCCCAGCGCGACTATGCCGCCAGCGATGTGCGCTTCCTGCACGCGCTGCACGTGGCGATGGACGCGCGGCTGGTGCGCGAAGGTCGGCGCGAGATCGCGCAGGCCTGTTTCGATTTTCTCCCCGCGCGCGCCGAGCTCGACCTCGCCGGCTGGCCGGAAATTGATATTTTCGCCCACGCCTAATATATCGCGCCGTTCGAAGGACGTGCGATCAGCGTGCGTTCGCAGTCCAAAGGCCTGAACAGCATTTCATGACCCAGCGTGCCGACCAGATGCGTAACCGCCGCCAGCTGTTCGCCGCGCCCGGCAGCAGCCATGACAAGATGGTGCGCTTTCTCGGCATGTTCCTGCCTGCGGCGATCGGCGTGCTGGTCGCGTTTCTCGCGCTCGCGCCGCTGCTGCGCAATACCGAGGTCAGCTTCCTGCTCGACAAGAACCAGGTCGATATCGCGCGCGAACGCATGCGCGTGACCCAGGCCATGTATCGCGGCCAGGACAGCGAAGGCCGGCCCTTCTCGCTCGAGGCGGGATCGGCGGTGCAGAAAAGCTCGCGCAATCCGGTGGTCGAAATGAACGATCTGGCCGCGCGTATCCTGCTGAAGGACGGGCCGGGCGTGCTCGAGGCGGGGCGCGGCAATTACAATATGAACACCGAGCAGGTCGAAGTGGTCGGCCCGGTCCAGTTCAGCAGCGCCAATGGCTATCGCATGGTGACGCGCGACGTCGATATCGATCTGCCCAAGCGCAGCATGGTCAGCCGGGGAGAGGTGACCGGACGCTTGCCGACTGGCACTTTCCGCGCCGACCGGCTAAAGGCCAATCTTGCCGAGCGTACGGTCACGCTGGAAGGGCGCGCGCGGTTGCGCATGACCCAGGGCGAACTGCCATGACGGGTCGCAGGAAGACAGGACAGAAGATGCGGTTTTCGGGCAGGATTTTGGGGCACGCACGGCGCGAGCTGCTGGCGGTGTCGGCGGGCGGCATCGCGCTTGCCGGATTGATGCTTGCGCCTGCAGGCGTGACCGCGCAGTCGCTGATGAACCATAACAGCAATGCGCCCGTCGATTATGCCGCCGACCGGATCGAGCTGCAGGATCGCGCCAATCGCGTGCTGCTGTCGGGCAATGTCGACATCACCCAGGCAGGCCTGAGGCTCCAGGCGGCGCGGATGACGGTCGCCTATCGCAACGCGGGCAGCATCGAGATCGAGCGGATCGACGCCAATGGCGGCGTCGTCGTCACCAAGGGCGACGAGCGCGCCAGCGGCAATGTCGGCATCTATGATTTCAACCGCCGCATCATCACGCTGATCGGCAATGTCGCGCTGCGCCAGGGCGGCAATACGCTGAACGGCGGGCGCATGGTGATCGACCTGACCACGGGCCGTTCGACCGTCGATGGCCGCTCGGCCGGCGGCGCGCCCGGCCAGACCGGCAGCGCGGGCGGACGCGTGTCGGGCACGTTCTCGGTGCCCAAGCGGGATTGAGCTCCAGCCGATCCACGCTTCCGTCATCCTGAACTTGTTTCAGGATCCATCGCACCCCACCAGCCACAGCCGCGTGGGGAGAAATGGACCCTGAAACAAGTTCAGGGTGACGGACAAGGAAGCGGTGTTCCATCCCTGCCATGCATAAATCCTGCCAACATCCGATTATCGCCGGTTTTCATCGCCTTGTTCCGTGCTATGGGATAGGCAAGACACCAGCGGCGCCGAGCGTTGCGGGCAAGATTTGCAGGAAGTCAGAATGAACGATGTCGCCCCCCAGGGCCTGCTCAGCGGTACCGCGGCCGATCCGGCGACGTCGCGCGATGGCCTGAACGTCGTCTCGATCGCCAAGAGCTATGACAAGAAGGTCGTGCTCTCGGACGTGTCGCTGCAGGTTGCCAAGGGCGAGGTGCTCGGCCTGCTCGGACCCAATGGCGCGGGCAAGACCACCTGCTTCTATTCGATCATGGGGCTGGTAAAGCCCAATTCGGGCCGCATCATGCTCGATGGCGTCGATATCACCCAGCTGCCCATGTACCGCCGCGCGATCCTGGGCCTGGGCTATCTGCCGCAGGAAACCTCGATCTTTCGCGGCATGACGGTCGAACAGAATATCAGCGCGGTGCTCGAACTGGTCGAGCCGGTCGTCGACGCGCGCGCCGAACGGCTCGAGACGCTGCTCGACGAATTCGGCCTGACCCGGCTGCGGTCCTCGCCCGCGATGGCGCTGTCGGGTGGCGAGCGCCGCCGCTGCGAGATCGCGCGTGCGCTCGCGGCCAGCCCCTCGATCATCCTGCTCGACGAACCGTTCGCCGGCATCGATCCGCTGTCGATCGCCGACATCCGCGACCTGATCAAGCAGCTCAAGTCGCGCGGCATCGGCGTGCTGATCACCGATCACAATGTCCGCGAGACGCTCGACATCGTCGACCGCGCCTGCATCATCTATGACGGCAAGGTGCTGTTCGCCGGCACGCCCGAGGCGCTGGTGGCGGACGAGAATGTGCGCCGCCTGTATCTGGGCGAAGGCTTCGCCTTGTAATGGCACGCCGGGGGGCAAGAGGCTGATCCGATGGCTTTGGGGCCACGCCTTGACCTGAGGCAGAGCCAGTCGCTGGTGATGACGCCGCAGTTGCAGCAGGCGATCCGGCTGCTCGCGCTGTCGAATATCGAGATCGAGGCGTTCATCGGCGAGGAGCTGGAGCGCAATCCGCTGCTCGAGCTGGGCGGCGACGATGGCGGCGGCGATATCCAGCTGGGCGGGGTCGATGCGGTGTTCGATGCACCCGCCGCGCCGCCCTCGGATGGCGAGCCCATCGGCAGCGACGAGCTGATCGGGGCCGGCATGGGCGAGATCGACCGCCCGCTCGACATGGACTTGAACGGCGAGGTCTTCCACCACGACAGCGTCAGCGACTGCCCCGAACGCATGGCTGGCGAAGCATCGGGCGGGCTCGACGGTGCACTGTCAATGAACGACATCGCCACCGGCGGCGGTGCGGACAGCGACGGCTGGGAGGATTCGCTCGAATATGACCTGTCCTTGCGCGAGCATCTGCATGCCCAGGCGGGCATCGTGCTATCGGGCGTGCAGCTGTTCATCGGCCGGCACCTGATCGAGCTGATCGACGAGAACGGCTATCTGCGCGGCGACCTGCTCCAGGTCTCGCACCAGCTCGGCGTGCCGCTGGTCGAGGTCGAGGCCGCGCTGGCGGCGGTGCAAACGCTCGAGCCGACCGGGGTCGGCGCGCGCGACCTTGCCGAATGTCTGGCGCTCCAGGCGAAGGATGCAGACCGCTACGACCCGTGCATGGCGCGGCTGATCGACAATCTGGAACTGCTCGCGCGGGGCGCGCTGCCGCAACTCAAGCGCATCTGCCGGGTCGATGACGAGGATCTGGCCGACATGATCGCCGAGCTGCGCCAATACGATCCCAAGCCCGGCAGCCGCTTCGGCGGATCGAGCATCGAGGCGGTGGTGCCCGACCTGTTCGTGGTCGAGCGCGAGGGCAAATGGGTGATCGAGATCAACAGTGCCACCCTGCCGCGCCTGCTGGTCAACCGTTCCTATGCGGTGTCGCTCACCGGCGGGCGGCACGATGCCAAATCGAAAGCCTGGCTCGGCGAATGCCTGGCCGAGGCCAACTGGCTGGTCAAGGCGCTCGACCAGCGCCAGCGCACGATCATCAAGGTGGCGAGCGAGATCGTGAAGCAGCAGGAAGGCTTCTTCCGCAACGGCGTTACGCATCTGCGCCCGCTCACGCTGCGCAGCGTTGCCGATGCGATCGAGATGCACGAATCGACCGTCAGCCGCGTCACCAGCCACAAATATCTCAGCTGCGCGCGAGGGCTGTTCGAGCTCAAATATTTCTTCACCAGTGCGATCCAGTCGACCGATGGCGGCGACGCGGTCTCCGCCTCTGCGGTGAAGAGCCATATCAAGGCGTTGATCGACGAGGAGGATGCGAAGAACATCCTGTCCGATGACCAGCTGGTCGACATGCTCAAGGAACGCGGCTTCGACATCGCGCGGCGCACGGTGGCCAAATATCGCGAGGCCTTGGGTCTGGGCTCCTCGGTCCAGCGCCGCCGCCAGAAGAAGCTGCAGGGCGCGCGGTGAGCCCCGTTATCTAGGGTTGGTCACAGAAATCGCCTCTCCCTCGATGGGAGAGGCAGCGAGACTTGGCGACGAAGGAGCCTTGTCGCAGCGGTGAGGGTGATGGTGCGGCTGGCCGCTGCGTTTCGTCCCGGAACCGACTGCGCAATCCGGCCCACTCACCCCCACCCAACCCTCCCCCATCAAGGGAAGAGCTAGAACGATTATTGCAGCGTCACCCTGGGATCATCGCTGTCGCGCCGCCCGAAGAACTGCATCAGCTGCACCAGCAGGTCGGCGCGGACCTTGAGACCCTCGGCCTCGAGCAGCGCCTGTTTGGCCGCTGCATCGAACGGCGCGATCTGCGCGATGCCGTTGACCAGCGAACGATCGTCGAGCCGCGCCACCGAATCCCAGTCGACGCTATAGCCCTGCGCGTTGGCGAAGCGCTGCGATTCGCGCTCCAGGCTCGCGCGCTCGATGCTGGAGAGCGCCTGATCGTTCTCGTTCTCCTCGATCAGCTCGGCCTCGATCTGGCGGAACGGCGTGGTCACCTCGAGCTCGCGCAGCACGCGGAACCGGGCAAAGCCTTCCAGCACCAGATTGTAGCGGCCATCCTCGAGCGCCTCGACATCGATGATCCGCCCGACACAGCCCATGTCGAACAGCGGCGGCGGTTCGCCCGCCGCGCGCGGCTGGATCATCCCGATCTGCCGGTCGCGCGCCATCGCGTCGCTGACCAGCGCGCGATAGCGCGGCTCGAAAATATGCAGCGGCACCTGCAGCCCGGGGAACAGGATGACGCCGGTCAAGGGAAAGAGAGAGATGCGCTGTGCGACCATTGCGGATATCGCCCTCAGCCGAACAATGCGGCGGAAAGCTTGCGCCGCGTCGCCGAGACCCAGGGATCTTCGAGCCCGACCGCTTCGAAGATCTGCAACAGCCGCGCGCGCGCCGCGCCCTCGTTCCAGTCCTTGTCGGCGCGCACGATGGCGAGCAGATGATCGGCCGCCTCGTCGCGCGACCCGGCGGCGAACAAGGCGACCGCCAGGTCATAGCGCGCGGCATGATCGTCGGCATTCGCCTCGACCGCCGCGCGCAGCCCTGCAATCTCGCTGTCATCGGCCTTGTCGGCGACCAGCGCCAGCGCCGATTTCGCGCGCTCGAGCAGCGGGTCGGAGGCGATTTCGGGCGGCAGGTCGTCGAGCAGCGCCTGCGCCTCTTCAGTCTTGCCGGCCAGGGTGAGCGCGCGCACGAGGCCCGCGAGCGCCGCGACGCTATCGGGCGCCATGTCCAGTATCTGCGCGAAGATGCCCGCAGCACGCTCGCCATCGCCGCTGGCCAGCACCTCTTCCCCCATGTCGAGCAGCGGCGCGATATCGGGTCCCTGCGGCTCGCCATCGCCCGCCTGGATCGGCAGCTTGTCGAGCAGCTGGTCGAGTATGCCCGCAAGCTGCGATTCGGTGCGCGCGTTGGTCAGATTGGCGACCGGCTGGCCCTGGAACATCGCATAGACGGTGGGGATCGACTGGATCTGGAATTGCGAGGCGATGAAGCGCTCTTCATCGACATTGACCTTGACCAGTACAACGCCGCGATCGGCATATTGCGCGGCGACCTTTTCCAGCACCGGGGTCAGCGCCTTGCACGGCCCGCACCATTCCGCCCAGAAATCGAGGATGACGAGCTTGGTCATCGAAGGCTCGACGACATTCTTGCGGAATGCCTCGACCGCCTTGTGCTCTTCGGTGGTCAAACCCATGCTTGCCAAGTTCCATGCTCCTGCTGTCCGGCGCGCCCGCTTGCATCGCGATAGGGCCATCGGGAGGTGCATCCTCCCCTGTCTCGCGCGCCCTTATCCGAAACCCCAAGATGGTGCGCAAGCCGCATATGCCAAGGGCTGCAAAAGGAATCGTCACGAATCGCAAATAGGGGCTTGCCGGACCAGAAAGCCGCTGCTAATTGCGCGCCTCACCCGCTGGACCGACACACCGGACCAGCCGCCGAGCGGGCGTAGCTCAGGGGTAGAGCACAACCTTGCCAAGGTTGGGGTCGAGGGTTCGAATCCCTTCGCCCGCTCCAGTTTTCCGATGTTTCTCAACAACTTACATCGGCTTAGGCCGGAGGCGTCTGCTTACCTCAGGTGGATTCCGTGCTTTATAAGCACAAAGCAAGCATTGGGATTCGCTGGTACGCCGAGGTGATACATTCTGGCAAATCAGCATAACGCCAGCCAGGTAGTTTATACTAGCTCGTGCATATCCCCCGTCATTCGCCGAGCCTATGCGCGATCACGTCTGCTGCGCCAACTGATTCTGCGCGAAGGCTCGCGCGCCTCTGCGTCGCCAGAGCAGCAGCTGCTGTTCGCGATTGTCGCCGCGCAACTTGGTGGCTGCTTCGATCAGCAGCCCGAGGATCACGGCGCGGTCGTCATCGGTCAGCTCGATCAGTTCCGCCTTCGCGATCAGACCGCCCAGCTCGATCAGCTGCCGCGTGCGTTCACGTCGTTTGACCCGCCAATCACGCATGTCATGCCGTGCCCGGTGTGCCAGCAGCCGGTTGCGTGCCTGGATCGACCGCTTGTGCGCCGCCAGTGTCCTTACCAGCTGATCGGCGAGTGCTGGTGCTGCCCTGAAAGAACGCAGCGCCGCGCTTGCGCCAGGCCTCCTTTCGTGAAGCATCATCGTTGCCGATGGCGGCGAGCAAGACGCCTGCGAGAACTTCGGTGCCGAGAGCGTCAGCGCCTGTGGCGATGACAAGCTCGCCAAGCTGTGTCTGTTTGCGTGATCGGAGCTGCCTTGCCTTGTCGTTGAGGGCTTGCAGCTCTGCGTCGTAATCGCGGGGTTTTCGCATAGGGTTCGATCCTTCTTTGTCATCGAAGGACCAACCAGCTATCCCTCTCCCATCTCGCAGACAACAGGCTGGGTCATCGTGAGACCCCGTCAAATCTGAGGCGACCAGATCGGTGGAGGGCGCGCTTATACGTCGTGCCGACGTGCGCAAAATGCCGTAAATGGTACATCGCCATGGCGATCTACCACTTCTCGGCCAAGACCATCTCCCGCGCAGCCGGATCGTCTGCGCTCGCCGCTGCCGCGTATCGTGCAGCCGAGCGGCTGCACGATGACCGGCTCGGGCGCACGCACGACTTCACCAACAAGGCAGGCGTCGTGCACATCGAAGTCATGCTGCCGGACGGGGCCAACGAAGCCTGGTCCGATCGCGAAAAGCTCTGGAACGATGTGGAAGCGGCCGAGGTGCGCAAGGATGCGCAGCTGGCCCGCGAGATCGAGTTTGCTCTGCCGAGGGAGATGACACAGCAACAAGCGATCGAACTGGCGCGCGACTTTGTTCGGTCCGAGTTCGTCGATCGGGGCATGATCGCCGATCTCAATGTCCACTGGGACATCGGTGCAGATGGCGAGGCCAAGCCGCATGCGCATGTCATGCTGACCATGCGCGAGATCGTGGTTGCAGAGGATGGTGTTGCCACGTTCGGCCCCAAGGTTCGCGACTGGAACCGGACCGAGCTGCTCACCCACTGGCGCGAAGCATGGGCCATCCATGCCAACCAGCGCATGGCCGAGCTCGATATCGATGCGCGGATCGATCACCGCTCGCTGGCAGCACAGGGCATCGACCTGGAGCCGCAGTCGAAGATCGGCGCTGCGGCCTCGCGCATGACGGGCGAGGGCCTTTCGCCCGAGCGTCTTGCCGAGCATGCGGATATCGCGCGATCGAACGGTGAGAAGATCATCGCCGATCCGAACATCGCGCTCAATGCCATCACACACCAGCAGGCGACGTTCACGACGCGCGACCTGGCAATGTTCGCTCACCGGCACAGCGCCGACAAGGAGCAGTTCGATGCGGTGATGTCAGCGGTGAAGAATGCGCCTGAGCTCATCGCATTGGGCAAGGACGGCAAGGGCAATGACCGGTTCACCTCGCGCGAGATGATCGAGACCGAACAGCGGCTCGAGCGCGCGACGATCCGGCTCGAAGCACGGCGGAGTCATGCCGTTGCGGACCGCTATCGGGAAGTTGCATTGGCCAATGCGAAGGCGCGCGGTCTGGACTTGTCGGCTGAGCAGCGCGGTGCGCTTGAGCATGTCACATCGGCAAAGGGCGTCAGCAATGTCATCGGATATGCCGGAACGGGCAAAAGCGCGATGCTGGGTGTTGCGCGCGAGGCATGGGCGCGTGCTGGCTATACGGTACAGGGTGCAGCCCTGTCCGGCATTGCAGCCGAAGGGCTGGAGCATGGCTCGCGCATCCCTTCGCGCACACTTGCCAGCCTGGAGCACCAATGGGCGCAGGGAAGAGAGAAGCTCACCAGCAGGCATGTGCTGGTCATCGATGAGGCCGGTATGCTTGGCACGCGTCAGATGGAGCGCGCGATATCCGAAGCCGAGCGTGCTGGTGCCAAGGTTGTGATGGTGGGCGATCCGCAGCAGCTACAGGCGATCGAGGCAGGCGCTGCGTTCCGCGCAGCCGCCGAGCGACATGGCGCGGTTGAGATCGCATCGATCCGGCGGCAGCAGATCGACTGGCAGCGCGAAGCGACGCGTGAGCTGGCCACTGGCAGAACGGGTGAGGCGCTTGGGCGATATGAGCGGGCCGGACACGTCCATGTTGCCGAGACGCGCGAGGCTGCGCGCGCTGAGCTTGTCGATGCGTGGGATCGCGATCGGCAGGCCAAACCCGATGCCAGCCGCATCATCCTGACGCACACCAATGACCAGGTCCGCGCGCTCAACGAAGCCGTGCGCGAGAAGGTGCGCGCCAGCGGGGATCTGGGCGATGACGTTGTACTCAGGGTCGAGCGCGGCACGCGGATGTTCGCCGATGGTGACCGGATCATGTTCCTGAAGAACGAACGATCGCTGGGCGTAAAGAACGGATCGCTTGGCACCGTCGAAAACGTCAGCGCCATGCGCATGTCGGTGAAGCTCGACGACGGCAAGGCCGTGGCGTTCGATCTGAAGGACTATGCCCATATCGATCATGGCTATGCGGCTACGATCCACAAGGCGCAGGGCATGACCGTTGATCAGGTCAAGCTGCTGGCGACACCGGGCATGGACAGTCATGGGGCTTACGTTGCGTTGTCGCGGCACCGGACGCAGGTCGATCTGCATTACGGCAAAGACGACTTTGCCGATCGCAGGGCGCTCACCCGCACCCTCAGCCGCGAGCGGGGTAAGGATATGGCCAGCGACTATGCCCGGCAGCCGGAGAAGGTCGCAGACCAGCAGCCGCAGCCGCAGCGCGAGGCGCGCGCCGGGGTCAAGGTTAGTCGCAGCGGTCATCTCGCCGATCTGCTCAAGGGTGCGAACCGACCGACGGAACGTCCACCAGCTGCCCAGGTGCGTGTCAAAGTCGCCTTGCCGGAACAGGCGAACGACAAGCAGGTGTTCGACAAGGCCGTGCAGCGCTTTGCGCGTGTCGCGCAGGACATTGTCGCCATGCGCGACAAGGGCCTTCAGCCGCTGGCATCGCAGCGGACCGCGCTGGACAAGGCGGGGGCGGAGCTCAATGCCTTGAGGCCGGACAGCTTCGGCGATTTGCGTAAAGCGGTGAACAAGAATCTGAGCCTCATTCCAGAAGCGGTGAAGGGCAAGACTGATCGCGCCATCCAGGCGATGGAGCAGCAGGCCAAGCTGCGCATCGAGGCGCAGCGTGTTGCCGCTGCCAATGAGCGGCGGGCCGATGTCTTTGTCGATCAGTGGCAGCGGCAGTCGCAGCAGTACCGGGCGCTTCGCAAGAACGGCAGCGCGGCGGCTTCGGATAAGGTGCGTGCCTCTCTGGTCGGCATGGCGAAGGGCTTGGAGCGCGATCCTCAGCTTGAGTCGGTGCTGGCCAACAGGCGTCCGCAGCTGGGGCTGGACGCTATGAGCACAAAACCGCTGTCTCAGGACCTCCAGAAATCGCTCGGCCTCTCGCGTGGGCTCGGCATGGGGATGTAGCTTGGCGGCATGGATGATGCTGAGCCTGCGCCCACAACTGACGAAATCCTGCTGGAGCAGGCGCTGGACGCGGTTGCGCGGCGGCTGGCAGGTGTCACTGCTGCGGTCGATGGCTTTGCTGAGCGGCTGCAGGAGTTGCTGAGCCGGGATTACAGCGAGGACGTGGCGCTGCACTAAATTGTCTGGCCGCGATCTCGCTCACAAGCACCGTTGCCGCCCATACAGTTGTCCTTAAGGATCGGGTAGGAAGGCCCGTAGCCTGAAAGCTCATCGTGCTTAGCAATACAAAAATCGCCGCGTTGCTGGCCAAATGCCTGAAACTGAGCCCAGTAGAGAACATCCCGCGGTCCAGGCGCGACAACCGGCGCTCTAACGTCGTCTGTTCGCCTTATGGCAACCTCGTCAATCACAGCGACGAGGACTGGAACAAGCTCATCGATCAGATAATACCTATCATGACCATCACTTGCCGCAAACAGGCGAGTGATGGTCATGTTAATGCCCGTTGGCATTAGGCATAAAGATAGTAGCTTTCTGGTTCCTGCTGGCGGAGTCGATCACTTTCACCGGTCCCGACTGCACCGAAACTGCCCATATCCTGGCGGATCATTGCGAGCTTGCGTGCAATGTCGGCATCCGGCGCCGTATCGACGGCAACGTGCTTTGATAAAAATGCTGTAAGATCAAGCGTTGAACTCAGATCATGCGCAAGCGGCATGGTTATCTCCGCAAAATCGCCAGGATGGGAAGGCAAGGCAGCAATCCATGCTGGTCCACCCCACATCTCGTGCTGCGCCGGATCGAGCCTTGGACGATCAGCGCTGGGTTGAGCAACCGGCTCTGTCGCGGCGTGCTCTGGAGTTGCGATTGTTGCGAAGATTTCAATCCCGGGAGTTTCAACAGGAGAAAAGATGTCGGTGACCCTGAAAGCAGGCGCATCGGAGTCTCGATCGGCATTCTGCTTCATTTCCAAAGTCGCGGGAGCGACCCTGGCTGGATCAGCATCGAGCAGATCGACCAGACGCTCCTGCACTAGCTGATGCCCGAACGGTTGGAATGTCATGCTATAGATCGACGCCGAATCGATCACCCGTTGGTGCAGCAACGGCTCTCGCTCGGTATCCGCAATAACGGTTAGGGCAGGTTCGGAAAATAAGGGTGCTGTCTCGCTCTCCGCTGCAATACGGCTGAACAGTTCCGCTATACTTTGCGAGCTTGCAGCGCCGAGTTCCTCCAGGATTTCCTCATCCGCTGGAAGAAACGCGACGTGTCGGAAAGCGCTGTCCCGCCGCGGCGCGAGGAAGACATCCGGCCCGAGTAAATCGAGGGCCGGGGCGAAACTGGCCGACGCCGCCGAGAAGTACGTCAGTGCTGCATCGGCAAAGCTGCGGGTCGCACCGCTGGTGAGTGTGAAAGTTCCGATATTGGCGATCGCCACTTCGCCAAACTCAGTTTCGGCATTGACTGGCGTTCCGACGAGGTTGATCGAGCGGATGCCCATGGTTGCAAGAGTGGCAGTCTCGTTCGCGCCCACTGCGCCATCTCCATCAGAATCTCGCCACACGCCGAAGTCGGCAAAGCGGGCATCCCGGTCGTCCAGAATGCCATCTTTGTTGGTATCGAAGGCGGCAAGGCCAGCGAGGTCGGTGGCGGCGTTAGGCATATCGTCAATGAAACTGATCTCTTCGGCGCCTGACATGGTGCCGTTGCCGTCACGGTCGAGATAGAGAAAGGCATCAGCGGCCCCGATCCAGCTCGGATCGTCGGCAAGCCCGTCTCCATCCAAGTCGAAACGAGCATTGCTCTCGGCTGCCGACAAGGTCTCAATGCCATCCCCGCCGAGATCAAGAATGATCGGCGACGTGATCCCGACAATCTCTCCATCTCCAAACAGGAGTTGCTCGCTTCCAATGAGCGCGTCGGTTCCGTCGTCACCGTTCAATATCGCATCGCTGTCAGCGATGCTGATAAAGCCGGAGCCCGTAGTGATCACATAATTCTGGCTGAGGCCCGCAAAAACGGCGGTGTCGAAACCAGTCCCACCGGTAAGAATGTCGTTTCCGCTGCCTCCCGTCAGCGAGTCATTACCGCCTGCACCATCCAGTGTGTCGTGGCCCGCCTTGCCGAGAATTACGTTATTGCTAGATGTTCCTGTCAGGGCATCATCTGCTATTCCACCTGTAATGGTTGTTCCGCTCACAATGATGGTGCGAGCAGCGATATCGCTATGTGTTAGCGTGGATCCATCTGTGAAAGAGAAGCTTTCAATCCTGTTGTAGTAGCGCGACTGATAAACATCGTTCTGGCCATCTACCAAAATTGTGTCTGTCGAGTTCTTGAAGGTAATGATGATGTCTGCCGAGTTGTTGGGCGATCGGGTAATAATGATATCTGAAACGGCAATGCCTGGTCCGAATGCTAGTGTGTCGTTGCCACCGTAACCGAAGGCGTCTTCGCTCTCGAAGAATGTGTCGTTGCCATCGCCGAGATTAAAGACATAGGTGTCGTTGCCAACCGACCCGACCACATAATCATTTCCGCTATTGCCTATGAGTATATCGGAGCCGGTCCAGCCGTAGAGCATGTCGTTGCCGCCACCGCCGGTAATTGTATCCGAGCCAGTGCTCCCGATGATCGTATCTGCCCCGCCAGTAGCCGCATTGGTGATCCGACGCGCTTCGATTTGCGACCAGCTGATGGATGACTGGGTGATCGAGCCGTCCTGCTCCAAAGTCTGAAAAACGAAGTTCTCAATCCGATTGTAATAGCGCCCTTGGTAGCTGTAGTCTTGTTCGTCCAGCAAGATTGTATCGGTGGTCCCTACAAAGCCGATTGTGAGATCATCCCAGTCCGATGTCCCCTTGCTCAGAATGAGATCGCCGAGCGTGATACCAACACCAAAACGCAGCGTGTCGTTGCCACCGTAACCGAAGGCGTCCTCGTTCTCGAAGAATTTGTCGTTGCCATCGCCGAGGTTGAAGACATAGGTGTCATTGCCCGCTGAGCCGACCACATAATCATTTTCAGCTCCACCGATGAGTATGTCGGAGCCGGTCCAGCCGTAGAGCGTGTCGTTGCCGCCACCGCCGGTGATAGTATCCGAACCAATGCTTCCGATGATCGTGTCTGCCCCGCCAGTGGCCGCATTGGAAATCCGATGCGCTTCGATTTGAGACCAGCTGAGGGACGATTGGGTGATCGAGCCGTTCTGCTGCAAAGTCTGAAAAACGAAGTTCTCGATACGATTATAAAAGCGCCCTTGGTAGCTGTAGTCCTGTTCGTCCATCAAGATTGTATCGCTGGTCCCGACGAAGCCGATTGTGAGATCATCCCAGTCCGATGTCACCTTGCTCAGAATGAGATCACCGAGCGTGATACCAACACCAAACCGCAGCGTGTCGTTGCCACCGTAACCGAAGGCGTCCTCGTTTTCGAAGAATCTGTCGTTGCCATCGCCAAGGTTGAAGACATAGGTGTCGTTGCCCGCTGAGCCGACCACATAGTCATTGTCAGTCCCACCGATCAGCGTGTCGTTGCCACCATAGCCATAGATTGTGTCATTTCCGCCGTATCCATAAATCGTATCTGCGCCGCTGGTGCCGTTCAACGTCTGGCTACCCGCGCGTTCCTGTCCTAGTGCAAATTGCTGCTGGATCGCTGCGTAGTCCCATACCGTTCCATCTGCAAACTCGATAAATTCCAGCCCGGCGCCATTCGTCCACTGCTGTTGAACAGCTATCTGCCCCAGCATATTTGCAAACCTGATGATCATTTTATCCGCATTGGAAAGATCAGGGTCGATCAAGACATTCGCTGAATTGATGCCAGAACCGAAAACCAAACGGTCAGCAGAGTCTGTACCAACGTCAAGCAGCACATCAGACCCGTCGCCCGCATCGTAAAAATACGCATCTGATCCGGCACCACCTTCAAGAGTGTCGTCGCCGATGCCGCCTGTGATGCTATCGTTGCCGCCAAGAGCGATTATGACATCGTTACCAGCGAACCCAGTCAAGACGTTGGCATTATTATTGCCACCGATCACATCATCGTCCGCGCTGCCTTGCCGCTCGAGGTAATTTATCAATAGCGCAGCTGAATCCCATAGGGTACCATCTGCGAATTCGACTTGATCCACGCCCCATGCAGAGCCGCCGAGTATCTGATTATCAAGAGTTACTGAACCGCTTGTACTCGCGAATCGAATAATCATGTCAGAAACGTCAGCAGCATTGGTGCCGAATATCAAATCGGTCGAAGTTATTCCTGCTCCGAAGCGAAGAACGTTGTCTCCAGCGCTAGACACAGAATAGTCTTGGACCAGGTCATTTCCAGTTTCTGCATCGTAAAGATATATATCTGCGCCATCCGCGCCAATCAGTGTGTCATTGCCTGCGCCACCATTTAAAACATCGTTGCCGGAAAGGCCGCGAAGCACATCATCACCGCCCAGCCCAGCAAGTTGATCATTCCATGCCGTTCCGTAGACATCGTCGTTGTTCGCTGAAGTTTGTCCTTCAACAAACAAGTTAGCAATTTGCGCCGGTGACCATTGCAGGCCGTTATCAAACTGCACCGAATCTATCAGCCAATCATTGTTATTCAGCGCTTGGTTTTTCAAGGTGACCGAGCCGGTGCCGTCTGACAAGCCCAGCACAATATCGTTGATAGATCCTGGCGACCTTATGACCTGGATGTCAGCGGCAGTAATTCCTGGTCCAAACAGGATACGGTCTCCGCTGCTGCCGAACGTGATGACATAATCTTCAACAGTGTCGTGGCCATCACCTATGTTATAAATATAAGTGTCACTCCCTCGGCTTCCTTTAAGTAAATCATTACCTTGGCCACCTGAAATTGTGTCATGCCCATAAAAATCATAAATTATATCGTCGCCATCAGTAGCAGCGATATCCAGAAGCCTCAAAAAAAGATCAGATTTTATCTTAACTGTACCGTCATCGAATTTCAACTGTTCGATATCTGTCCACGTATAATAACTCGTTGGGCTAGCGGTTCCGAGCGCTCCTGCAATAAATAAAGTATCTTGTGCGCCGGGTAGCGCTATCGTCAGATCGGTGCCCGACCGAGAGAACGTTAGCGAATCCCAGGTGACCCCGGGACCAAATTCTATCGTATCATCGTCGGGTAAATTCGCGTCGGTGACCGTCTCGATAATCTGATCGTGACCGTACCCGAACCCGAACACATAGGTATCTGAGCCATCAAGCCCTTCCAGAACATCATCGCCCGCTCCCCCATCAAGACGGTCGCCGGATTTGAAGCCGTAAAGATAGTCACTGCCCTCGGTACCTGTAAGCAATTCGGCCTGAATATCTGCCTTCGTCAGACTGGTACCATCAACAAACCGGAAGCTTTCGACATCCTTCCAAGTATACCATGCAGCGAAAGAGAACTGATCAATCAAAGTGATGCTATCGCTTGTTCCATTGATCGATATTGTAAGATTGTTGCCATTTCTGGTGTACGACAGATCGGATGCAGCAACACCGGCGCCGAAGCGAAGCTCATCGTCGTCGGCGAGATTGGCGTTGCTAACATTTTCGTAAATGGTGTCGGTCCCGTAACCAATCCCAAACACATAGATATCAGAGCCATCGCCGCCACTAAGGATGTCATTTCCAGGGCCACCGTCCAGAACGTCTGTACGAAACGTCCCGACGAGATTGTCATCCCCCGGTGTACCGCCAAGAATCTCGGCCGATATAGCCTGCGCTGATAGCGTCGAGCCGTCGGCAAATTCAAAGGTCTCGATATCCTGCCAGGCAAGCCAGTTCGAGAAGTTGAACTGGCCTTCGATCGTGAGTGTCTCGCCGGTCGCGCCAATCGTCATCACCAGATTGTTGTCGGCGCGCGTAAAGGAAACATCGCCGCGGCTAAGACCGCTTAGGATGACCCGGTCGTTATCACTGAGATTGGAATTGGTTACGTTTTCACGAACGATGTCATTACCGTAGCCCGCGCCATAGACGTAGGTGTCGGAGCCATCGCGTCCTTCCAATATGTCGTTTCCAGTGCCACCATTGAGAACATCATTGTCACTGAAGCCGATCAAGTGATCACCTCCGACCGTCGGTTCCAGCAGTTTCTGCCTCACATCGAGGTCACTCCAAAGGGTGCCGTTTGCAAACTGAAAGGTCTCGATATCGTTCCAAGTGAACCATGCCGAATAGAGGAACTGGTCCTTGATCGTGAGAGTGTCACTGGACCCGATCAGCGAAACGACCAGATCGTTGCCGGAACGCGATAGCGCTACATCTTGTTCGGTAATGCCTGCACCGAACTCGATAACGTCGTCATCGTCAAAATTGGCATTTTCGACGGACTCGCGAATGGTATCATTGCCCGAGCCGAAGCCGAAGACATATGTATCTCCGCTATCGCCGCCGCGCATGACGTCATTACCAGCGCTTGCCTCAAAGCGATCTTCGAGTGCGAAGCCATCAATGATGTCATCGCCGGCGGTGGTTTGATCATTGATCGCGCGCGCATTGAGGCCCTGCCACGTCCAGACTTCGCCATCTGCAAACTCGACCCGCTCGATCCGGTTGTTTGAAATCGCTCCAAATACACCTGTGTGATAGTAGTCGTTCTGACCCTGCAGGGTGACGCTACCTGCACCGTTACCGATTATCAGCTTGAGCGACTTTTCAATCCGCTCCAGGGAAATATCGGCCGAAGTGATCCCAGCTCCGAAGCGAAGAATATCGGGCGTGGAGTCGATTGTGACAAATCCGTCGCCAAGAATGAACTGGTTATTGTCATCGACGATGTCGTGGCCGTCGCCGGGATTGAAGATGTAGGTGTCTGCATAGCCTCCACCGGAAAGATAGTCATTGCCACCGCCACCGGTCAGCGTGTCCTGGTAGAGGTCTCCCCAGAGGCTGTCATCTCCCGCCGACCCGGTGGTTATATCGAGCAGCACGTCTTGCCAGCTTATGCGCATGCCATTGGCGAACTCGAACCATTCGATGCGATCAAACCATTGCGCGCCCAGCGGTCCGGTCTGGAAGCCAGCAAACTGGTTCAGTACCGTCAGAGTTTCGCCGGTATCGAGCGTCACAACCAGATCGGGTGCTTCGCTCAGCCGCGAGAAGATCACGTCTTCCGGATCGATGCCCGCTGCGAAGGTTACGGTATCGGCGCCCATCTCAAGCGAAAGCCCGCCAAGCCCGACATTCACGTCGATATAGAGGGCCTGCTCATCAATGACGTCGTTGCCAACGCCGCGACCGAAGAAATACGTGTCATTGCCATCGAGGCCGACGAGAGTGTCGTTCCCTGCGCTCGCACCAAAGGTGTCATCGTCGCCGAACCCGCGCGTGACGTCATCACCGCTCGTGGTTTCGGCGGCGATCAGCTGCTGCTGGATATCCTTGTGGGTATAGACATCGCCATAGTGACGGAACGAGAAAAGTTCGATGCGCGAATTCAGTGCAAACTGCCCGTTATAGCCGAGTGAGGAATAGCCGAACTGCTCGTCGATCGTGATGCTGTCACTTCCGGTCCCGATCGTTATGACGAGGTCGTTCGGTTCGATCCCGCGCGACCAGACGAGATCCTCCGGTGCAATGTCGTCGCCGAAGATCAGCATGTCTGCGGCACGCAACAGCGGATTGGTCTGCTGATCGCGAATGATATCCGCGCCATCGCCAGCGTCGAAGACGTAGAGGTCGGCATCATCGCCGCCCATGAGAAGATCGTTGCCTGCGCGACCCTGGAACACGTCTGTGTGCATCGTGCCTTCGAGCACATCATCGCCGGTGGTTCCTTCGCCCACGGCGATGGCAATGTCCGGCAACTCCATGACGGTGCCGTCGGCGAACTGGATTTCCTCAATGCCGCGATTATTACTGGCAAACACGTCGGACGAGATAGGCACGACGTCTGCAAACTGGCCAAGGACTGTAACTTTATCCCCGTTTGCCGTGACAGTCAGAACCAGATCGTCCCCCACACGAGCGGCAGAGACATCCGCACGGTTGAGATCGACAAAGCGAATGCGATCGCCGGACTGCGCGCCCTCCTCATCATCAATGATGATATCGCCAAACCCGCTTTCCAGCAGATACACATCCTGCCCGCCCCGCCCGCGAGCGGTATCGCCATCATCAAGTCCAGCAAAGATCGTTCCGCCACTGACATTTGTGAGGGTTTCGCTGCCAGCAGTACCAATGCGCAAATTGGTGATGCCAAGCGCGGGGGCGAGCGCTGAAAGGTCGAAACTGGTGCCACTCTCGGCAATAGCAGCAAGGAGCTGCGCCGCAGCGAAGTCGTCGCGAACTATGTTGTTGTCGAAGCGCCGCGAACCATCCTGAACAGCGCGCAACAGCTCGCCCCAGGCCTCCCATTCGCCAAGCGCCGTCACAGGATCATTTGAAAGGCCGGCGAGGATCGCGCTATAGGCCTGCTTGAGCGTGTCGGCACTGCCCATCACGATGAGATCAAGATCTTCGCGATAGGTCATGTCAGCAAAGGCAGGCAGGCTCGAGCTCTGAACAACAAGACGAAGGGTCAGGCTTTCAAGCGTGTCCGCCCAACTCGCTTCGAGTTCGGCAAGGCCAGCGGTCGATACCACGCCGGTGACCGGGTCGCGCGGGGCTATCTGCTGGCCGCTAAATGCTTCCAGGAACGCCAGCTTGCGCGCATCGAAGCCGTTCGCTCCGATAGGGTCTGCCGTCACGCCATCGACATTTGCCCATGCGTAAAGGATGGCCTCTGCCGCCTGTTTGAGGACCGACAGGTCGCCGGTCGCCAGCGCATCAAATGCCTGCACCTGGGCGAGCAGAGCTGCATCCTCGCTGATCGCAACATGAAGATCAGCCACATTGCCGAAGCCACGCAATTGCGGCAGCGCAGCTGCCTGCGCGCTCACCGCGGTATCGCCAAGATAGCGGGTGTCGATATGGCTGATGTCGAGCACCACATCGCCCGCCTTGCGCACCGTGCCGTTCGCCAGGGTGAAGGTGGACTCAAAGGCAACGACATTGCCGCCAATATCGGTTTGTTGTGCAGGAGCTATAGCCGCAAGGCTGATCGATGTGATGCCCAGATCATTCAGGGTGGCGAGCTCGCCCGCGTCAGTTGCGCCATCGCTGTCCAGATCGCGCCAGACGCGCAGATTGTTGAATACGGTATCGAGGCTGTCGATCACGACATCCAGGTTGAGGTCGTGCGTGGCAAGCTCGACAAATCCGCCCTGCGTCTCGTCGCCGAAGAATTCGGATGCGTCATCGACGATACCATTGCCGTTGGCATCGAGCACCAGAAAGCCGTCATCCGGCCGCACCCAGCCAGTCTTCTCGGCAAACCCGTCATCATCGAACTCGAAATGCACGCCGCTGTTGCGCTGGGTGGTGAGCTCGTAACCGTCGCCATCCAGATCAAGAACGACCGGGTCCCAGCCGGTGAACCCTACGCCAAAGCCCGCCTTGAGGGCGAGATTGATGAACTGCATGAACTTTTCACGGCTCGGCTCCTGCAAGCCCGAACTGGCATCGCCCGCTCGGCTTGCTTCGAAGACCACCACGCCGCCGCTCGCGCGACCCGTATCAAGATCGAGTTGGTAATCCTCAATCTTGGCCACCCCGCCAAGACCATATCCGATGTTGATCCCCAGTCCGCCGTCCTCATAGGTCTGGAAGCTGGCGAACTTCATCGTCACTGCATCGACAAATATCGCAGCTGTCGCCAGTATCTCCGAACCGATGACCGGAAACGCGGTCAACAATGTCGAAAAAGGCGACCAATAGGCCGTATTCCCCTCCATCCACCACTGCTTGGTGCCACCCAGAATCGGCAGACCCATCCAGACGGAGTCGCCGGAAGTTTCGGCGTCATGGATCGTCGTGTTCGCACCGATGTGGAACAAATCCTTACCATCGCCGCCATACAAATGGGCTTCTGCCCCTCCGCCCACGAGAATATCATCACCTGCACCACCGTATGCGAAGCCCCCAGCTCCGAACGTTAGCGCTACAAAGTCATCGCCGGCTCCACCGTCGAGACGGAGCGCATCTTCAGGAGTAGCACCCGAGGCAGCACGGAAACCCACAAGCACATCGTCGCCGTCAAGGCCATAAGCAGATCCGTGGCCGACATGCAGAAGAAGGTTGTTGTTTGCATTGCCTACCAGAGCGGCTTCATCAGCTCCGACCATCAATTGGAAGAAATTGCCGCCGGGCAATGTTGAGTCGAACGCCTCTACAGCCGTTCGGCCACTCGCATAGGTCAGAGAAGCAAATGTAACGTCCCTGAAGAACTTTCCTGCCAAATCGAAGATATATTCGGTCACGCCTTTTTCAGCAATCGCAGCGAGTTTACCTGGGTTCTCGATCAGGCCAATGTTGGCCAGAAGCGCCTCAATCTCCGCAACAGCTTCATCCGGAACCGCGTCGAACACGCCTTCGACCGATCCATCCAGCGCATCGGTCAGAGCTCCTTCGACCATGTCTCGCAATGCTGCAAATCCGCTGGCGGCCCCCAGGTTGAGATACATGGCCTCGCCAAGACCCGTGTCGCTTTGGGAATAAATTCCTCCGCCTGAAAGCGGCAATTCACTCAGGTCGTTGCCATTTGCAACAGCATCACGCCATTGATCGAGCAAGAAGAGAGCACGGCCACCAGATGTGGCAGCAAGTCTTTTTTCGACATCTTCAGGAACCCCGACGATATCCCCGTTCAACGCACGATCAACCTGATTATATGCGGTAAGCAGGTCTCGCTTTAACGCTTCTGGTACGTCATCGACCTTGGACATACCGAATGAAGCCAGCGCACCGAAATATTGGTTGAGCATCTCCAGTGCCGCATCGTCTGTGACGGCTTTCGCGGCCACGACCTCGACGACGGACAGCAGACTCGCCGCAGGATCATCGACCTCTGCCGATGCGATGATGGGAGCGAGCAATGCCCCGAGATTATCAACATCGACGCTGGAGATCAGCGCCTCAAAATTTGGCCAATCGATCACCGCGCCCGCATTATCGAGCGCAAATTGCATCAGCTGGTCGCGCATAAGAATATCGGCGCGGACCTCGGGCAGCCACGCAACACTACCGCCCGGATAGATAATGCGAGCGGCATCTGGAATCTTGTCAACGATCAGATGATCGACTTCAACGTCTTGATATTGCGGTCCGCCAGGAATCTTGCCCCGAATTTCGTCGCGAATGAACAGAAACAACGGATTGCTGATGACGGCATCGTAGTCGAAGATGCCAGGCGATGTTCCTCCGCCGAATGTTGTGGATGCCAACTCATCAAAACGGGCCAGGACGGCAGACTGATTTGCATAGCGTGCATCCGCCGTGTTGAGCACCAGGCTTTCTTGATCGCCAAAGCCGAGAGCGTCGACCACGTCGTCATGCAGGAAAAGCAATTTGGCGAAGTCAAGGAAGTTGCGGACCTGAATGCGGTAGTCGAGATTGACTGCTTCCCATTCGGGCGAGCCGACGATGAGACCTTCCAGTGCTAGGTCTCGATTTTGTTCAATGATATTTAGGTAAAGGTCGGCTTCGTCAAACTCCTGATCATTCACTCCCGGTTGGTGCGGCAGGTAAAATAATCGATCGAATGCCCCGAAGTGATTGCCAATATGGTTGGCGGCGCCAAGCACGAGGTTGCCGCGAGCGCTTTCCGGGAGAAGTACTGCATTATTCAGCACGTCTTGATTCTCGTCAAAGCCGATTCCGTCCAGCCAGTCCGCGTTGTTACGCCAGAAGCTGCTGCCAATGATGTGTGCTGCCTGAAATCCATTCTGATTTTGCGGCAGGCGCGGTGCGAGAAGGCGACGGAGACCTTGCGGGCGAGGAAAATCGGGAAAAGCCATCACATGGTCTCCAGTTTGCTGGCAGCAAAGGCCACTAGATCAAGCGCAAGCAAGGCTTCCGCAGCCTCGTTGGAGGCGTAAATCCCTCCACCCCTTAAATGCTTGTCTCGCCAGAAATGATAGCCCGCCGTCAAGGTTTTACTGTGGTAGAGCTTGGCATCCGGGACACGCACTCTTTTGCCGTTCTCCATCCAACTTGACATCCATAGTGCGCCCTTCTTGAGCACGAAGGTCGTATGTTCGCGATCAACTCCGTCTATCCGGTTGCACACGACCCATAACCAACGCTGAGCGATCTCCTCGCCCGCTTTGTCGACCACGGCTACCGGGAAGAACTGATGCACATCAGGCTCGAACCTCTCGACCACTTCCTTGAAGCGCGAGGAGACGCATGGGAAGGCATTGGGCGTATAATAATCGGGCACTGCGCGAGAAGATTTCCATTGCCAGATGGTTGGAACGTTCTCGTGCGTAATGCGAAAACCCAAATTGTATTGGTGTTTATGATTGCGAGCAATTGCTCGAAGCATCTCTTCGGTTTCCGGACCTTCAACCTTGATCCGATGAGGGTCGCCGTCGAGAAATTTTTCACTCGGATACTGACCCATCTCAGGTTCGCTGCCGATAAGATATACCATCAATTGCTCCCCAGCGTTTTCCAGCAAGCGATGTGTGCCGCTTGGAATCCATTCTGATTTTGCGGCAGGCGCGGTGCGAGGCGACGGCGAAGACACGGAGAGCGTGTGAAGTTTGGGAATGCCATTGCACGGTCTCCAGATTGCTGGCGGCGAGGACCGTTAGCCACCAGTCCTGAAGCTGGCCAACGTCGGCCAAATCTCAATTAGGGCTTCGTGTCCGTATCACGATAATGCCGTACAATTTTTTTCAAGCAACTGCAAAGTTTGCTTGACTAGAGAACGACTCTATAGCGTGGCGCAACAAGAAGGATAATGAGAAATTTACCCTTTATGGCACCGTAGATAGCATCAAATTGGTGTTTTTACGGATGCATAAATCTTAAATTTGGTGGTATTTTGCTTGAGCCAGGCTCATCGACAGTGACCGCTGCCATCGCTCACTTTTCTCGTCCCGCCTCGCTCAGCGCCTGGCTAATCGGCGAAAGCAGGTACTGGATGATCCGCCGCCGTCCCGTCTTGATCTCCGCCTGCAGCGACATGCCCGGCTGTACGCGGTCGCATAGCGGATTGTGTGTGCGGCCTTTCGCCTCGCAGACGAGTTCGATCCGCGCGGCATAGACCAGCCCAGGCTGGACCGGGCGACCATTTCCGTCCTTGACGCTTCCGACGGGCTGTTGGCTCTGGTCGATCGCATCGCGGCTGATGTTCGTGACCCTGCCTTCGATCAACCCATAGTCGGTGAAGTTGAACGCCTCTAGCTTCACGGCCACTCGCTGGCCGACCTTTACAAAGCCGATGTCCTTGTTCTGAACAAAAGCTTCGATCGTCACGCCGCCATTGCAGCTTGCCGCGGCCGCCCCGCCGCCGGAACAGGGCACGATGACCATGAGCGGCTGTGCAGGCTGCACGATTCCGCCCACGGTTGTCACCGCAAGCTGCTGCACTACGCCATCAACGGGAGCGCGCAGTTCCTGATACTGCCGCATCCGTGCCGCCTTGCGCAGTTGTTCGCCGGCGAGGCCCACCTCTCGTTCAGCTTCTGCTAGGTCGGTAACGGCGGTGCGACCGAACCCCGCGCGCAAGGCCTGCAACTCGGCTTCCAGCCTACGGATCGAGGCCTGGGACCGGGCGAAGTTGGCGCGCTGGACTTCGATGTTGCGAATGTGCTCGGCGCGCAGCTGCTCGTATTCGAGCAGCTTGAGGCGCGAAAAGAAGCCTTTCTCGGTCAGTTCGGCACGCGCGTTCATTTGCTTGTCGATATAGGGCAGCACCTCTTCCAGCTTGGCGATTTCCGCCTTTGTGGCTGCCAGATCGGCCTCGCTCTCCGCACGCTGCTGCATGAGCGCGCTTTTCTGGGCTTCGTACTGCGCCACTGCATTGCGGACGAAGGCTTGCTCTGTGGCTATAACTTCGGGTGACGTGCCTACGGGCGGAACGAAGCGGGCAGGGGCGCCGCGCAGATGAGCGAGCAGGGCGTCATTGCGCGCCTTGATGATCTGTGCAGAGCGCAGCGACTGCGTACTCTGTGCCTCGTCCGCGGTGGCGAGCGTCGGGTCGAGCTCGATCAGCAAATCGCCCTTGCGGACGAATTGGCCGTTGCGGACATGGATCGTGCGCACCGCGCCGATCTCGATCGGCTGGACAATCTTGACGTTCTCGCCCGGCACAGTTTTTCCCGCTGCGATGGCAACGACATCGATGCGCCCGAATATCGCCCAGAACAGCGCGAGCACGAACAGGGCGCAGGTCATCAACAGCAACCACCGGAGACCGGGGCTCGGCGGCTTTTCCATGATTTCAAGCGCAGCAGGCAGGAATTCATGTTCAGCCTTGGGTTTGAAGGCCAGATCTGCCTCGTTCTGGTTCCGCCAGCTTTCGCGGAACACCTGCCAGTGCCGCGCCAGTGTCGGGAATGTGTTAGCCAAGAAACTCATGCCGGAACCGCGTCTGCATCGGGGCGATAGCCGGTCTGTTTGGCGTGGAGATGGGCATAGCGACCGCCGGCGCGCAGCAGTTCAGTATGCGAGCCGATTTCCGTGATCTCGCCTGCCTCGACGGTAATGATTCGGTGGCAAGGCCGCACCGCCGACAGACGATGGGCGATGATGATCACGGTCCGCCCTCGCGCGATGCGAGCGAGGTTGTTCTGGATAATCTCCTCGCTCTCCGCATCCAGGGCGCTGGTTGCTTCATCGAGGATTAGGATACGCGGATCGGTGATCAGCGCGCGGGCGATGGCAAGGCGCTGACGTTGTCCGCCCGACAGGTTCGCGCCGCGCTCTTCGATGGTGGTGTCATAACCCTGCGCAAGGCCGAGGATGAACTCGTGGGCGCCGGCAAGTTCCGCAGCCGCAATCACTCGGTCCATCGGCAGCGTCGGATTGGCGAGCGCGATGTTTTCGCGCACGGTGCGGTTGAACAGGATGTTCTCCTGCAACACTACGCCCACCTGACGGCGCAACCAGGCTGGATCGACTAGCGCGAGATCCGTTCCATCAACGAGCACGCGGCCCTGCTCAGGCACGTATAGCCGTTGCACCAGCTTGGTAAGCGTCGACTTGCCCGAGCCTGAGGGGCCGACAATGCCGATCATCTCGCCTGGCGCGATATTGAGGCTCACGCCGCGCAGCGCCTCGGGCGCATCGGGTCGGTAGCGGAACCGCACTTTGTCGAACTCAACCCTGCCCTTGATAGGTGGCAAAGTTGCGCGGTTGGGATTGTGTTCCGGCTCGGCAGGCGAGTTGAGAATATCGCCCAAGCGGTCGACCGAAATCCGCACCTGCTGGAAATCCTGCCAAAGCTGTGAAAGGCGCAGGATCGGCTGCGCCACCCGGCCCGAGAGCATATTGAAAGCTACAAGGCTGCCGACGCTGAGATCGCCCGCAATCACTGCCTGCGCACCGAAGAACAGGATTGCCACTGTGGTCAGCTTGGAGACCAGCTGGATCAGGTGGCTGCCCCAGTTGGACAGCACGGTCACGGCCCACCCGGTCTGGATATAGCCCGCGAACTGCTTTTCCCAGCGGTCGCGCATCCGCGGTTCAACTGCCATCGCTTTGAGCGTCCCGATGCCCGTTACGGTTTCGACCAGGAAGGACTGATTCTCAGCCCCGCGCCTGAACTTTTCGTCGAGCCGGGCGCGCAGTGATGGCGTGATGAGCACCGAGATCGCGACATAGATCGGGATCGTCAGCGCCACGATTAGCGTGAGCAGCGGCGAGTAGAGATACATCACCGCAAAGAAAACGATGGTGAAGAACAGGTCGATCACCACGGTCACCGCGTTCGAGGTAAGGAAGTTTCGAATGTTCTCGAGTTCTCGCACCCGGGCCACGCTGTCGCCCACACGCCGCGCCTCGAAATAGGAAAGGGGTAAGGCCACCAAATGCCGGAACAATGCCGCCGACAGCTCCGCATCGACACGGTTTGAGGTATGCGCGAACAGCCAGTTGCGCAGAGCTGACAAGAGCGTCTCAAACACCAGGATCGTGGTGAGGCCTATCGCGAGTACCTCAAGCGTGTTCGTCGCCTGATTGACCAATACCTTGTCGATCACCAGCTGGAAGAAGATCGGAGAAGCAAGCCCAATCAGCTGGAGGAAGAAGCTCCCAATCAGCACATCGCGCAGCGGCCTTCGGTATTTCACCAGTGCCGGGATGAACCACGAAATGTCGAAGGTGCGTTTCTGGCCAGCGATGTGCTCGCGGCTTGTCATTAGCAGCAGCTCTGCTTTGCCACTCTTCAGATCCAGGCGTTCCGCAACATCGCCTTCACTCCATATTTCGGGACGCTGCCCATCACTGCGGAGCACCATATGACGCCGCCCGCTGTCACCGCTGTCGTCGATCTTCAGCAGGATCGCAGTTCCACCTTCGCACAGGCGCACAAGTGCAGGCAGGGGGAGTTTGGCGAGGTCGGCGAGCGTCGCCTGTTTGCGCTTCGCTAACAGTCCAAGCTTCTTCGCGATGCGAATCAGGTCATCAAAGTGATACGGTCGATCGCCTTGGCCTCGATCATGATGGATCTGCCGTACATCGGCGGGGACGCCCAAAAACTTCGCCAGCAGAACAAAGCTGGCGAGCGCTTGATCGCCCGAGCCAGCCACACTATCTGAGGAAGCTTCTTGCACTTGGTGAATCTACTCTGCCCAGAATTTCTCTGGGCAGCCTTATGGCAAACACGCGCACTGCGAAACCGTTTGATACCGTAATTGAGACGAAACGTTTTTATAAAGGTTTCGTTAAGCTAATACGCGTGATCTCCTGTGCAGCTTCAATATGGCGGTTCCGTTCATTGGCTTTCACAATTATTGTCGGCAAAATGAAGCTAGTTTTGTGACGGACCGTTCTCGATAGTGCGGTGCTTGCCAGGCCGGCGTGGCAACTTTCGAAGTTCAGGTTTCACTCGCTTTGGGCCTTGCAGTGGCGAAGAACCAACCGACAGGGGATCCGTGCTCCAATCCCGAATTTTTATGCGGCGGCGCACCGCGTTTATGTGGCGGCCAGGGCCACAAAGGGGGCGTCTCCCTACGTCGCGTTCAACAGATTCAATATGTGGTCGGACACAGACGTAGCAGCGGCCCGCAGTGGTTCATCGATGTGAATATACCGTTGTGTAATGCCCCGCGACGCGTGCCCCAACAGCGCCGCGATTGTCAGTTCAGAGTAGCCAAGTCCGCCCGCTACGCTCGCAAAAGTGTGGCGAAGGACATGTGGGGTGACATTCTCGATGCCCGCTTTCAGACATACGCGATCAAGTACGCGGACGACGCCAATGAAGTGGCCGTCACCCCAGTCGGCTGGGAAGAAGTATTTTGAGCCATTGCATGGCTGGGCAGCGAGCAGGTTGACGGCTGCATTGCCGATGACCCGGCGCTGTGCACCGGTCTTGGTTGACGGAAAGTGGATAGCGTTCTCTTCCTCAAGAAGCCAAGTACGTTCAAGACTGAGGGCTTCGAGCCGGCGGAAGCCTGTCAGCAGCAGGAGCTTGATTGCCGCTATTCCCTTGGGATGCTCCAGGTCTGCCTCCGCTTCCTGAAGTGCAGCGCCGAGCTTGCGTATTTCAGCCTGAGACAGCCAGCGCATCTTGGGTGTGCTGGCCAAGCGTCTCACCCCACGTGCAGGGTTTTTCTCAATTTCGCCAAGCCGGGCGGCATGTTCCAGGATTGAATGAAGCGTGGACATTGTCCGGGACGCGACTCCCTCTCCGCCCTTGGTCGCGCCGCCTCGGCTCCCAACACGCGGTTTAGAGGTGATACCGGCGGCAATATCCGCCTGTGCTGCTTCGATGTCTCCGAGCTTGAGTGTGTCAATGATACGGTGACCGAGGAGCGGTCTAATGTGCGCTTCAATCCGGCTGCGATCCATTGCCAGCGTCGAGGCCCTTATAGGCCTTCGACTGCGTCCGATTATTTTCCCGGCTTCGGCGCGTTCAAGATACCAGTTGCAGATCTCGCTGACGGTACGGCCTCGCGCCTGCTTGGTCTCTTCAACGGGATCCGCGCCCTTGGCGACCTCGCCCAGCATGACGCGTGCTGTGCGCCTCGCTTCTTCTACCGTCATCAGACCAAACCGCCCGATCACTTTCCGCCGGCTCTGACCTGCGGGGTTCCGATATTGGACAACGAAGCTTTTCGTGCCTTGCTGGCCGACCGTGACGCCGAAGCCGCGGAGCTCGGAATCCCATATGAATTGGTTCGAACCTTTGACCCCATCTTTCGAGGGTTTTAGCGCTTCGACGAGTGTCTTCGTCAATTTTGCCATGGCTTCAACACCTTACCGCTGGGGCGGAAAGTCTGCTTACTTTCATCGCCCAATGTACCGATTTTGCTTACTTCATAAGCTTTTCAGATCAAAATCTGGCGTAAGGCAGGTTAGTGGCTTCGATCTGCTAAGGCAATAAATTCTATTAAAATCGGTAGTTTAGAGAGGTGTGGGGTGTCAACGGAAACACTAGCGAAATGCCATCGGGCGAGTTGCCAAGGTTGGGGTCGAGGGTTCGAATCCCTTCGCCCGCTCCAGTTTTCTCGATATTTCGCAGCGACATCGCATCAGGCTTCGGCCTGATCGCTTCTGCGCGTGCGCGCAAAAAAAGAGGGGCGCGTGCGGCCCCTCTTTCCCCAGGCGCGAGGTCGGTCGCGCGGTGCGAAGCAGCGTCAGTAGCTGCCGGTGGTCGATCCCAGGCCCTGCATCGCGCTGCTGCCCGAGGCGATCTGGCTGTGCGCCTGCTCGATCACGCGAAGCGTCTCGGGCGAGGCATTGCGGTCATTGAGCGCGGTCTCGAACTTTTCCATGAGATAGGTCTCGCCGCGCTGGACCTCCTCCAGCACCGCCTTGTCGTCGCGCGCCACGATCATCGATTTGAGGTTCACGAACATGCGGTGCGCGCCGCCGAGCACGGTGCCGTCATCCTCGGGCGTGCCGCCCAATGTGCGCACCTGGTCGCGCAGCATCGCGACGACCTGGGTGCGCTCGGTCGCGCGCTCGGCGAAGTTCGACTTGAGCTGCGGGTCCTCGGCATCCTTGGCCGATTCGCGATAGCCCTCGACGCTGTCGAGCGTCGTCGCGATCAGCGAGTTGAGGAGCGAGATGTCATTGTCATAGCTGGCCATGTTAAGCCTCCATTGGGGGAAATGCGCCTCTGCCGGGGACGGCGAGGCGGTGCGCGCATTTCTGCGGCAGCGAGCGAGGGGCGAAACCACATAGTTTAGCCCCGCGCCGAACTGGCTGCTGGCATCGGCAGGGCCAGGTCAGCCATGCGGCTCGGCATGGCCCGCATCGCGCAGATAGCGCGCATCGATGCTGCGGATGATCGTTTCGGCCTGCTCGCCCCCCTGCAGCCGCAGCAGCGCATCGATCTTGGCCTCCAGCCGGTCGTCATTCTCCTTGGAGCTGGGCGAGCTGACATAGAGGAAATAGGCGAGGCCCACGACCTGCCAGATCAGCTGGAGGAATTCGGACTGCCAGTTCTCGAACGTGTCGCGCGCCATCTCGTCGAGATAGCCGGGCAGGTCGGGCACCTGGCCGTGCTGCAGCGCCTCGTTCGAAAACGCGCGCCACCCGAAATACCAGTGCAGCGCCAGCGACACCGCAAAGAACAGCAAGGTCAGCCAGCCATAGGCATATTTGCGCCAGATGCTCCAGCGCGGCATGTCCCGTGTCGCGGCGGACGCGGGATCGTGGTGCTGACGGGTGCTGTCGGCCTGCATGCCGATCCGCTCAGGACTTGCGCTCGGGCAGTGTCTTGCGCTTGGTCGAGGCCATGTCCTCCAGCTCCTTTTCGGACATGGACTCTTCCATCTGCTTCGACGCGCCCTTGAGGCTCTTCTTGGGCGCATCCCCGCGCTTGGCCGCAAGCGCCGCCCCCGCTGCCTTCTGCTGTGCCTTGGATTTTGCGGGCATGGTTCGTTGCTCCTCGATGGACGAGGGAGGATGCGCCGGGATGGGGCGGGGGGCTTTAACTTAGGATGGGGGGGTGGTGACGGGCGTGACGCGCGGTTCGAGCCTGCTGTGAAGTTCATTTTTACATTATTAAACGAGTTTTATTGGCTTCGTTGCAATGGGTATCCCCGGTGTTATATGAACGGTTCGGTATATTCTGTGATGATTGATGCTAGGATACTCATTTTATGTTAAGGGGGCAGTAGTCAAATCGGAGGATTCGAATGGCTTGGGACAGTGGGTTAGACACAGAAAGCGTAACATACAAAATCGCATCGGCGCCTGAACCACGAGTTCGAGTAATTGCCGGGCCCGGAACCGGCAAGTCCTTTGCCATGAAGCGCCGGGTCGCGCGTCTGCTCGAGACAGGCGTTTCTCCCAAAGAGCTCCTAGCTGTAACCTTCACGCGGGTAGCGGCCGAGGATCTTCATCGGGAACTGCAAAAGCTCGGAGTGCCGGGATGCGAGGAGCTTGAGGGGCAGACCCTCCATAGCCTTGCCATGCGCATCTTGTCCCGGAAGCATGTCCTCGAGGCCGTAGGGCGCACCCCCCGGTCGCTAAATACCTTCGAGATGAAGGCACTGATCTGCGACATTGCCGGAGCAAGCGGCGGGAAGCGCGCTGCGAAGAAGATGATCCAAGGGTACACGGCCGCCTGGGCTCAGAGCCAAGGGGACGAGCCCGGCTTCCCCAATAACGATGAGGAAAAGGCATTTTCGGCAGCCCTCCTCGCTTGGCTCGAGTTTCATCAAGGCATGCTAATTGGCGAGCTGATTCCGTACCTCGTCCGTTACCTTAAAGATAACCCAGCCGCGGCCGAGCGCTCGGAATTCAAACACCTACTCGTTGACGAGTATCAGGACCTCAACAAGGCTGAGCAGACTGCCATTGCCTACTTAGGGGAAGCCGCCGAAATCTGCATCGTGGGCGACGATGACCAGTCCATCTATAGCTTCAAGTGCGCCCATCCCGAGGGCATCCGTGAGTGGAAGGACCTTCATGCGGCTTGTGCTGATCTCGAGATGGCCGACTGCCACCGTTGCCCAACTTCCGTAGTCGAGATGGCGAACGCGCTTATCAACGTGAACACCAATCGCGCGCCGCGCGCATTGACCCCCCTCCCTTCGAAGGGCGCGGGCGAGGTCGCCATCGTGCAACTGCCGTATCTCCATAGCGAGGCGACATGGATTGCGGCGAAGATCAAGGAACTCCTCGACAAGGGCGTTCACCCCAGTGAGATAATCATTCTCGTCCAGCGTGCCGTTGCCGGAAAACCAATCCTAAACGCCCTCAAGAGCGAAGGCGTCCCCGGCAAGTCGTACTACGAGGAGAGCCAGCTCGATTCAGAGGCCGCGCAAATTCAGTTCTCGGTCTTTAAACTGTTCCTCGACAACGAGGACCGGGTTGCGCTCCGCTACCTCCTTGGATGCGACCGGGACGATTTTCGCTGCAACTCATACGCGCGGGTACGCCAGCATTGCGAGTCGACCGGCGACAGCCCTTGGGTGGCGATGAACAAGCTGTCGGACGGCGTGCTCACAATCGCCCACACCAAGCCGCTGATCGGTCAATTCGCCATCATCAAGGGAGCCCTCGCGGAGCTGGACGGTGTGAAGGACCATCTATCCGCCTTTATTGATGTTCTGCTTCCGGCCACAAATCCGGACGTATCGGAACTACGTGAGCTAGCATTGGCGCAGAGTGAGGCGGCCCAGACGCCAACGGACCTACTCTCTGGCATGATGAAGGAGATAACCCAGCCCGACATACCGCCAACGGTCGAGGAGGTCCGGCTCATGAGTCTACACAAGAGCAAGGGCCTGAGTTCCCCCTACGTGTTCATTGCCGGGTGCGTGGAAGGTATCCTCCCACCCTCATTCGATGACGCCCCCTCGAAGGCAGCAAAGGATGCTGCGCTCGAGGAGGCTCGCCGGCTTTTCTACGTGGGCATCACGCGCGTGAAGGCAGACCCGGATAATGGCCGACCGGGGAGCCTCTTCATCACCTACGCCCAACAGATGCCGGCCGCAGATGCATATGGGGCCAACGTGGCCTTCAAGACGCAATCGGGGCCGCTGGCGAACCTGCTGCCGAGCCGCTTTATTGGCGAGCTCGGCCCGGCCGCACCTTCTCCGGTAAAGGGGTAGGTGCAATGAGCGGTTCGCAGCTTGACGTCGAATATGAGAGCATGGCGGATCGGCACGAGCTTTATGCAAAGTACGGCATCGCGGCAGAAGCAGCTCAGCTCTTGGAAACCGAACTTGGCACGTTGCTGCTGTGCCTGCGCGCCTTGGACGAAGGCTGGCATATTATGCCGAATGGCGAAGCCGCTCGAGAAGTACTGGATCAGATTGACCGCAGCACCCTTGGTCGGTTGCTGCACCGCCTTAAGCAGCACATCAAGATTGAGGGGGACTTGGAAGAGAGCTTCTCGTCTGCTCTCGAAGCCAGGAACCGACTGATGCACGGTTTCTTCGAGAGGCACAATTTCAAGATTGAGACCGAGGATGGCCGTCGAATAATGGTCGCGGACCTAGACGCTCTGCATGGTGAGTGCTTCGCAGCATGGAGAGTCGCGACCAATTTCACAACAATAATATCAGCAGTTGTGCGTTACGGGGCAGGAAATAGGCCGTCCGGCTAGACTCATTTGCGGTGACACCCCACCGATCCACCCCACGCCCCTCAATCCCCCCTTAACAACCACCCCAAGATCTCCGGCAAACGCGCGGCCCAGGCGTTTTCCTCGTGTTCGGCGCCTTCGTATACCCGGCTTTCCCAGTCCTTGCCCTTATGCCAGCCCGAGGCGGCGATGCGGGCGTCCACGGCCTGCTGATAGGGCGCGTAAAAGGCGTCGAGCGTTGCGGTGCCGTGGTCGAGCCAGAGGCGGCGGCCGTTGGGCGAACCCAGTTTTTCGGCGAACCAGCGGTCCCAGAGGCGGATCAGCTCGGGGTCGCCGCCTTGCACCGCGCGCGGATCGATGGCGGGCCAGTGCGAGCTGATGCACGCGGCGCGGCCGAAAATGTCGGGGCGATTGAGGAAGGCGTAGCAGCTCATCAGCCCGCCCATGCTCGATCCCATGATCGCGGTATCGTCCCGCCCGGGGCGGGTGCGGAAGCTCGCATCCACCCAGGTCTTGAGCGGTCCTGCGATCCAGGCGAGATAGGCGTCGGACAGGATCGGGCCACCGGCGGCCGCGTCCATCCGTGCGCGCAAGCCGGGCGAGGCGGCGTCGTGAATGTCGCGCGGCAGATACTGGCGGAAGCGGTCCGCGCCGGGGGCCCAGATGCCGATGATGATATGCGGCTCGACCGCGCCGCTGGCCGCTGCCTGCAGCATCGCCTTGTCCGCCGCCCAGATCTTGTCGAAATTGGACAAGCGCCGGTCGAACAGATTGTGCCCGTCGTGCATGTACAGCACCGGATAGCGCCGCGCCCCGGCATCATAGCCCGGCGGCAGCCAGATGGTCAGCCGCTGGTCGGGCAGGCCGGCAGCCGCGAGCCGCTCGTACTGCAGCAGCCGCCCCTTATCCTCGACCCGAAGCGCATCCTCGGCCCGCAACGCAGGCGCGAGCGCGAGCGCCAGGAGCACCAGCGCGAGCCGGATCAGGCTCACCGGTCCAGCCGCTCGAGCCGGATCGCAAAGCCGCCGCCTGGCGCCATGCGGATATTGAGCGCGTCCCCGGCGGCGACGGCCTTTTGCTCGATCACGATCTGGTGCCGTGCCTCGGTGCGATAATCGGCGCTGTCGCCATCGCGCCACACATAAGCGCGCCAGCGCGAGCCCCTGGGCAGGAAGGACAGGTCGATCGCCGCCTCGCGCGCGGTCTCGTCGGTGACGCCGCCGATATACCAGTCGGGCCCGTTGCGGTCCTTGCGCGCGATCACCGCGATCTGGCCGACCTCGCCGAGCAGCGTGCGGCTTTCCTCCCAGTCGGTCGGCACTTTCTCGATAAAGGCCAGCTCGCGCGGATGCGCCTCCAGATTCTCGATCAGGTCGGCGACCATCTGGATCGGCGAGTAGAGCACCACGTACAGCGCCAGCTCGCGCGCCAGCGTCGATTCGAGATCGCGCCCGCCGCGTCCCTTGAGCGAGAGGATGCCCGGCGTATAGTCCATCGGCCCTGCGAGCATGCGCGTGAACACCAGGGTGGGGGCGTGGCTGGGTCCGTTGCCGGGCGTGCCCCAGGCCTGATATTCGCCCCCGCGCGCGCCTTCGCGGCTCACCCAGTTGGGATAGGTGCGCCTCAGCCCCGTGTCCTTGATCGGCTCGTGCGGGTTGACCGCGATGCGGCGCGCGGCGGCCTCCTGCACGACCTTCAGATGATGCTGCGCCATGCGCTGGCCGTCATGCCATTCCATCCGCTGCTCGCCGGGTTTGTCGCCCGGCGCGATGATGCCGCCCGCATCGGCGACATAGCCGGTCTTGACCGCATCGACGCCGTGCCGGGCATAAAGATCGAGCGCCGCGCCGAGCTGGCTTTCGTATTTCGCGATATTGCCGCCGGTCTCGTGATGGCCGATCAGCCGCACGGCATGCTGGCGCGCATAGGCGGCCAGATCGGGCAGGTCGAAATCGGGGGTGCTCTCAATGAAATCGAAATCGCGGCCATTGCCGAACCAGTTGCCGTCCCAGCCCTTGTTCCAGCCTTCGACCAGCACGCCGCGAAAGCCATGGCGAGCGGCGAAATCGATATGGCGGCGGACATTGTCGTTGGTCGCGCCGTGCTTCGGCCCGCTCGCCCAGCTTTTCGTCTCGAGGTGCATTTCCCACCACACGCCGACATATTTGTGCGGGGTGAACCAGCTCGTATCGCCGAGCCGGTTGGGCTCGTTGAGGTTGAGCTCGAGATCATTGTCGTACAGCCCGCCCGCGCTGTCGGCGATGCGGATCGTGCGCCAGGGGGTGGTGAAGGCACCTGAACGCTCGACCCTCGCGCCGCGGCTCGAGGGCGAGAGCGTGGCGCGGAAACGCTGCCCGTCCATGCGCTTGAGCCACATTCCGGCATAATCGACCAGGGCGGCCTCATGGAACGCCAGATGCGTGCCGCCCACCAGCTTCACCGTCATCGGCGTGTGCGCGGCGGAGACCTGATCGATGGCTGTTGCGTGATACAAATATTCGTAGCGGTTCCAGTCGCCTGCCGGGATCCACCAGGCCTGGCCGGGCGCGGCGATGACGAATTCGGTCAGCTCGTCGGCGATGCGCCAGGGCTTGCCATCGGCGCGCGCGGCGAACTCGTAGCGAAAGCCGATGCCATTGTCGAAGGCGCGGAAACGGATCGCGATCGGGCGGTCGGCGGGCGCGTCGTTCAGCGCATCGCTGGCGCCGGGCGAGACGAGCCGGACCAGCAGCTCGTTATGCCGGTCGGTGACGGTCCTGCGCTCGCCCCAGGGCTGGTCCCAGCGTGTATCTGCGCTGGCGGTCTCGCTGGCGACGAAGCGGCTGTTGCGGCCGAAGCCGTCCTGATCGGTGAACTGGAACCCCAGGCGCGAGGGCGCGATCAGCGGCTTGCCATCGCGGCTGACGGCATATTGCGCCCAGCCCTCGCCATCGATCGTCACGTCGATGCGCACCCGGCCATCGGGCGAGGCGATACTGGCCACCGGGGCGGATTGCGCAAGCGCGGGCGCGGCGAGCGCCGCGAGCCAGGTGAGAAGGGCTAACAGCAGCGATCGCATCGGGAATCTCCTGGGGAAGGGATCAGTCGGGGGTGTAGAGCAGCGCGCCATGGCCGGGCAGGCAGCCTGGCGTGGCGTGGTTGACCGCCATCACCACCGCGCCCTTGGCGGGCAACGCGGCGGGCCAGGCGGCGGGCTCGGCGGACAGGTTGAACGCGGCGACGATGCGCTCGTCGCCCTCGATGCGTTCGAAGGCCAGCACCTGCTTGTCGCAATGCAGGATCGCGATGCTGCCCACCGCCAGCGCCGGGTGCGTCTTGCGCAGAGCGAGCGCGGCGCGGGTGAGGTTGAGCAGCGAGGCCGGATCGGCGCTCTGCGCATCGACCGCGAGCGGGCCATGCTCGTCGCCGAAGGGCAGCCAGGGATCACCGCTGCCGAAACCCATGTCGTTGGCGTTCCTGCGCCACGGCATCGGCGTGCGCGCGCCGTCGCGGCTCAGCGTCAGCGGCCAGTTGGCGATCGCCTCGGGGTCCTGCAGCCGATCGAACGGGATTTCGACCTGCGGCAGGCCCAGCTCCTCGCCCTGGTAGAGGAAGATATTGCCGCGCAGTGCGACGAGCAGCAGGATCTTGAGCCGCGCGAAGGCTTCGCGATGCTCGGGCGCGGCCCAGCGCGAGAGCGCGCGCGGCGCGTCGTGGTTCTCGAACGCCCAGCTCGGCCAGCCGGTGCCGGGCGCATCGGGCCAGCCGGTGAGCGCCTGCGCGACGATCTGCGGCGTCAGGCGCTCGGCATAGAGGAAATCGAAACCATAGGCGCTGTCGAAGCGGGTGCCGCCAGCAGTGAACAGCTTCATCTCGCGCTCGGCATCGTCTCCGCCCACTTCGGCGACGGTGAACTTGTCGCCATAGGTGTCGATCAGCGCGCGCATCCGCTCGACAAAGCCGGGAATGTCGGCATGCGACTGGTTGTAGACCTTCAGCTGGAAATCGAACGGGCGGGTGCGCGGCTTGCCGGTGTCGGGCGCGGGCGGATTGTCGCGCAATTGCGGATCGTGCATCGCGAAATTGACTGCATCCATGCGGAAGCCGTCGACGCCGCGATCGAGCCAGAAGCGCAATACGTCGAGCAGAGCGGCCTGCACCGCCGGATTGTGCACGTTGAGCTGCGGCTGCTCCTTCAGGAAGTTGTGCATATAGTACTGGCCGCGCCGCGCATCCCAGGTCCAGGCCGGGCCGCCGAAGACCGACTGCCAGTTGCTCGGCGGGCTGCCATCGGGCTTTGCATCGGCCCAGACATACCAGTCGGCCTTGTCGGCGTGCGCGCTCGCTCGGCTGTCGACGAACCAGGGATGCTGGTCCGAGCTGTGCGAGAAGACCTGGTCGATCAGCACCTTGAGGCCGAGAGCGTGCGCGCGCGCGACCAGGGCGTCGAAATCCTTGAGCGTGCCGAAGATCGGATCGACCCCGCAATAATCGGCCACGTCATAGCCGAAATCTTTCATCGGCGATGGGAAGAAGGGGGAGAGCCAGATCGCATCGACGCCAAGCTCGGCAATATGGTCGAGCTTCGCGGTGATGCCCGCCAGATCGCCGATGCCGTCGCCATTCGCATCGGCAAAGCTACGCGGATAGATCTGATAGATCACCGCGCCCTTCCACCAGGGGCGGCTGGCACCGGTATCACTGTCCATGGCGGGCCGGGCGTCGCAGATCGGCTTGGTCATTTTTCGGCTCTCAGTCGATCGGGGTGGCGCGGCAGACGGCGTAGCCGAACGCAGGCAGGCTGATCGCGACCGATCCCGGCGCGCTGGCGGTGGTCGGGCAGGCGCCGGCAAGGCCGATGAACGCGCGCGAGCGATAGCCGACCTCGACGTTCATGCTGACCGGCTGGTCCGAGGTGTTGACCGCGACGAGGATTTCCTCGCCATCGTCTTCGCCGCGCGTGAAGGCGAGCAGGCCGGGCTTCGGCCCATAATGGCGCAGCACGGTGCGCCCTTCGCGCAGCCGGGGGTGCGCCTTGCGGATAGCCGACAGCTCGGCGATCAGCGTATAGAGCGGGTGCGCGGGGTCGAAATTTTCGGTCGCGGTGGTGGCTGCCGAGCCGACCAGCCGGTTATCGTTATAGCTGGCAACGCGGCTCGCGAACATGTCCTCGCGCGCGTCCTGGTCGTTGCCGTCACCGGTAAAGCCCTGCTCGTCGCCATAATAGACGGTCGGCACGCCGCGCGCGGTCATCAGCAGCACATGCGCCAGCTTCATCCGCGCCAGCCGCTCTTTCTCGCTGGCGTCGGGATAGGCCTTGTCGAGCATGTGCCCCAGCCGGCCCATGTCGTGATTGCCGAGGAACGTGGGCAGTGTCAGTGCGGTCGCTTCGCCGCCTTCGTACAATACATCGCCTGCGATCAGCCCGGCGAACAGGTCGGTCCCCGCCTTGCCGGTGAGCATGTCGCGCACCGCGGCCTGGAAGGCGAAATCGAGCACGGCGGGCAGCTTGTCGCGCCGCGTGTGCTGCGCCAGGAAACCGGGGTCCATCGCGTCGTTGGCGACCTCGCCGAAGATGTGGAAGTTCGGGATGCCCTTGGCCCTGGCGCGTTCGAGCATCGCGGGGGCAAAGCGTGCCCAGAATTCGGGGTTCACGTGCCGCGCGGTATCGATGCGGAAGCCGTCGATGCTGAAACGGTCGATCCAGCTGGCATAAATGTCGATGAACCCGTCGACCACGCGCGGGCTTTCGGTCATCAGATCGTCTAGTCCGACGAAATCGCCATAGCGCGAATCCTCGCCATAGAAGCTGGTATTGCCGCGATTGTGGTAATGGATCGGATCGTTGAGCCAGGCGGGGACCTTGATCTGCTCCTCGCCTTTGGGCAGTTGCGGCGTATAGGCATAGGTCGGGTCGGTCAGCCGCGCGAAATTCTCCTGCGTGCGAACGCTATCGCCCTCGAACCCTGCATTGATCCGCGCGCCCTCGAGGCCGCCCTTGGTCCAATAGGGATAATCCGCCTTGGACCGATAGGCGCAAACGGGTTTTCCGACGCATTCCTTGAAATAGATGACATCGGCGGTGTGGTTGGTGATGATGTCCATATAGACCTTGATGCCGCGCGCGTGCGCCGCATCGACAAAGGCCCGGAACTCGTCATTGGTGCCGAAATGGCTGTCGACCCTGGTGAAATCGGTCACCCAATAGCCATGATAGCCCGCGCTTTCCTGGCCCGGTTCGCCCTGCACGGGCTTGTTCTGGAAGATCGGTGCGAACCAGATCGCGGTGACGCCAAGGCGCTGGATGTAATCGAGCTTCTGCGTGAGGCCCTTAAGATCGCCCCCATGGAAGAAGCCCTTGTGCGCGGGGTCGAACCCGGTCTTCAGCCGGTCGCCCTTCAGTCCGCCGCGATCGTTGGCGGGATCGCCATTGGCGAAGCGGTCGGGCAGCACGAAATAGATGATCTCGTCCTGCGGCGGACGGCTGCGCACGGTGGCGGCGCTGTAATCGGGGGCCTGCGCTGCGGCCGGGGCCGATGCGGCCAGGGCGACCAGTCCGGCCAGCGTCATCCAGTGTCGCACCATGCGGCAAACCTCGTAAAATAACGGGGAGCGGGTGGGGAAACCCGCCCCCCGACTGGTAACCGGTTCAGAACTCGCCAATTCGGGATTCGCCAGTTCAGAATTCGCCAATTCAGAACTCGTACGTGGCACCCAGGAAGAAGGTGCGGCCGAAATTCTGGATCGTACCCGTCTGGGCGACATTGCCCCAATAGGTCCGGGTCGGTTCATCGGTCAGGTTATTGACCTGTGCAAGCAGCTTGAGCCCGCGCAGCACGCTGCCCTCCTGGAACTGGTAGGAAAGCTGCGCATCCATCACCGTTTCCTTGGCGCTGGTGAGGATCAGCTCGCTGATACCGATCTGCGGGCTGACGAAGCTCGACCGGCGGCGGGTGCTGAGGCGCGCACCGAAGCCTGACTTTTCATAGAACACGGTCGGGTTGAACACATGCTCTGACAGGCCCGGCAGCGGCAGGTTGATCGAGGCGCCGCTGGTCGCGCTGGGGAATTCCAGATCGCTCTTGCTATAGGCATAGTTCAACTGAACCCCAAGACCATCGAACGGAGCGGGCAGTTCGACGAAGGTCTTGGAGAACTGGAATTCGAAGCCATAGACATAGCCGCCGTCGCCATTGATCGGCGAGGAGAAGCTGCCCACCGCGTTGCCGGGAATGTTGGTGCCCGGGATCGGCGGCGGGATGATGCCGTTTTCGACATAGTTGAACTGCGGAATCGTGCCGTTGATGATGTACGATTCGAGGTCCTTGTAATAGGCGCTGACCGCGAACACGCCCGAATTGCCGAAATAGTGCTCATAAGCGAGGTCGAACTGGTTGGCGCGATAGGGCGAAAGCTCGGGGTTGCCGCCGCCGCCGCTGGTGTTGCCGTCCGATCCGGTATTGACGCTGATCGAACCGCGCAGCTCGAAGAAGCGCGGGCGAGAGATCTGGCGGCTGTAGCTCATGCGCAGAATGTCGCGGTCCGACAGGTCGAGGATCAGGTTCACGGCCGGCAGGAAGTCGTTGAACGTGCGTCCGCGCGTTACCGGACGACGGTTCTCGCGTGCCGGCGGCGGGGTGGCGGGGTTGTCGACCAGGTTCGGGTCGGCAAAATTGACGGTCGAGCTCTGGTCGGTGCGAACATAGCGCGCGCCGATATTGCCGTGGAAGCGCAGGCCGCCGAGCTCGGTATCGAAATCGAGCTGGGCATAGCCCGCATAGGTCTCTTCATCGATCCGGAAGCTCTGGTCGATGGTGAAATCGAACGCGATCTGGTCGGTGGGCTGGCGCACGCCCAGCGTGTTGCCGAAGGCGAGATTGAACGCGCCATCGATATCGACCACCGCAAAGCCGGGCAGGCCCGCTGCCGCATAGCCGCCCGAGAAGCCGGCCTGCTTGACCAGATTTCCGGGCACTGCCAGCGGGCTGCCGGGAATGCCGAAGGTGTTGAACGAAGTCACCCGGCGGTCGCCGCGGCGGTCGGCATAGCGGAAGCCGAAGCGCAGTGCGTCGAGGAAATTGGCCTCGTCGAAGCGGATGACCAGGTCGGCTGCGGTCGCGAACAGCTCGTCGCTATCCGCCTGCGGCACCAGGAACTGGCCGTCGAGGAAGAAGCCGCCGCCCGCCGGATCGACATCGGTGAAGTTCGAGCTGATCGAGCGGATGGTCGGAAGACGCGTGCCGTTGAGCTGATAGTCGACCGAGATCAGCCCCGGGATCGAATCCGCGCGGCGAAGGCCGGTGGGCGTGTTCACATAGGGGCGCAGGTTGATGCCGGCGTTGTTGAAGAAGCTGGTGCCCTTCGAATAGCCGACATCGACGGCGAGCGTGACGCGGTCGCTGAAGTCATAGGCCAGGTTGCCGCCGATGGTGTACAGCTCGTCGCGGCGGCTTTCGTCCTGATTGACCAGCTCGGTGCCGAGACCAAAGCCGAAGCCGTTCGAGCCCACCTGGTTGACGATGCGCCCGCCAATCAGCGCATTGTTGGCGATCACCGGGTTGATGAACTGGTTATCGCCCGATTGCGGCGACACGACGCGCAGGCCGCGACGCTGCACGTCAGATTTGAAGCGCGAATAATAGCCGTCGATCAGCACGCGGAGGCGATCGCTCGGCTCCCACTGGATCACGCCGATTGCCGCATCGCGGGTCTCGCGTCCGCCGAACTGGATGCCCTCGAAGCCGAAATTGAGCGAGTCCGCAACGCCATCGCCATTGAGGTCGCGAGTGGGCGATCCGTTGGTGCCGGGGATCGGGAAGTCGAACTGCACGAAGCGCGTCGCGACGTTCGGCTGGTAGAGCCGCGCATAGCCGAGCGCGATGCCCAGCGTATCGTCGAGCAGCTTGGCCTGGACCGATCCGGACACGCGATAGCCATAGGACGAGACGTCCGGGCTTTCGCTGGCGCGGTCATTGTACAGGCCGCGCAGGTTGACGGTCGCCTTGAAGGCGTCGGCATTGTCGAGCGGGCGCACGGTCTTGAGTTCGACCTTGCCCGCGATGCCGCCTTCGATATGGCTGGCGAGCGGCGTCTTGTAGACCGCGGCCTGGTTGATCAGTTCCGAGGGATACTGGTCGAATTCGATGACGCGGTTGCCGCTGGTGGCGACCTGTTCGCGGCCGTTGAGCGTCGCCGAGACGAGGTCCTGCGAAAGCCCGCGAATGTTGATCGCGCTCGCCTGGCCGCCGGTGCGCTGCGAGGTCACGCCGGGCAGGCGTGCCAGCGATTCCGCGATCGATACGTCGGGAAGACCGGCAATGTCATCGGCGGTGACGATGTCGACGATGAAGTTGCTCTCGCGCTTGGCGGCGATCGAGTTTTCGACGCTGGCGCGGAAACCGGTGACGACGATGACGCCGCCTTCCTCGTCGATCTCGGCGGTGCCCTGCGGCTGGTCGGCATCGGCGCTCTGCGCGAGCGCGGGGCTGGCAGCACCGATCATCAGCGCGGTGGACAGGGCGGCAAGGCTGGTGCGGCCGGACGCAAGGCGCAGTCGACGGGCGCGAAAAATCGCTTTCATGATCACTCTCCCCAGGGGCCCCGCGCGGCAGTGGCGGGGATGATTTCTGGCGTCTGGAAAAAGTCCAGGGCCGCCGGTTTTCAGGTGAACCGGTCGGCAGTTTGAATAACCTTTGCACCACGATTGCAAAAGGCATACGCATACGTATTCAGGCTGAAAGGTCGCAAAGAGCCTTAAAAAATCGGGGTTTTGCAGGCCACTGGACGCTAAGGGGCAGGATGGGACGCAGGCCAACCTCATTCGACATCGCACAGCTGGCGGGCGTCTCGCAACCCACGGTTTCGCGCGCGCTCAGCGGCAATCCGGCGGTCAGTGAACAGACGCGTCGGCGCATCCAGGCGATCGCCGCGCAGCTCAATTATTCGGTCGACAAGAACGCCTCGTCGCTGCGCCGGCAACAGGCGAACACGCTCGCGTTGCTGTTCTTCGAGGACCCGACGCCCGACGATTCGATGATCAACCCGTTCTTCCTGGCGATGCTCGGATCGATCACGCGCACCGCCTCGCGCGCCGGGTTCGACCTTTTAATCTCGTTCCAGCAGCTCTCCAGCGACTGGCATGTCGATTATCAGGACAGCCACAAGGCCGATGGCATCATCCTCTTGGGCTATGGCGATTACGAGGACTATCGCGCGCGACTGACGCATCTGGTGCAGCAGGGCACGCATTTCGTGCGCTGGGGATCGCCGATGGCGAACGAGCCGGGCATCACCCTGGGGTCGGAGAACCGCAGCGGAGGCTATGCCGCGACCCGCCACCTGATCGCGCGCGGGCGACGGCGGATCGCGTTCATCGGTATCGCATCGAGCCATGCGCCCGAGTTCGAGGACCGCTGGCGCGGCTATCGCGATGCGCTGGCCGAGGCAGGGCTGGAGGCCGATCCGGCGCTGCAGCGCGATTCCGTCACCTCCGAAGAGGCGGGGCACGAGGCGGTGCAGGCGCTGCTCAGCTCTGGGACGGCATTTGATGCGATCTTCGCCGCGTCCGACCTGATCGCGATCGGCGCGATGCGCGCGCTCGCCGAGGCGGGCCTGTCCGTCCCCGGCGATGTCGCTCTGGTCGGGTTCGACGATATTCCCGCAGCGAGCTTCACCAACCCCCCGCTCACCACGGTCAGCCAGGATGTGAAGGCGGCGGGCGAGGCGCTGGTCGATACGCTGCTGCGCAAGATCCGCGGGCAGGCGGTCGAGCCCTATATGCTGCCAACCCAGCTGATCGTGCGCGGCTCCAGCGGCTGAACGCGCGCTGCCAAGTATACGTATGCGCTGCGGTTGTGCGCTGACGGGCGCTCTGCCACGGTTCGGGCCAGGAACCCCGCGAACAGCATAAGGCGGACATCCAGGGAGAGGCGCATGATCGCGGAAAAACCGCGCAAGAGCTTTTGGCAGCTGTTCAACCTGAGCTTCGGATTCTTCGGCATCCAGATCGGGTTCGCGCTGCAGAATGCGAACATGAGCCGCATCTTCCAGTCGCTGGGCGAAAGCCTCGACAACCTGCCCGCCTTGTGGATCGCTGCCCCGCTCACCGGCCTGCTCGTCCAGCCGATCGTCGGCCATTATTCGGACCGCACCTGGACCCGGCTCGGCCGCCGCCGCCCCTATTTTCTCGCCGGAGCCGTGCTCGCGGCGCTGTCGCTCGTGATCATGCCGCTGTCGCAATCGCTGCTGCTCGCCGCAATGATGCTGTGGATTCTCGATGCGTCGCTCAACATCTCGATGGAGCCGTTCCGCGCCTTTGTCGGCGACAATCTGCGCAAGGACCAGCATACCATGGGCTATGCGATCCAGACCGCGTTCATCGGTGCGGGCGCGGTGGCGGGATCGCTCTTCCCCTATCTGCTGACCGATCTCGGTATCGCCAACACCGCGCCTGCGGGCCAGGTGCCCGATACGGTGCGGATCAGCTTCTGGTTCGGTGCGGTCGCGCTGTTCCTCGCGGTTTTGTGGACCATCATCACGACGCGCGAATACAGCCCTGAGGAAATGCGCGCCTTTGCGAAAGGCGCGCCCGATGCGCCCGATGCCCAGCCGATTCGTGCGCTCGCCACGCGGACGCTCACCAGCGCCATCGCCTGGATCGCCGCCGGGGCGGTCGTCATCGTTCTGGTGGGAAGCTTCGATCTCGAGAAGGAGCTGTACCTGCTCGGCGGGCTGCTCGCCGGCTATGGCCTGGCCAGCCTGATCGCGATCCGCATGGCGCGCGCAGGGCGCGACAACAGTCTGCTCGGCACTATCGTCGGCGATTTTTCGGGCATGCCGCCGATGATGAAGCGGCTGTCGCTGGTGCAGTTCTTCAGCTGGTCGTCGCTGTTCATCATGTGGATCTACACCACCCCGGTGGTCGCGCAGACCGTGTTCGGCGCAACCGATGCGGCGAGCCCGGCCTATAACGAGGCGGGCAACTGGGTGGGCGTGCTGTTCGCCATCTATAACGGCATCGCGGCAATCGCGGCGCTGACTCTGCTGCCCTGGCTCGCCGCGCGCATCGGCAAGGTGCGCACGCATGCCCTGTGCCTGCTCTGCGGGGCGGCCGGGTTCGCAAGCTTCCTGTTCATCCGTGATGCCAACCTTCTGATCGTCAGCGAGATCGGCATCGGCATTGCCTGGGCGTCGATCCTCGCCATGCCCTATGCCATCCTCGCCTCCAGCCTGCCGCAATCGAAGCTCGGCATCTTCATGGGGCTGTTCAACGTCTTCGTCGTGCTGCCACAGCTATTGGTGGCGACGGTGATGGGCAGCCTGCTCAAGGCGTTCTTCCCGACCGAGCCGGTCTGGACCATGGCCTTCGCGGCGGCCGTGCTAGCGCTCGCCGCGCTCGCGACGCTGCGCGTGCCCGAGCCGGACGCTCCATCCGTGTAACGATCGTCCCGCCCAAGCGAACCCGTTAGCGGGTGCACGCAATCGGGATGCGCGGGGATGGAGGCTGCCACAGTAAAGGGCAAGGCGACGGGGGTGCAGCCGCGCCCGCTTCCGCCGGCGCTGCGCATAACCTTCCGCGTCTGGCTCAAGCTCTATGCCGCGCTGATCGCCTCGGCGCGCCCGCTGTTCGATCTGGCCGTGCGGCTGATCATCGCGCAAGGACTGCTCGCCTCGGGCCTGGTCAAGCTGATGGACTGGGAGCGCGCGCTCACCCTGGCGAGCCAGGAATATCCTGTGAGCTTCCTGTCGCCGCCTTATGCCGCCGCTCTGGGCCTCAGCATAGAACTCGGCGGTGCGGTGCTGCTCGCTTTGGGGCTGATGACGCGCGGCGCGGCGCTGGCGGTGGGCGCACTGATGCTGGTCGCGCAGCTCGGCTATCTGCCGACCGACACGCAACTGTTTACCATCGCGCTGATGGGCTGGTACGCGATGCGCGGCGCAGGGGCGCTGTCGCTCGACCGGCTGCTGGCGCGCGGGCTGAAAGGCAGCGCGGTGCCGCTCGCGCCTCTGCTGATAGGGGCAGGCGATTGGCTGACCCGCCAAGCCGCGCCATGGTATCTCGCCGGTCTGCGGCTCTGGCTCGCGCTGGCGCTAGCGGTGCACGCGGGATGGCTCGCCTTGCCCGAGCCGCAGGTGCTGCTGCCGCTCGCCAGCTTCGCGGCGCTGCCGTTTGCCAGCGCCGCGCTCTACGCGCTGCTGATGCTCGCCGGGTTCGCCATGCCGCTGGTGTCGCTGCTCGCGATCCTGGGGCTGCAGGGGGCGATGCTGATGGGCTATGGCGCGGGCCTGCCACTGCTGGCGATGGCGACGCTCGGCCTTTTCATCGCCCATGGCAGCGGGCGCGCCTCGATCGATGCAGTCATCGCGGCCTGGCTGCAGGCGAACGTGCTGCGCGATGCAAAGCCCGGCATGGTGCCTGATGACTGGCCGCATGTCGTGATCGTCGGCGGCGGCTTTGGCGGGCTCGCCTGCGCGCTGGCTTTGCGCCGCCTGCCGGTGCGGATCACGCTGATCGACCGGCAGAATTATCACCTGTTCCAGCCCTTGCTTTACCAGATCGCGACCGCCGCGCTCTCGCCTGCCGATGTCGCTATCCCCATCCGCCAGCTGTTCCGCGCCGACGGCAATGTGCGCGTGCTGCTCGGCGAGGTCGACCGGGTCGACGCGGCCCAGCGCACCATCGGCTTTGGCGGCAACGCGCTCGCTTACGACTATCTCGTGCTCGCCACCGGCGCGACGCACAGCTATTTCGGTCGCGACGACTGGGCACCCTTCGCCCCCGGCCTCAAGCGCGTGGAAGACGCCATCGCGGTGCGCGCCGCGCTGCTCGGCGCGTTCGAAAAGGCCGAAAGCTGCGGCGATCCTGCGCGCGCGCGGCGGCTGCTCACTTTCGTCATCATCGGTGCGGGGCCGACCGGGGTCGAGCTGGCTGGCGCTATCGCCGAACTGGCGCGGCACGGGCTGGAGCATGAATATCGCAGCATAGATCCCGCCGATGCCCGGGTGATCCTGGTCCAGGCCGCCGACCGCATCCTGCCCGCCTTTCCGCCCGAATTGTCCGCTGAGGCTGCCCATTCGCTCGAACGGCTGGGCGTTGAGATCCGGCTCGACGCGCGCGTGACCGGCATCGAGGCCGAGCGCGTGCTGATCGGCGAGGAGGCGATCGAGAGCGAGACCGTGCTCTGGGCCGCCGGCGTCGCCGCCTCGCCCGCCGGACGCTGGCTGAATGCTGCCACCGATCCCTCGGGCCGGGTGACGGTCGATCCGTGCCTGCGCGTCGCGGGCCAGGGCAATGTGTTTGTGATCGGCGATGCCGCGGCGAGCCTCGGCTGGCAGGGCAAGCCCGTCCCCGGCCTCGCGCCCGCCGCCAAACAGGCGGGCCAGCATGTCGCCCGGCTGATCGGGCAGGAGCTGCGCGGCAAACCGGCGGACGCGCCCTTTATCTATCGCCATCAGGGCAGCCTCGCCACAATCGGCCGCAAAAGCGCGATCGCCGATTTCGGCTGGCTCCGCCTGCACGGCGCCCCGGCGTGGTGGCTATGGGGCGCGGTGCACATCGGCTTCCTGGCAGGCTTCCGCAACCGCGCCGCGGTGATCGTCAACTGGCTATGGAGCTACGCGACCCAGCGCGCGGGGATCAGGCTGATCACCATGGGAGAGCGGGGATAAGGTTAGCTCGTGTGGCAGGCGGGGCAGCAGTAATAGCAGCCATTGGATTGCGCATAGGTCTCCTTGGCCTTTTTCACAGCGCCATGGCAGTTATCGTGATATCCCAGATCGAGCCGATTGGAGACGTTTGGCATATAGGGGCAATCGTCTGAGGCATTATGCACCTCATGGTCGCCATTGGACTGGGCTTGCTTGTTGACGATATAGCTGGGCATGATCGAGGCTCCTTTCCTCGCATTAATCTAGCGAGGCGGCGAAGGAACCTGCAGGCGGGGTTGGTCCGAAATGCTCCGGATCACCGCAAAATGGGTCCGATTCGGTGCTAAGCTGCGCGCGGCTTCTTGAGCGGGATGACCAGCCGTGCGTTCTCGAACCAGTCGTCAGTGAGCTCCGGAGCCGTGTCAGCATCTGCAGCAATTTGCCGCGCGATGTCGTCGTCTGTCACCGCGTCGAGCCGCGCCATATTTTCCGGCGTCGCCCATTTCCTGGCAAAGGCCAAGGCCTCATCGCGGGAGACTTGCTCGGTATCTTTTGACTTCGCGGTCATTGGCTTTCCGGAAACTGACGATGCGGCGGTTGGTGCCGCGCCATGTATAGACTACCACAAAGACGCGGTCGCCCAAAGCCGCGATAGGGCCTGTCGCAATGAAGCGTGGCTCGCCATAATCCTGCCGGCTGTCCTGCTCCTCGATGAAAGGGCCATCGAAAAGCAGTGCCGCGAGCTGGAAGGGCAGGCCACGCTCATGGATATTGATATTGTTCTTCACCGGATCGAACTCGATCACCGGTGTGATTACTCCGCCGCGATCCCCGCCTGCTTGAACATGTCCTCGCTGTCGTCGACCACCGCGACCTCGTTGGCGGCGCTCTTCTTCTGGCGCTTGTCGAAGGCGCTCCATACGTCGTTCCAGTTGCCGCGGGTTGCGCCCTTGGAATATTCGGTCGCGCGGGTTTCGAAGAAATTGGCGTGCTCGACGCCGTTGAGCAGCGGGGCGAGCCAGGGCAGGGGGTGGTCCTCGATCATGTAGATCGCAGGGAGGCCCAGCTGGCTGAGACGCCAGTCGGCGATATAGCGGATATAGCGCTTGATCTCCTTGGCCGTCATGCCGCTGACCGGGCCCTGTTCGAATGCCAGGTCGATGAACGCATCTTCCAGCCGCACGGTCTTCTGGCAGCAGTCGATAATGTCCTCTTTCACTGCCTTGGTCAGGCAGCCGCGCTCGGCGCAGAAGGCGTGGAACAGGCGGATGATGCCTTCGCAGTGCAGGCTCTCGTCGCGCACCGACCAGCTGACGATCTGGCCCATGCCCTTCATCTTGTTGAAGCGCGGGAAGTTCATCAGCATCGCGAAGCTGGCGAACAGCTGCAGCCCTTCGGTAAAGCCGCCGAACATGGCGAGCGTGCGCGCGATGTCCTGATCGTTGTCGACGCCGAAGGTCGCGAGATAATCGTGCTTGGCCTTCATCTCCTCATATTCGAGGAACATGCCATATTCGCTTTCCGGCATGCCGATGGTGTCGAGCAGATGGCTGTAGGCGGCGATGTGCACGGTTTCCATGTTGCTGAACGCGGTCAGCATCATCTTGACCTCGGTCGGCTTGAACACGCGGCCATAATTTTCGTGATAGCAATTCTGCACCTCGACATCGGCCTGAGTGAAGAAGCGGAAGATCTGCGTCAGCAGGTTGCGCTCATGGTCGGACAGCTTCTGCGCCCAGTCGCGGCAATCCTCGCCGAGCGGCACCTCTTCGGGCATCCAGTGGATCTGCTGCTGGCGCTTCCAGAAATCATAGGCCCAAGGGTATTCGAACGGCTTGTACTGCGTGCGGGCTTCTAACAACGACATCGAGTTACTCCGAATTCCCCTCTCCCAGTGGGAGAGGGAGGGGCCCAGGCGCAGCCTGGGAGGGTGAGGGTGATGCGGTGGGGATCAGGCTGTCGCCCTCACCCTTCCGCGACTTCGTCGCTCCTTCCCTCTCCCTTGAGGGAGAGGGATATGGCGTTCACAACATATTCCGGGTCGGGCAGCACATCGCTGTTCCAGAACCGGATGACCCGGTAGCCCTGCGCTTCGATGAAGCGCGTCCGGGCCGCGTCATATTTTGCCCGCTGATCGTGCTGGCCGCCGTCCACTTCGATCACCAGCTTCTCCCGGAAGCTGAGGAAATCCGCGAAATACGGCCCGATCGGCACCTGTCTGCGAAACCGCGCAGCCGGGAAATTCTCGCGTAACGCCAGCCAAAGAGCGCGCTCTGCATCGGTGGCATCGTGGCGCAACTGGCGGGCGCGGGGGACAGTGCCGGAAGGCTGATTGCGATAGGTGCGCATGGCTGCCCGCCTTTCACCCTCACCCTTCCGCCGCTGCGCGGCTCCCTCCCTCTCCCGGTGGGAGAGGGAATTGCTCACTGGCAGGCCAGGCACTCGTCGTAATCCGTCGTTTCGCCGAGCTCGAACTTGGGCGCGTCGATGGTGTTGTCCGCCTCGACGCCGCCGGCAAAGCCCGCGCGCTGGACCGACTTGGAGCGCAGATAATAGAGCGACTTGATGCCCAGCTCCCATGCGCGGAAGTGCAGCATCAGCAGGTCCCATTTGTCGACGTCCGCCGGGATGAACAGGTTCAGCGACTGGGCCTGGTCAATGTACGGCGTGCGGTCGGCTGCCAGTTCGAGCAGCCAGCGCTGGTCGATCTCGAAGCTGGTCTTGAACGCGTCCTTTTCCTCCGCGCTCAGGAAGTCGAGATGCTGGACCGAGCCGCCGCGTTCGAGGATCGAGTTCCACACATTGGTCGAATCCTTCGACTTTTCGCGCAGCAGCTTTTCCAGATACGGGTTCTTGACCACGAAGCTGCCCGACAGCGTCTTGTGGGTGTAGATGTTCGCGGGGATCGGCTCGATGCACGCGCTGGTGCCGCCGCAGATGATGCTGATCGACGCGGTCGGCGCGATCGCCATCTTGCAGCTGAAGCGCTCCATCACGCCCTGATCGGCGGCGTCGGGGCAGGGGCCGCGTTCCTTGGCAAGCAGCATCGAGGCCTCGGACGCCTTGGCCGCGATATGCTTGAAGATCTTCATGTTCCACGACTTGGCGAGCGCCGATTCGAAGCCGAGGCCGCGTGCCTGGAGGAACGAGTGGAAGCCCATCACGCCCATGCCGACCGAACGCTCGCGCATCGCGCTGTAGCGGGCGCGCGCCATTTCGGGCGGGGCGCGGTCGATATAGTCCTGCAGCACATTGTCGAGGAAGCGCATCACGTCCTCGATGAAGCGCTTGTCGTCGTGCCACTGGTCCCAGGTCTCGATGTTGAGCGAGGACAGGCAGCACACGGCGGTGCGGTCGTTGCCCAGGTGATCGCGGCCCGTGGGCAGGGTGATCTCGCTGCACAGGTTCGAGGTCGAGACCTTGAGGCCGAGTTCGCGGTGATGCGCGGGCATCATGCGGTTCACGGTATCGTTGAACACGATATAGGGCTCGCCGGTGGCGAGGCGCGTTTCGACGAGCTTCTGGAACAGCGCGCGCGCATTCACCGTGCCGCGAACGCTGCCGTCCTTGGGGCTCTTCAGGTTGAACTCGGCACCGTCGCGCACCGCTTCCATGAACTCGTCGGTCAAAAGCACGCCATGGTGCAGGTTCAGCGCCTTGCGGTTGAAATCGCCCGAGGGCTTGCGGATTTCGAGGAACTCCTCGATCTCCGGATGCGAGACATCGAGATAACAGGCGGCCGAGCCACGGCGCAGCGAACCTTGCGAAATCGCGAGGGTCAGCGAATCCATCACGCGCACGAACGGAATGATGCCGCTGGTCTTGCCATTGAGGCCGACCGGCTCGCCGATGCCGCGCACATTGCCCCAATAGGTGCCGATGCCGCCGCCGCGCGAGGCGAGCCAGACATTCTCGTTCCAGGTGTTGACGATGCCCTCAAGGCTGTCATCGACGCTGTTGAGATAGCAGCTGATCGGCAGGCCCCGGCCCGTGCCGCCGTTCGACAGCACCGGCGTTGCGGGCATGAACCACAGCTTCGAAATATAATCATAGAGCCGCTGGGCGTGCTCCTGATCGTCGGCATAGGCATCGGCGACGCGCGCAAACAGGTCCTGATAGGATTCGCCGGGTAGCAGATAGCGGTCTTCCAGCGTCTCCTTGCCGAAATCGGTGAGCAGCGCATCGCGGCTCTTGTCGGTCACGACATGGAACCGGCGCGCGGCGACGGCCTTGCTGTCCAGAGCCTCTGCGGGCTTGGCGGCGGCAGCGGCTTCGGTGGCGGCCATGGCGATCAGCGCCATTTCCGCAGAATTGGTTTCGCCGGACGCGATTTTTGCGCCTGCGCTTGCGGCCGAATCCGTCTTTGCGGCTGCGTCGAGTACATCTGCTTCACCCATATCGTCTGCGCTACCCTTGCCCGTATCTCTGAAATCCATGGCGCCCCCGTAAGACCGTTGATGGGAAACTTTGTTCCGCAATTGTTCGACTCGGGGCGCAAGCGTCCCGTATAGCATCTTGTGGCCCGCGACGGGGGAAAACTTATCCCCAGTGATGCGTCGAAAAGGGGTAAAACGCCCTTGACGTGGAAGCCGATGTCTGCCCCCGCGCTTCGATTGAACCACTGGTATTGGTATGCCCCGTCCGCATGCCCCACTACCTATAGTGCCGTTTCCTGATTCCGGCGCAAGAGGGTAAATGGTTAATTAGGCCAACCGTTCGTCGCGCGTGGGATTCCACTCGTCGCTGATGCAACCGGACCGAGGCGGCGCGACGCGCGGAAAAAAGCCGGTCCGAAAAATCGCAAGAGGGCAAATGCGGCTTGCCCACAATTTCCTCTCCACAGGCTTGTGCACGGCAAATTTGGGGCTGTGCAAAAGACTGCGGAGCACATCTGGTGGCAAGGGGTGGATGCGTGGCGAGGCCTCCCGAGTTCCTCGCACGCGCTCCTGGCAAGGCCAGTGCTACGGCAGGGAGATCACCGTGTTTCACGCATCCGGGTGCAGATAATAAGCCGGTCAGGGCATTCTGGCAAATGGGCTGGGAACATGACAGATTCCCTTGTGCCCCGGCTTGCGATAGCGTCACGCCCACAATAGAGACGGTCGCAATTCATCCGCCAGCGCCTTGCAAGAGCGCGTCCAGCTTGGGGGAATGCCATGACCGTGACCATCAAAGCCGCCGACCTGATCGAGAGCGTCGCCGACGCGCTGCAGTTCATCAGCTATTACCACCCGATGGATTATATCCGCGCGCTCGGTAAGGCGTATGAGGCGGAGCAGTCGCCCGCGGCCAAGGACGCGATCGCGCAGATCCTCACCAACAGCCGCATGTGCGCCGAAGGGCATCGCCCGATCTGCCAGGATACCGGAATCGTCAACGTGTTCGTCAAATGGGGCATGGACTGCCGCCTCGACGACACGTCGCGCTCGCTGCAGGAGATTGTCGACGAGGGCGTGCGCCGCGCGTACCTCCACCCGGACAACAAGCTGCGTGCCTCGGTGCTCGCCGACCCCGCCTTCACCCGCCGCAACACCAAGGACAACACGCCCTGCGTGCTGCATGTCGAGATGGTGCCGGGCCATCACGTGCATGTCGATGTCGCGGCCAAGGGCGGCGGCAGCGAGAACAAGTCCAAGTTCAAGATGATGAACCCCAGCGACAATATCGTCGACTGGGTGCTCGAGATGATCCCGCAAATGGGTGCGGGCTGGTGTCCGCCGGGCATGCTCGGCATCGGCATCGGCGGCACGGCGGAGCACGCGGTGCTGCTCGCCAAGAAGGCGCTGATGGAGCCGTTCGACATGGGGCCGCTGAAGGAGCGCGGGGCGCAGAACGATCTGGAAGCGATGCGGATCGAGATTTTCGACAAGGTCAACGCGCTCGGCATCGGCGCGCAGGGGCTGGGGGGCTTGTCGACCATTCTCGACGTCAAGATCATGGATGCGCCCTGCCATGCCGCGGGCAAGCCGGTCGCGATGATCCCCAATTGCGCCGCGACGCGCCACGCGCATTTCAGCCTCGACGGGTCGGGCCCGGCCTATCTGGAGGCGCCGAAGCTCGACGAGTGGCCCGATGTCAACTGGACGCCCGACAAGGCGGCGATCCGTGTCGATCTGGATAATCTGACTCCGCAAGTCGTGCAGAGCTGGAAGCAGGGCGACCGGCTGCTGCTCAACGGCAAGATGCTCACCGGCCGCGATGCGGCGCACAAGCGCATCCAGGACATGCTCAGCCGTGGGGAGCAGCTGCCGGTCGAATTCCGCGGCCGCGTGATCTATTATGTCGGCCCGGTCGATCCGGTGGGCGAAGAGATTGTCGGCCCCGCCGGCCCCACCACCGCGACCCGCATGGACAAGTTCACCCGCATGATGCTGGAACAGGGCCTGCTCGCGATGGTCGGCAAGGCCGAGCGTGGCCCGGCGGCGGTCGATGCGATCCGCGACCACAAGAGCGCCTATCTGATGGCAGTGGGCGGCGCGGCCTATCTCGTCGCGCGCGCGATCAAGGGCAGCACGGTGGTGGGCTTCCACGATCTGGGGATGGAAGCGATCTACGAATTCGAGGTCAGCGATTTCCCGGTCACCGTCGCGGTGGACAGCGAAGGCAACAACGTCCACCAGCTCGCGCCGCTAGTGTGGCGCGAGAAGATCGCCAGGGAAGGGCTGTTGCAGGGGGCGTGAGCCCGGCGGATGTGCAGGCGTTGAACCGCCCAATGTCCGCTCAGCCTGAGCCTGTCGAAGGCCCCGCGCCGAAGCTTGCGTCTTAACTCTCGTCATTCCCGCAGCAGCGGGAATCCCGCTTTTGCGCGGAGCATGGAAGAAAGCGGGGCCCCCGCGTGCGCGGGGGTGACGAATTGATTTTTCGGTCGGTCTGTTTGGGGCCTTCGACAGGCTCAGGCTGAGCGGAGGTGTTTAGGCGACAAACACCTTGCCCTTAACCCACCGGCGCGCAGTTCAACCCCGGCGCCGCAGGCACCACCGGCACCACCATCGTCCGACCCGTGCCCGGATTGACGAAGGGCAGGTCCGCATCGGGATATTGTACCCGGCCCTTCAACGCATCGATCTCCGCCTGGCGGCGCTTCAGGTAGAAATCGCGCGCGGCCATATAGGGGTCGCCGCTCTGGTTGCGCAGCGCATTCAGCTGCTCGTCGATCTGGATGCGCCCCTGCAGCGCGCTCAGCCCGGCGGCGGGCAGGGTGAAATACGGGTCGTTAAACGGCGCGCCCGCGACCGTCGGCAGCAGCAGCCCGTCGATCGTGCCGCCGATCAGATCGCGCACCGTGGTCGGCCCGATCAGCGGCAGGAACAGATACGCGCCCGGCTCCACACCGTAATAGCCGAGCGTGTTGGCAAAGCCGTTGCGGCGATAGGGCAGCTTGAACGGATCGCGCTTGGCGATGTCGAACAGCCCGCCGATGCCGATGGTGCTGTTGATCGCGAACCGCCCCACGGTTTCTGCCGCCTTGCCGGGCTTCAACTGCAGCAGGAAGTTCAATGCCACGATCGGTTCAGTGAGGTTGCGCAGGAAATTGCGCAGGCCGTGCCGCACCGGCTTGGGCACCGCATCCTTATAGGCCATCGCCACTGGGCCGACGAGCGCTTCGTCGACGTCCTGCACCACCTCGAACGACTGGGCGTTCAGTTGCAGCATCGGATCGCCGGGCTGCGAATCGGGCCGCGCCGTGACGACGATGGCGCCGTCCTGCGCCGGAGCAGCAGGGGAGGCTGGCGTTTCGGTGGAAGCGGCGGCGAGCTGGTCGGTCGCCGGGCAAGGCGGCAGCGCGGCCGCCGGTGTGACCGGTTTGACCGGTGCCTCGATCGGCGCTGCGATGGGTGCCGGTTCCGCACCTCCCGCCTGAAGCGATGCAAGTGCCAGCGCAAAGGGCAGCGCGGCCAGACTCATCGCGCGATGCTCGATGCGGAAATTTGTAGCAAAAGGGTCATCCCGGCGTCGTCATCCTTGCGCAGTATTGCCCCAGTTGCTCGGGCTATGGCCAGTGTCGGGACAAGTCAATGTCCCGCGTGCCGATATACGGCTGCCCGCGCCCTGCCGTTGCGCCCGCCCGACCAAAAAGCCTGTTTCCAGATGTTCCTGCTATGGTCTAAAGCACGGACATGCTGCTGTCGCTCGCCATTCGTGACCTGGTGCTGATCGAGGCGCTCGATCTGGACTTCCATGCGGGCCTTGGCGTGCTCACCGGGGAAACCGGGGCGGGCAAGTCGATCCTGCTCGATGCGCTCGGCCTTGCCATGGGCGCGCGCGCCGATAGCGGCCTTGTGCGCCAGGGGGCGGAGCGCGCGCTGGTGATCGCGGGTTTCGACGTGGGCGATCATGCTGGCGTGGCCGCGCTGCTTGCCGACAACGACATCGCGCAGGAACCCGGCGAGCCGCTGCTGATCCGGCGGCAGGTGCGCGCCGATGGCGGCAGCCGCGCCTTCGTCAACGACCAGCCGGTGTCCGCCGCGCTGCTGCGCGATCTGGGCGCGATGCTGGTCGAGATCCATGGCCAGCATGACGATCGCGGGCTGATCAACCCCAAGGGCCATCGCGACCTGCTCGACAGCTTCGGGCGCTGCGATGTCGCGGGCGTCGCCGCGGCATGGCGCGAATGGCAGGCGGCGGAGCGCGCGTTCGTTGCGGCGAGCGAGGCGATCGAGAGCGCGATGCGCGACCGCGAACTGCTCGAGCATAATCTGGAGGAACTCGCCGCGTTCGGTCCGCAGTCGGGCGAGGAGGAGGAACTGGCGGGCGAGCGCGCCGCGATGCAGAAGGGCGAGCGGCTCTCGGGCGATCTCGCCGAGCTGTTCGAGACCTTCGAAGGATCGAAGGGCGCGCTGGCGCAGCTGCGCGGCGCGGCGCGCAAGCTCGGCCGGATCGCCGAGGAGCACCCGCTGCTCGATCAGGCGATGGAGGCGCTCGACCGCGCGATGATCGAGGCCGACGATGCCGAAGCCAAGCTGCGCGCGGCATCCGAGGCGCTGACCTATGACGCGGTCCGGCTCGACGAGCTCGAACGACGGCTGTTCGATCTGCGCGCGCTCGCCCGGAAGCACAATGTCGCCGGCGATCTGCTGCCCGATCTGCTGAAACGGATGCAGGCCGATTGGGCCGCGCTCGAATCGGGCGGGGCGAATGTCGCCGAATTGGACCGGGCTCGGCACAAGGCACGCGAAGCTTATGTCGCTGCGGCCGAAGCGCTCTCCGCCGCGCGCGCCAAGGCGGGCACCGCGCTCGATGCGGCGGTGATGGCGGAATTGAAACCCCTGAAGCTCGACGCCGCGCGCTTCCGCACCCTGGTCCAGCCGCTCGACGAGGCGCGCTGGGGGGCGAGCGGCATGGACCATGTCGAATTCCTCATCTCGACCAATCCAGGCAGCGATTTCGCGCCGCTGATGAAGATTGCGTCCGGAGGCGAGCTCTCGCGCTTCATCCTGGCATTGAAGGTCGCACTGGCCGAACAGGGCGGGGCGGCGACGATGATCTTCGACGAGATCGACCGCGGCGTCGGCGGCGCGGTCGCCTCGGCGATCGGCGAGCGGCTGGCGCGGCTGGCCAGGGGTACGCAGCTGCTGGTCGTCACCCACTCGCCCCAGGTCGCCGCGCGCGGCAGCCAGCACCTGCTGATCGCCAAGACCAGCGACGGCACCGTCGCGCGCACCGGCGTGCGCACGCTCGACGATGCCGGCCGCAAGGAGGAGATCGCGCGGATGCTCTCGGGCGCGGAAATCACCCCCGAAGCGCGCGCGCAGGCCGATCGGTTGCTGGAGGGGGTGTGATGCGCGGTGACGGGCAGTGTCGGCAATGGGCTTGATCGCCGACCCGCAAGAGATCACCCCCGGCTTCTGGCTGCTCGTCAGTCTGCTGTTGATCGCGCCGCTGGCGCTGATGCTGCTGGTGCCGCGCCGCTGGCTGTGGCGCGCAGGGCTGGGCTGGCTGCTGCTGCCCATCATCGCCATGGCCGCAGGTTTCGTTCTGCTGCTGGCCGTCGGCGCAGGCGACCCCTCGGCGACGCCGGGCAATGCGCTGCTTGCGGTCGGCTATATCGGCATCTTCACGATCATCCCCTGGGCGCTGGTTGCCTCGGTCGGGCTGGGACTTGGCCTGCTGGCGCGGCGGATTTTTCGAAGGGGCGACCCCCAAATAGCAGAAGCGGAACCGCGCACGGAGCCTGTTGAATCCCCGGGCCCGATGGCGGAGACAAACGTGGACGCCGCCAAGGCACCAAGCCATATGCCGCCTTATACCGGGATGACCACCGAGCAGTTGCATGACCATATCCGCGCCAAGGCGGGCGAACTTGGGCTTGGGGATCGGCTGCTGCCGCTGATCGGCTATCCCGACAATGGCGCGCCTTTTGCCTATGTCGATCATCGCGGTCTGCAACTGGGCTATTTCGAGCGCGGGCAGATGTTTGACAGCCGCATGACCCGTGATCTGGACGAGATGCTCTACTGGGTGTTCGACCATGTCACGTTCGATATGGCTTGCGAAACGGCACGCGAAGGGATGACGTATGCCAGCCAGATGGGCCCTCGCGTGCTTGAAGCGCAGGACGCGCTGCTGGCGCGGCTCCACCCGCAATGGCATGCACGATGGCGCACCGATCCCTATTGCCAGGCCAGCTATTACCGACGAGAGGCTCAGCCGTGACCGACCCCAAACCTACCGAGAGCCTCACCGAAGCCGAAGTCGCGATCGAACTGCAGCGGCTCGCCAAAAGAATCGCGCATCACAACCGGCTCTATCATGCCGAGGATTCGCCCGAGATTTCGGACGCGGACTATGACGCGCTGGTGCGGCGAAACAATGAGCTGGAAGCGGCCTTTCCGCACCTGATTCGCGCCGACAGTCCCAACCGGCAGGTGGGGGCGGCTGTCGAATCCTCGCCGCTTGCCAAGGTGCGGCACGAGCAGCGGATGATGAGCCTGGATAACGGCTTTTCGGACGAGGACATTGCCGAGTTCGTGGGCCGGGTGCGGCGCTATCTCGCGCTGCCCGAAGGCGAGGTGCTGGCCTTTACCGCCGAGGACAAGATCGACGGGCTGTCGCTCTCGCTGCGTTACGAGAATGGTGAGCTCGTGCGCGCGGCGACACGCGGCGATGGCGAGGTGGGCGAGGATGTCACCGCCAATGTGCGGACAATTGCGGATATTCCCGAACGACTTGCTGGCGATGCGGTCCCCGACATCCTCGAAATCCGCGGCGAAGTTTACATGTCCAAGGCGGACTTTGCCGCGCTCAATGCCGCGCAGGAGGCACGGGGCGAGAAGCTGTTTGCCAATCCGCGCAACGCCGCCGCCGGATCGCTCAGGCAGAAGGACGCGAAGGTCACCGCTGCCCGCCCCTTGCGCTTTCTGGCGCATGGCTGGGGCGTGGCGAGCGCGGTGCCCGGCGCGACGCAGCATGAGGGGATGCAGGCGATTGCCGCGATGGGCGTGCCGGTCTCGCCACTGCTGGTGCGGGTCGAGACATTGGAAGACCTGCTCGCCCATTATCGCGAGATCGAGCGGCGGCGTGCCGACCTGCCCTGTGATATCGATGGCGTCGTCTACAAGGTCGACCGGCTCGACTGGCAGGCGCGGCTGGGTTTCGTCGCCAAGGCCCCGCGCTGGGCGCTGGCGCACAAATTCCCGGCGGAACGCGCCGAGACGACCTTGCAGGCGATCGATATCCAGGTCGGACGGACCGGCAAGCTGACCCCGGTGGGCAGGCTGGTGCCGGTCACCGTCGGCGGCGTCGTCGTATCGAATGTGACGCTGCACAATCGCGACGAGATCGCCCGGCTGGGCGTGCGCCCCGGCGACCGGGTGAAGGTGCAGCGCGCGGGCGATGTCATCCCGCAGGTGGTCGAGAACCTGACCCGCAACGAGGTGCGCGAGCCCTATCAGTTCCCCGATCACTGTCCCGAATGCGGCAGCGAGGCGGTGGCTGAAGAGGGCGAGGTCGATGTCCGCTGCACCGGCGGGCTGATCTGCCCCGCGCAGCAGCGCGAGCGGTTGAAGCACTTCGTCAGCCGCGCCGCGCTCGACATCGACGGACTGGGCGAAAAGACGATTGCCGAGTTTCTCGACGCGGGCTTCATCAAGCTGCCCGGCGATATCTTCCGGCTAAAGGCGCAGCGCAGCGCGATTCTGGCGCGTGAGGGCTGGCAGGAAAAGTCGGTTGATAATCTGCTCGCCAGCATCGAGGCGCGGCGCGGCGCGGACCCTGGCCGCTTCCTGTTCGCGCTGGGCATCCGGCATGTCGGGGCGGTGACCGCGAAGGATCTGGTCAAGGCGTTCGGCAGCGCCGAGGGGGTGGGCGCGATCGGCCGCAGGCTGGCAGAGGGCAGCATCGAGGCGACCGCCGAGGTCACCGCGATCGATGGCATCGGACCCGCCGTCGCCGAGGCGCTGGGCGATTTCTTCCACGAACCGCACAATGCGCAAGTCTTCGACGATCTGATCGCCGAGGTCCGCCCCGCCGCGTTCGTCTCCACCGCGCGCGAGACCGAGTGGAGCGGCAAGACCATCGTCTTCACCGGCAAGCTGGAAACGATGAGCCGCGACGAGGCCAAGGCGCAGGCCGAACGGCTGGGGGCCAAGGCGGCGGGATCGGTCTCGGCCAAGACCGATCTGGTCGTCGCCGGACCGGGCGCGGGCTCGAAGCTGAAGAAGGCGGCGGAACTCGGCGTGCGCGTGGTCGACGAGGCCGAATGGGCGGCGATCATGGCTTCGGTGTGAAGTTCCAGGTCCTTCCAGCGTCGTCGCGCTAAAAAAGTTCGGCCGCTGTCGAATCCGCCCATCGCCGTTCGTCATGGGGCAGAACGCGCATCGGGCCGTTCGGACAAGGAGACATGATGATGCAGTATATGCTGATGATCCACGAGGACGAGAGCGTCTATGAAGGTCCTGAGGGCGAGAAGCTGCTGGCCGAGACGCTCGCCGCGCATATGGCGCTGGGCGAGGCGCTGGTCGCTGCCGGGGTCAGCTATTCGGGCGAACGGCTCAAGCCTGCCTCGACCGCCACGACCATCCGCTGGAACATGGGCGAGCACCAGATTCACGACGGGGCCTTTTCGGAAAGCCATGAGGAGCTCGGCGGCTTCTACATCATCGATGTCGCCAATCTCGACGAGGCGCTGGCTTGGGCCAAGCGCATCCCGATCCCCAGGGGCGCGCTCGAAATCCGCCCGATCTGGCCGATGAGCGGCCCCGACGCATGAGCCAGGGCGGGCTGGGCGCGGCGATCATCGCGGCCCGGCCCGCTGTCGTGGCGGCGCTCGCGGCGCGATTCCGCGATCTCGACCTGGCCGAGGATGGCTTTGCCGATGCGGCCGAGCTTGCCATGCGCCATTTCGCCGATGCGCCGCCGCCCTGCAATCTCGGCGGCTGGCTGCATGTCGCGGGCAAGCGCCGGATCATCGACCGGCTGCGGCGCGAGGCGCGGCTGGCCGAGCTCATCGCGGAGCAGCCCGAGCAAGCGGAGGGCGAGGACATGGCTGTCGTCCAGCTTTTCGACGAGCAGATTCCTGACGAGCGGCTGCGGCTGATCTTCATCTGCTGCCACCCCGCGATCGCGCCCGAGGCGCGCGCGGCGCTGACGCTGCGCGTGGTCTGCGGCGTGCCGACCGAGCGGATCGCGGCAGCGTTCCTGATGGCTGTGCCCGCCATGGCCCAGCGGCTCACGCGCGCCAAGGCGAAGATCCGCGAGGCGGGCGTGCCGTTCGAAACCCCGCCGCCGCATCTCTGGGACGCGCGGCTGCAATCGGTGCTGGCGACGCTCGAGATTGGCTATGCGCTGGCATTTCAGGACGCTGCGGGCAGCGAGCCGACCGCCGATCTGGGGCCCGAGGTGCTGCGGCTCACCGACATGCTCGCCGAACTGCTGCCCGATGACCCCGAGGTGCTGGGGTTGGCCGCTTTGGTGCAATTCGCCGAGGCGCGGCGCGCGGCGCGGGTGGATGGTGATGGCCGGATGATCCCGCTGAGCGAACAGGATTGCACTCTCTGGGACGACCGGTTGATCGGCTCGGCGGCGAGGCTGATGCGAAGCGCTGCGGCGATCGGGCGCAGCGGGCCGTACCAGCTGATGGCCGCGATCCACCTCACCCATGCGCGGCGCAAGGCCGAGGCTCGGACCGACTGGGCGGCGATCCTCAAGCTTTACGATCTGCTCAGCCTGCTGCGACCCGGACCGGTGACCGCGATCAACCGCGCCGTCGCGCTGTCGAAAGTCGAGGGGGCCGAGGCAGGGCTCATTGCACTCGAGATGCTGGGCGGCGACAAGCTCGCGGGTTATCGCCCCTGGCACGCGGCGCGCGCGCATCTGCTTGCGCGGAGGGGCGACCCCGAAGGCGCAGCAGCGGCCTATCGCAGGGCGCTCGCGCTCAATCCGGCGCGGGCGGAGCGATTGTTTCTGGAGGCGAAACTTCGGGAAACCAGCGCATGACATGGTGTTCCGCCGGGGTCCAGGCGCCGATCCGCACGCCGATGGCGCGAAGATGGTCGCCGGTCCAGGCGTTGCAGCTATGAATGAGCGAATATCGCCCGGTTGCTGCGTAGAACACATCGTCGCCGCCATAGCCGGGGATGGGTTTGAGCGGGCCGCGCTCGGGAAAGGCGATGTCCTGCATCAATCGGTCGGCAAGTCTGCGATAGGCGGCATGGCTGATCACCAGCCTGCGGGCATAGCGGCCCTCTTGCGGGCGGTTCATGTGATAGACGTGGATCAGCGTAGCGTCGCTGCCGATCGCTGCACGCGCCATCGTCATGGGGTCGAGTTGTCGCCAGTCCGGTGTGTTCAGATAGAAATCGCGCTCGCCCCAGCCGATCGCGACGTGATCGGTCGCGCCGGTGGCGTGATAGCGGCTGTCGCCAAGGTCGGTCGGCGGGAAGATGCGGTGCCAGTCGATCCCCTCGGCGCGGGCGGGCAGGATGAAGCCGGTGTGGAAGCCGTTGGTCTCGACATAGATGGTCACGCCGTTGTCGGGCGCGCGCCAGTCGGTGTTGGTGCCCCACAGGCCGCCGATCTCGCCCGCGGCAAAGACGAGGCCCAGGAGCAGGGCCAGCCAGGCGAACAGGGTGCGGGCGAGTTTCATTGCACCCCGTCATTCCCGCGAACGCGGGAATCCCGCTTGCGCTCAACCCTGGAGAAGAAGCGGGACCCCCGCTTGCGCGGGGGTGACGGAGTGGGGCAAAAGAAAGAGGATGCGAGCCCCGCCTTCCGGCTTTCGCCGGAGAACGGCCTTGGCTCCAGGGGGCTGTAAGTCAGGCTCCGCCGGACTTGCACAGCCGCAATACCGTCCAGTCGCCGAGGTCCAGTCGCCCTTCCAGTGCAAAGCCCTGTTCGCGATAGGCGTCCGCCACCGCTTCCGCCTGAGTGCAGAGCAGGCCGGACAGCACCGCATGGCCCCCGGGCGCGGTGACCGTCGCGACATCGGGAGCGAGATCGATCAGCGGTCCGGCAAGGATATTGGCGATCACCAGATCATAAGGCGCGCGGGCCTGAAGCTGCGTATCCTCCAGCCCCTCGGCAATCACCATGGCCAGTGCGCCGGGCTGGTCGCCGATCGCAAGGCCGTTGGTCGCTGCATTATGTTCGACCGCAGGCCCGCAGACCGGGTCGATATCGCTCGCGATCGCGCGCGCCTCGGGCCACAGGTGCATCGCGGCAAAAGCGAGCAACCCCGTGCCCGTGCCTATATCGATATGGTTGGTGACACGCAGCCCGGCGGCCTGCATCGAATCGAGCATCATCAGGCAGCCGCGCGTGGTGTTGTGGTGCCCGGTGCCGAAGGCGAGGCTCGCGGGAATCTCGAAACTGCGCACGCCCGGTTCGTCGGACGCAGGCATTTCGGGCGTATGGACATGAAAGCGCCCGGCGCGGATCGGCGCGAGCCCGGTCTGGCTCAGCGTCACCCAGTCCTCGTCGGGCAGCAATTCCGCGCTCAGTGCCACGCCCGCCGCGCTGGGGACGAGGCCGCGCAGCGTCTCGATCCACTCAGCCTGGGGTTCATCGGTGAAATAGGCATGCAGCGCCCAGCTGCCGGGCAGCTGCGGATCGGCATAGGCATCGACCTCGCTCGCCACCAGGCTTGGGCTGCCGAAGGTACTGTCGTCGAGCGTCATGTCCTCGGTCACGGCCTGCGCCTCGGCGAGCGTGCAGGGGATGGTGACTTTCCAGTTGTCCAATGCGGGGGTCCTCGTGCCTCGGGTTTGCTGGGGCCATAAAGCGATGCCGGGATGTTGGCCAGTGCTTGCCCCACTTATCCCATCCGTCACCCTGAACTTGTTTCAGGGTCCATTTCGCCGGATTGGGCCTTGGTGTGCGGGGCACGATGGATCCTGAAACAAGTTCAGGATGACGAACCTCTCGACCACCCCCTAGCGCACGTAGCTCGCTCCGTTCACGTCGAGCACGGCGCCGGTCATTGAGGGCGGCGCGTCGATGGCGCAGAAGCTGGCCATGGTGGCGACCTCGTCGGGCATGGCGACGCGGCCCAGCGGGATGTCGGCGAGCAGCTTGTCGCCGCCGCGGCTCGCCAGATAATCTTCCGCCATGCCGGTCATGGTGAAACCGGGGCAGATGGCAAAGGCATAGATGCCATGGCCCGCATAGGCGCGCGCGATCGATTTGGTCATCGCCACCATGCCGCCCTTGGACGCGGCATAATGCCAGTGCGCCGGGCTGTCGCCGCGATAGGCGGCGCGGCTGGCGATGTTGACGATGCGCCCCTCATTGGCGTGGTCGAGAAAATGCTGCACGGCAAAGCGGCACAGTTGCGCGCTCGCGGTGAGGTTGATCGTCATCGTCTCGTCCCAGGCGGCGAGCCATTCGGCATCGCCCCGTTCGATCGGATTGGCGACAAAGATGCCGGCATTGTTGATCAGCACGTCGATGCGGCCGTCGAGAAGATCGATCGCTTCCTGCCAGAGCAGGTCGGGCCCGCGAAAATCGCCGAAATCGGCCGCGACCACGTCCCATTCTGGCGCATCGGGGCTGTCATCGGGGAAAGGACGGCTCGCATGGCCGACCACCCGATGGCCGGCTTCGTGGAGCAGGTCGGCAATCGCGCGGCCGATGCCGCGGCTGGAGCCGGTGACGAGAATATTCTGTTCGACGCTGATCATGCGCGTCAGCATATCGCCGCGCTGCGGTGCGGTCCATCGCTGCAACGCGATTTGGCGGCGTCAGGCGCTCTTGGCCAAGCCGATCTCGACCGCGAAGCGATCCGATCGGTTGCGCAGTTCGACCAGCTGGTTCTGCAGATGGCTGAACCCGGCACCGACCTTGTCCATCTCGCTCGCCAGGCTTTCGGTGTCGATGCGGATCGTGCCGATGGTGTTCGACATCGAATCGGCCGCAAGCGCAGTCTCGTCGACCGCAGCGGTGATGATCGTCACGGTCTGCGCCTGGATTTCCATCGCCTCGCGGATGCGGTCGGCGCTCGACTGCACCTCGCTGACCGTGGCGCGCACCGAATCGTTCGAGGCGACCGTGTCGCGCGTGGCCTGCTGGATCGCGGTGATCTTGTGCGCAATATCGTCGGTCGCGCGCGCGGTCTGATTGGCGAGGCTTTTCACCTCCTGCGCGACCACGGCAAAGCCGCGTCCGGCATCGCCCGCGCGCGCCGCCTCGATCGTGGCGTTCAGTGCGAGCAGGTTCGTCTGTCCCGCAATGTCGCGGATCAGGCTGAGGATCGATTCGATCGATTCGGCATGGGTCGAGAGCGTCTGCGTGCTGGCCACGGCGTGACCCGCTTCGCGCGAGGCGCGTTCGGCGACATCGGCCGCGACCTCGACCTCGCTGCGGGCTTCCTCGATCGCACGGATCAGGCCGGCAGCCGTCTGCGCCGCCTCGCGCATGGCGATGGCGGATTGTTCGGCGGCGGCGGCGACCTCGGACGAGCGGCCCAGCATCTGGCGTGCGGCTTCGGATGCGTTGACGACCTGATTCTTCAGGCCGCTGCCCAGATGCGATGCCTGTTGCAACTCGCCATCAACCGTCTGCTTGAAGCTGGCGGTCTGCGCGATCCGCACCTTCTGGGCGTCCTGCTGGGTCATGGTGTTGATGGCAAACGCCATGATCTCGGCCTCGATCACCATGACCTGGGCCGTGGCGCGCGCCAACTGCTGATACCGATCCACGTCATTGGGAAGCTTCTCGCGCATCTTGCTCACGGCAAAGTCGTGCGTGTGCGCATTGGCAGCCAGCAGCTGCCACATCGGGACTCCCAGTTTCTGGGCGAACAGGGCGTGGCTGAAGGCCATTTCCACCCAGAGTTGACCATCGAGATTGGCCATTTTCTCGTGGGTGTAGCGTCGGCTGGCCTCGATATTCTGATGCTTCAGCTTCTCGATGTCATCGGTCTTGCTGGCGAGCTCGGCAATAGAACTGAAATGATCCCAGAAGCACTGGGCAATGGCGTCCTGGTCCTGCTTCAGCAGTTCCAGCGCCTGGCGCGCGAGGCGAGGCAGGTCGCCGGCAGCGTCAAAGGCCGCCAGCCTGCGACTGATCGAAAGCTCGTGAGCCACGGACTGGTAAAGTGCCTTGATACTGGCACTACCCTTCGTGTCCTTGCTGTGGTCTGCCATGCCGTCCTCTTGCCAAGCTGGATGATTGAGCAATCGGCATATGCGCACATGGTTAACGCCGGGTTATTGCTGCGCCCGCTCGAGCTGCATTGCTGCGCAGGCCGATGCCGGGCCTGCAATGGAGCGCGCACAATCAGCAATTGCATCATGTGGGCAATCGGCTAAACAGGCGCGGGACGCAAATTCGCTTATGAACACGAACGTTTAAACGGGGGAGACCATGGCAAAACCATCGGGCAGGCCGCTGTCGCCGCACCTTTCCATCTGGCGTTGGGGCCCGGCCATGCTGGTCTCGATCCTCCATCGCGCAACGGGCGACGGCATGGCCGTGATCGGCGGGATTCTGCTCATCGGCTGGCTGATGGCGCTTGCCAGCGGACCCGAGGCCTATGCCTGGTATGTCGGCTGGGCCACCAGCCCCATCGGCTATCTGCTGATGGTCGGCCTGTCCTGGGCCTTCTTCCAGCACATGCTCTCGGGCCTCCGCCATTTTGTGCTCGATATCGGCGCGGGCTATGAGGTTGACAACAACAACCGCTGGTCGGCGCTGCTGCCGGTGCTGTCGATCGTGCTGACGGCGTTTTTGTGGGCGATCATCTTTTTCGCCTGATCTTTTGAATTATCTGTGCGGCGTGGCGGGCTATGGGGCCTGCGCGCAAGGAGTCGACCATGGGAAGTGGCACCAGAATTGGCAAGGTTCGCGGGCTGGGGTCCGCCAAAACGGGAACGCATCACTGGGTGATGGCGCGGGTCACCGCGGTCAGCAATCTCATCCTGATGCTGTGGTTCATCGCCTCGCTGGTCAGCCTGCCTGCGCTCGATCATGCGACGGTCACCGCCTGGCTCTCTGCGCCGCTGCCCGCGACCGCGATGATCCTGCTGATCGTCACCGTTTTCTATCACCTGCGCCTGGGCCTGCAGGTCATCGTCGAGGACTATGTGCATGACCATGGCACCAAGTTCGGCGTGATCCTGCTGCTCAACTTCTACGCCGTTGCCGGGGCCGCCCTCGGCATTTTCGCCGTTGCGCGCATTGCATTTGCCGGAGCTGCCAGCTGATGACCGAAGCCTATAAGATCATCGACCATGTGTACGACACGGTTGTCGTCGGCGCGGGCGGATCGGGCCTGCGCGCCACCATGGGCAGCGCCGAAGCGGGGCTGAAGACCGCGTGCATCACCAAGGTGTTCCCGACCCGCAGCCATACCGTGGCGGCGCAGGGCGGCATTGCGGCAAGCCTGGGCAACAATTCGCCCGACCACTGGTCGTGGCACATGTACGATACCGTCAAGGGATCGGACTGGCTCGGCGACCAGGATGCGATCGAATATATGGTGCGCGAGGCACCCGCTGCCGTCTACGAGCTCGAGCATGCCGGTGTGCCGTTCAGCCGCAACGACAATGGTACCATCTATCAGCGTCCGTTCGGCGGGCACATGCAGAACATGGGCGAAGGCCCGCCGGTGCAGCGCACCTGCGCCGCCGCCGACCGCACCGGTCATGCCATGCTGCACGCGCTGTACCAGCAGTCGCTGAAGTACGATTCGGATTTCTTCATCGAATATTTCGCCATCGACCTGATCATGGAAGACGGCGTATGCCGGGGCGTGATCGCGCTGTGCATGGAGGATGGCTCCATCCACCGCTTCCGCAGCCATGCCGTGGTGCTGGCGACGGGCGGATCGGGCCGCTGCTATTTCTCGGCGACCTCGGCGCACACCTGCACGGGTGACGGCGGCGCGATGGTGCTGCGCGCAGGGCTTCCGCTGCAGGACATGGAATTCGTGCAGTTCCACCCGACCGGCATCTATGGCGCGGGCGTGCTGATCACCGAAGGCGCGCGCGGCGAGGGCGGTTACCTGACCAATTCCGAAGGCGAGCGCTTCATGGAGCGCTATGCGCCGTCCGCCAAGGACCTGGCGAGCCGCGACGTCGTCAGCCGCTCGATGGCCGCCGAAATCCGCGAAGGCCGCGGCGTCGGCAAGGAAAACGACCATATCTACCTGCATCTCGACCATATCGACGAGAAGGTGCTGGCCGAACGCCTACCGGGCATTACCGAGACGGGCAAGATCTTCGCGGGCGTCGATCTGACGCGCCAGCCGCTGCCGGTGGTGCCGACCGTGCACTACAATATGGGCGGCATTCCCTGCAATTATCACGGCCAGGTCGTCACCATCAAGGACGGCAACCCGGACACCGTGGTCCCCGGCCTTTACGCCGTGGGCGAGGCTGCCTGCGTCTCGGTGCATGGCGCCAACCGTCTGGGCTCGAACTCGCTGATCGACCTCGTGGTGTTCGGCCGCGCGACCGGACATCACCTGCGCGACACGATCAAGCCCGGCAGCCCGCACAAGGCGCTGCCCAAGGATGCGGCGGACCTGGCGCTGTCGCGTCTCGACCATTTCCGCAACGCCAAGGGCGGATCCCCCACTGCGCAGATTCGCATGGAGATGCAGAAGACGATGCAGAAGCATGCGGCCGTGTTCCGCGATACCCAGCTGCTGTCCGAAGGCACGGCGCTGATGCAGACCGTCAACAAGCGGATGGAGGACGTCCACGTCACCGACCGCTCGCTGATCTGGAACACCGACCTGATCGAGACGCTCGAGCTCGACAACCTGCTCAGCCAGGCCGTGTGCACCATCGAAAGCGCTGCCAACCGCAAGGAAAGCCGCGGCGCGCACATGCACGAGGATTATCCCGAGCGCGACGATGCGAACTTCATGAAGCACACCGTCAGCTGGTTCGAAGGCTGGGGCGGCAAGGGCGGCAAGGTGACGCTCGATTACCGCCCGGTCCACGAATACACGCTCAGCGACGAGGTCGAGTATATCAAGCCCAAGAAGCGGGTGTATTGATCGGCTGGATGGCCATCTGGCGATGACATTGTTCGGGGCAGGCACCGTAAGCGGTTCCTGCCCCGAAGCATTTCTGGGTCGTGTCAAAGGTGCCGGTCGATATCCATCCGCTCGTGCAGGATGCGGATGACTTCGATTTCACCGTCGGGAAGCTTGCGGAAAATGCAGAAATGGTGGCCGGACTTCACCCGCCAATAGGCATCGATCGGTCGCGCCAAGGCTTTTCCCTGGCTGGCAGCGGTCAGTTCCATCTCGATCTGCCGGATATAGCGTTCGGCTTGCGCGATGCCCCAGAGGTCAGCGGTATAGTTCCAGATGTCAGCGAGGTCAGTACGCGCCTTTCGCGTCAGCCGCCATCGCTTCATGCTGCGTCGGCATCCTTTGTGGGTGCTTTCATCTCCGCGATGAACTCGTCGAACGAGAAGGGTTCGGCAGGTCCACTGTCGATGCCCTCCTGAATCGCCGCGCGCAGGGCCTCGAGCCTCAACTCATCGGCCATCAACCGCCGCATCGCTTCGCGCACGACCTCGCTGGTCGAGCCATATTCGCCCGATTCCACCTTGCGGCGGGCAAATTCCTGAAACGGCGCGCCGAGCGCGATGGAGGTGTTCTTCGACATCCGACTAAGATACCAGAATTTGGTAACCTATCAAATCGCCCTTCAGCCAAAAAAAACCGGCCGGAAGCGCGGAGCTTCCAGCCGGTCTTTGTCACGTCACGGGATGAACCCGCAACGCCAGCAGCAAACTGCTAGTCTCAGTTTTCGCCGGTGATGAAGTCGGGCAGACCAGCGTCGCCGCCGGTTTCGCCGCCTTCCGAGCGCTCGGGACGACCACGGCCGCGGCCGCCTCCGCCCGAACGTTCGCCGCGATCGCCGCCACGGTCACCACCGCGACCACGTCCGCCATCGCCGTCACGACGGGGGCGACGGTCGCCGCGATCGCCACGCTCGCCGCGCTCGCGCGGTTCGCGGGCAGGGCGGGTGTCTTCCAGCTCTTCACCGGTTTCCTGATCGACAACGCGCATCGACAGGCGCACCTTGCCGCGCGGGTCGATCTCGAGCACCTTGACCTTCACTTCCTGGCCTTCGGACAGGACATCGGCCACCTTCTCGACCCGCTCGTTGCGGATTTCCGAAACGTGGACCAGACCGTCCTTGCCGCCCATGAAGTTCACGAACGCGCCGAAATCGACCAGGTTGACGACCTTGCCGTTGTAGATCTTGCCGACTTCGGCTTCCTCGACGATGCCCAGAATCCATTTCTTGGCAGCCTCGATCTGGCTGAGGTCGGACGAGCTGATCTTGATCAGGCCTTCGTCGTCGATGTCCACCTTCGCGCCGGTTTCGGCGACGATCTCGCGGATCACCTTGCCGCCGGTGCCGATGACTTCGCGGATCTTCGACTTGTCGATCTGGATCGTCTCGATGCGCGGCGCATGCGCCGACAGTTCGGTGCGGACTTCGCCCAGCGCCTTGGCCATTTCACCCAGGATGTGCGCGCGGCCTTCCTTGGCCTGCGCCAGCGCCTGCGCCATGATCTCGCGGGTGATACCGGCGATCTTGATGTCCATCTGCATCGTGGTGATGCCTTCGGACGTGCCGGCGACCTTGAAGTCCATGTCGCCCAGATGATCCTCGTCACCCAGGATGTCGGAGAGAACCGCGAACTCGCTGCCTTCCAGGATCAGGCCCATGGCGATGCCCGACACCGGACGCTTGAGCGGAACGCCCGCGTCCATCATCGAGAGCGAGCCGCCGCACACCGTGGCCATCGACGACGAGCCGTTGGACTCGGTAATGTCGGAGAGCACACGGATGGTATAGGGGAACTCGTCCTTGCTGGGCAGCACGGGGTGCAGCGCACGCCATGCCAGCTTGCCATGGCCGACTTCGCGGCGACCCGGCGCGCCGAAGCGGCCCACCTCACCGACCGAATAGGGCGGGAAGTTATAGTGCAGCATGAAGCTTTCGTACGACAGGCCGGTCAGGCCGTCGATCATCTGCTCGCTGTCCTTGGTGCCCAAGGTGGTGGTGCAGATCGACTGGGTTTCACCGCGCGTGAACAGCGCCGAACCGTGCGTGCGCGGCAGGAAGCCGACCATCGCCTCGATCGGACGGATCTGCGTGGTGGTGCGGCCGTCGATGCGGCTGCCGTCCTTGAGGATGGCACCGCGCACGATTTCCGCTTCCAGCTTCTTCATCAGCTTCTGCGCAGCCATCTGGTCCTGCGGCGTCGCATCGGCAAAGGCTTCCTTCGCCTTGGCGCGCGCTTCGTTGAGCGCGTTCGAGCGGGCCGACTTGTCGGTCAGCTTGTAGGCCGCGGCAATGTCCGCACCAATGAGGTCGCGCAGCTTCTGCTTGGCAGCCGAGAGATCGGCCTGCGGAGCCATTTCCCACGGATCCTTGGCAGCCTGTTCGGCGAGCTTGATGATCGCGTCGGTGACCTGACGGCAGGCCTCATGCGCGAACTCGACGGCGCCGAGCATCACTTCTTCGGACAGCTCCTTGGCTTCCGATTCGACCATCATCACCGCGTCATGCGTGGCGGCGACGACCAGATCGAGCTCGCCTTCCTTGACCTCGTCCATCGACGGGTTGAGCTGATATTCGCCGTCCTTGTAGCCGATGCGCGCCGCGCCGATCGGGCCCATAAAGGGCACGCCCGACAGGGTGAGCGCAGCCGAGGCAGCAACCATCGCGACAATATCGGGCTCGGATTCGCCGTCGAACGACAGCACCTGCGCGATCACGTTGATTTCGTTGTAGAAACCTTCGGGGAACAGCGGGCGGACGGGACGGTCGATCAGGCGGCTGGTCAGCGTTTCCTTTTCGGTCGCGCCGCGTTCACGCTTGAAGAAGCCGCCGGGGATGCGGCCTGCTGCGGAGAATTTTTCCTGGTAGTGGACGGTCAGCGGGAAGAAGTCCTGGCCTTCCTTCACCGACTTGGCGGCGGTCACGGCGCACAGCACCACGGTTTCGCCATAGGTGGCCAGCACAGCGCCGTCCGCCTGACGGGCAATACGGCCCGTTTCGAGCTTGAGGGTCTTTCCGCCCCACTCGATTTCTACAGTCTTTACGTCAAACATGGATTTTCCTTGTCGAACCCGGTGCGCCCTATTGCGGACCGGGGCCTCTTCAATTGCCAGGCTGACCGGCCTGGCGCGGTTCGGGGCCATATCTTGCCCCGGCTGGCCCATATCCGCCTCATTGCGAAAGGGCCGTTGGATACCGCGCACTTTAATTTCATGGCGCGGATAAACGAACGGCCCCGCTGGGGGGCCGTTCGAGAATGCTTACTTGCGGAGACCCAGCTTGCCGATCAGGTCGGTATAGCGGGCTTCGTCCTTCTTCTTGAGATAGTCCAGCAGCGAGCGACGCTTGTTGACCATCATCAGAAGACCGCGACGCGAGTGGTTATCCTTGTGGTGCGACTTGAAGTGCTCGGTCAGGTTGTTGATGCGCTCGGTCAGGATGGCAACCTGTACCTCGGGCGAGCCGGTGTCGTTGGCTTCGCGCGCATATTCCTTGATCACTTCTTCCTTGCGTTCTGCGGTAATCGTCATGTCTTCATTCCTCGAACATCATCCAAAGTTGAAACCCCGCACCACGCGGACCTCCTGGTCCGAAAGCGATACCAGTGCGAGCGGAGCATCATCGCTCCCCCGCGCCCAATAACGCCCATCGTGTGCGGCAATCCCGGTCACGACCTGCCCCATGCGGAGCCGCCTTGCCTGATCGGGAGTGAGGTCAAGAGCCGGGATGTCGGCCAGCCCTGCCTCGAATGGCAAGATTACGTCTTCTGGGGCCGCGCCTTGGCGGATTTCATCCAGTTTGTCCAGCGAAATCGCCTGGTCGAGCCCGAACGGTCCGGCCTGGGTCCGGCGCAGCATCGTCACATGGCCGACAGAGCCCAGCGCCTGCGCGATGTCGCGGGCGAGGCTGCGGATATAGGTGCCCTTGGAGACATGGGCGGAGAGGGTGATGCTTTCAAGCGGCTGTCGACCGGCCCCCATTTCGTCACCCTGAACTTGTTTCAGGGTCCATCCATAGTCTTGGGGCTTCGGCTGCTGGGGCGCGATGGATCCTGAAACAAGTTCAGGATGACGGACAAGCAACGCATGCACCGTCACGCTGCGGCTTGCCAGCTCTATATCCTCGCCCGACCGTGCCAGATCATAGGCCCGTTTCCCATCGATCTTGAGCGCCGAGAAAGCCGGCGGCACCTGTTCGATCGGGCCGGTGAAGCGCGGCAGCACCGCCTCGATCTCGGCGAGCGTCGGACGCGCGTCGCTTTCCGCCACCGGCTTGCCCTCGACATCCAGCGTGTCGGTTTCCACCCCGAACCGGATCGTGAAATCATAGGTCTTGTCGCCGTTGAGCATCTGGCCGGTCAGCTTGGTCGCCTCGCCGAGCGCGATCGGCAGCACGCCGGTGGCGAGCGGGTCGAGCGTACCGCCATGGCCGACCTTGACCTTGCCGAACCCGCCCTGGCGGAACGCGCGCTTGACCGCGGTCACCGCGTCGGTCGAGCCCATGGCATAGGGTTTGTCGAGAATGATCCATCCGTGCATCCGCTGCTCGTTAGCAGCGTTGCGCCCCATGGCCAAATGCGAAGGGCAGGGACGTCAGACCTGGCTGCGTTCCCAATCCTCGCGCAGCAATCCGAAGACACAGGTGTCGCGGACAAAGCCGGTCCAGGTGATGCGGTTGCGCCGCAGCGTCCCTTCAAGCACCGCGCCGAGCTTGCGCACTGCCGACTGGCTGCGCAGATTGCGGGTATCGACGCGGAACTCGATGCGGGTGAAACCCTGCGCAAAGGCATGGTTGATCATCAGCCGCTTCATCCGCGTGTTGACGCCCGCAGCACCCCGCGCCGACGGCTCGATATAGGTTCCGCCGATCTCCACGACGTGGTTGCGTTCGTCCGGCGCGATATAGCTCGACATGCCGATCACCTGATCGTGCCATAGCACGGCAAAGCGCACCCAGCTGGTGGTGGCGTGGAACTCCTCCATCGCCTTATCGAAATGCTCGCCCAGCATCGAGATGGGGTAGATATCCCAGATCTCGGTATCGCGCGCGCACGCGGCGCGCAGCGGTTCGACATGATGGTCTGCCAGGGGCTCGAGCCGAAGGTCGCCATCGCTCAGCATAGTGCGAAGGCCGCTCATGCCAGCCGCGCCATGAAATGCTTGCGGCACAGCGCAATATAGCGATCATTGCCGCCAATCTCGGTCTGCGCGCCCTGTTTCACCGCGTTGCCGGCTGCATCAACCCGCAGGTTCATCGTCGCCTTGGCGCCGCATTCGCACACGGCTTTCAGCTCAACCAGATGATCGGCGATGGCGAGCAACTGGGCGCTGCCGGGAAAGAGCTCGGCCTGGAAATCGGTGCGCAGGCCATAGCAGAGCACCGGAATCCTGAGCTCGTCGCAGATGCGTGCGCACTGGAAGACCTGCGCCTTGGTGAGGAATTGCGCCTCGTCGATCAGCACGCAATCGAGCGGGGCCGAGGCAAGGTCCAGCGCCACCGCCGCGAAGATGTCGGTCTCCGGCTCGAACAGATGCGCGGGCGCCTTGAGGCCGATGCGCGAGGTGATCTGCCCCGCGCCATAGCGATCGTCGAACGCCGCGGTCCACAGCATCGCGCGCATCCCCCGCTCGGCATAGTTGAACGCCGCCTGGAGCAGCGTGGAGGATGTGCCCGCGTTCATCGAGGCGTAGTAGAAATAGAGCTTGGCCATCAGGGGAGGCTTCCAAGAGTTTCAACCGGAACCGGGCTTTCGCCTCCAGCCTTGCGAGCAATGGCTTTGTCAAAGGTCGCGAAAACCGGGGCTGCGCCGGTTGCGGCAACGATGTGCATCATGTCGGCCCAATCCGCGCCTTGAAGAAATCGGTCTATCGCCCATAAGACCGAGTTGCCCTGTTCCACCTGCACATGTTCGACTTCAACGACTTTGTGCAGCATACTGGCGACGATGGGCCTCGGGATTTTCAGAGCCTTTTCCAGGACCCAGCCGAGTTCGGTGAGCACTGTCAGCGAGACGTAAGCCGGTTCACGAAGAATTTGGATCGCAAGCGAGGATTGCGCAGGATCATCACCAAGCAGCCATCGCGCCAGAATGTTTGTATCGACGGCCCGCACGCGATTATCGGCCAGCAACGGCGTCCATGTCCGGATCGTCGACATCCGGTGACCAGCTCAATCTTTCGATCGGTATCGGGGGCCCCTCATGCCGGTACAGCTGCCGAAGTTCGTGTGTGGCTTCCTCAATGGAGAGCCGCTTGGTGCGCGCCACGGGGCGGAGCATGACACCGTCGCCCATCGGGATCACCTCGAGGTCCCGACCCTGTGCCCAGCCCAGGCGATCGCGAACATCCTTGGGGATGACGATCTGTCCCTTGGCGGAAAGGCGTGTGACGTCGTTCATTGCGCCAACATACGTCTTACCCGGTAAGACGTCAATCGTCGCTGCGGTCCGCCTCGTCTTCTCCGCCCAGGTCCTGCGCCACTTTGGGGTCGCTCAGCAGCCGGTCGATATGGCTGCCGGTGTCGAAGCTGTCATCGGCGAGCCATTTAAGCTTGGCGGCATATTTCATCCGCACGCGCTGCGCGACCTCGCGCTGGAAATAGGCGGTGTTGGTGCGCAGCGCCTTGAGCACCACGTCCTCTTGCCTGCCCAGCAGCGGCTTCACGAACACGGTTGCGTGGCGCAGGTCGGGCGACATGCGCACTTCGGTGACCGATACGGTGGTGCTGCTCAGCACATCGTCATGCACCTCGCCGCGCGTCAGCAGTTCGGACAGCACATGGCGTACCTGCTCGCCGACGCGCAGCACGCGCACCGAACGCCCTTCCGGGCTCGTATCGTTATGCCTGGCCATGATCGTTTCCTTCACGATACCCCGCCGACCGTTGCCGGGCGGCGGGGATCATGCCTTACAGCGTGCGATCGCGCATCTCGACGTCGAACGTCTCCAGGATATCGCCCGGCTTGATGTCGTTCGTATCCTGCAGCACGACGCCGCATTCCAGACCCGCACGGACTTCGGCCACGTCGTCCTTGAAGCGGCGCAGCGAGGCGATGCTCGTCTTGCTGACGATAACGTCGTCGCGGGTGATGCGCGCATACAGGCCCTTGCGGATAAAGCCGTCGGTGACCAGCAGACCCGCTGCCTTGTCCTTCTTGCCTGCCGGGAAGATCTCCTTGATCTCCGCACGGCCGACCACGGTCTCGATCCGCTCCGGACCCAGCACGCCCGCCATCTCGCCCTTGATGTCGTCGAGCAGGTCATAGATGATGTCGAAATATTTGAAGCGCACGCCGTCGCGTTCGGCCAGCGCGCGCGCCTGGGCATTGGCGCGGACGTTGAAGCCGATGATCGGCGCGTTCGAGGCCTTGGCCAAGGTCACGTCGGATTCGGTGATCGCACCCACGCCCGAGTGCAGCACGCGGGCCTTGATGTCGTCGGTCGAGATCTTGTTGAGCGATCCGACAATGGCTTCCACCGAACCCTGCACGTCGCCCTTGACCAGCACCGGATATTCCTTGGCGCGGTTGGCCGAGAGTGCCGAGAACATCGTGTCGATGCTCGCAGGCGCCATGGTCGTGCGCTTTTCCAAGGCCTTCTGGCGGCGATAGTCTGCGACTTCGCGGGCACGCTGCTCGTTCTCGACCACGGTCAGCTTGTCGCCTGCCGACGGCACGCCGGTCAGGCCCAGCACCTCGACCGGGATCGACGGGCCGGCCTCGTTGACCTGCTTGCCCTTGTCGTTGATCAGCGCGCGCACCTTGCCCGACTGTTCGCCGACGACGAACACGTCGCCGCGCTTGAGCGTGCCGCGCTGCACCAGCACGGTGGCGACAGGGCCGCGACCCTTGTCGAGCTTGGCTTCGACCACCACGGCCTCGGCGGCACGATCGGGATTGGCCTTGAGCTCGAGCAGTTCAGCCTGGAGCAGGATCTTGTCGACCAGTTCGTCGAGGTTGATCTTCTTGAGCGCGGAAACTTCCACGTCCTGCACGTCGCCGGACATGGCTTCCACGATGACCTCGTGCTCGAGCAGGCGCTCGCGGATCTTCTGCGGGTTGGCGCTGTCCTTGTCGACCTTGTTGATCGCCACGATCATCGGCACGCCCGCGGCCTTGGTGTGGTTGATTGCCTCGATCGTCTGCGGCATCAGGCCGTCATCGGCCGCCACCACCAGGATGACGATATCGGTGACGTTGGCCCCGCGCGCGCGCATTTCGGTAAAGGCGGCGTGGCCCGGCGTGTCGAGGAAGGTGATCTTGTCGCCCGACTTCACCTGCACCTGATAGGCGCCGATATGCTGGGTGATGCCGCCGGCTTCGCCCGCCACCACATCGGTGCCGCGCAGCGCATCGAGCAGGCTGGTCTTGCCATGGTCGACATGGCCCATGATGGTGACCACCGGCGCACGGGGTTTCAGCGTTTCGGCCGCATCGACATCCGCCTCGTGATCGATTTCCACATCGGAATCGGACACGCGGGTGATCTTGTGACCGAATTCCTCGACCAGCAGTTCGGCGGTATCCTGGTCGATCGTCTGGTTGACGGTGACCATCATGCCCATCTTGAACAGCGACTTGACCAGGTCCGCGCCCTTTTCCGCCATGCGGTTGGCGAGTTCCTGGACGGTGATTGCTTCGGGCACGACGACGTCGCGCACCTGCTTGGGCTGCGCATCGCGGCTCTGGCCGCCCATGTGCAGACGGCGCTCCTTTTCACGCGCACGCTTGAGCGCGGCGAGGCTGCGGGCCCGTGCACCGCCATCGCCTTCGTTCAATGCCTTGCTGACGGTGAGCTTGCCCGCCTGGCGACGGTTGTCGACCACCTTGGTGCTGGCCGGCTTTTTGGGCTTGATTTCGGGGCGCGGGGCAGGGGCCACCGGCGTGAACCGGCGCGGCGGCGGGGCCGCACGCGTTTCTTCGTTGGCAGGCTTGGCCGCGTCCTTGGCGGCAGGCGCGGCCTCGGTCTTGGCTTCGACCGGCTCGGCCGCAGGCACCTGCTGCGTCTCGGCCGCAGGCGCGGGTGTTTCGGCAGGCGCGGGCGCGGGTTCAGCCGCAGCCTTGCGCGCTTCCTCGGCCTTGCGGCGCGCTTCCTCGGCGGCACGCTGACGCTCCTCGGTCTCGCGCCGACGCGCTTCCTCGAGCGATGCCAGACGTGCTTCCTCGGCCTCGCGCAGCAGCTTTTCCTGCAACTCGCGGCGGCTCAGCGCCGAAACCGGCTGCTGCGGGCGCGGCGGCGGCGGCGGAGCTGCGGCCGGGGCAGGGGTGGGCGCCGGAGCGGGCGCGGGGGCAGGCGCGGCAGCAGGCGCCTCGCCCGGCTTGCCGACCAGCTTGCGGCGCTTGACCTCGACCACGACCTTGTTGGTGCGACCATGGCTGAACGTCTGCTTGACTTCGCCAGCCTCGACAGAACGCTTCAGCCCCAGCGGCTTGCGACCCAGTGTCGGCTTGTTTTCGGTATCTTCACTCATCGAACAGACTCAATCCTCAATAAATTCTCATATCGGGCGATGCATCAGGCATCGCCGGTCCGCACGGGGCATGTCCGCGCACGCCAGAGCGGGCTAGACTGGCTCGCCGGGGCCGGGCACGGCCCCCTCCCCTTTGAAATGCAGCAATCGGCCAAGAAACTGGTCAATGCGGGCGGCGGCGCGCTGATCGGTCAGCGCCACATGGACCGCGTTGTCGCGCCCCAATGCCACAGACAGGCGGGTGCGGTCTACAGGCAATACGGTTCCGCGCTGGCCGCTGCCTTCGGCATCGCTGCCCACGCGCCAGGCCTGGTCGAGCTTGGCATTGCCGTCGGGCGAGCTGTCGCTCGAATGCAGCAGCAGCCACACCTTGCCGCGCCGCGCCGCCTCGGCGATGCGATCCGATCCGGTCAGCAGCGTGCCCGAGCGCGATTCCAGCCCCAGCCGGTCGAGCAGGGCGCGGGTGAGCGCTTCCTCGATCATGGCAGGAAGATCGTCGGGCACGGCGATGGGCCCGGTCTTGAAAGCACGCGCGAGCGCCGCCTTCATCCGGCCCTTGGCGATGGCCTCTTCCAGCTCGGGCCGGGTCACGCCGATCCACGCGCCGCGCCCGGGGGCACGCGCACGCACATCGGGAGCGACCTGGCCCTCGGGGCTGATTGCCAGCCGGATCAGCGCGCCACGCTCCGCCCGTTCGCCGCTGAGGATACAGCGGCGGATCGGGCCATCCGCCTTGTCGGCGGAAATGTCGGTGGCGTCGTCGGTTAGAAGATCACCGGCCGTGTCATTGGGAAGTTTCCGCATGCGCGTCCTCCCCGTCTGCACTCGCATCCTCGTCCTCGAACCAGTGCGCGCGTGCGGCCATGATGATCTCGTTGCCCTGCTCTTCGGTCAGGCCATAGGTGGCAAGCACGCCGCCCTTGTCCTCGGGCCGCTTGTTGGCGGGCGCCGAGTTGTCGCGGCGACGCTGCTCGGTGCGCTTTTTGGCGATCAGCTCGTCGGTGGCGAGATCGGCCAGATCGTCGAGCGTCTTGATGCCCGCCTTGCCCAGGGTCACCAGCATGGCTTCGGTGAGGTGCGGCAGCTCGGCCAGCGCATCCTCGACGCCCAGAGCGCGGCGTTCCTCGCGCGAGGCCTCTTCGCGGCGCTCGAGCGCTTCCTGCGCGCGGCTCTGCAGCTCTTCGGCCAGTTCCTCGTCAAAGCCCTCGATGCTCGAAAGCTCGTCGGGCGAGACATAGGCGACTTCCTCGAGCTCGCTGAAGCCTTCGGCGACCAGCAGCTGCGACAGCGTTTCGTCGACATCGAGTTCGTTCTGGAACATTTCCGAACGCTCGGTAAATTCCTTCTGGCGCTTCTCGCTCGATTCCGCCTCGGTCATGATGTCGATGGCAGAACCGGTGAGCTGGCTGGCCAGACGCACGTTCTGGCCGCGACGGCCGATGGCGAGCGACAGCTGATCGTCGGGAACGACGACCTCGATGCGGCTCTCTTCCTCATCGATCACCACGCGGCTGACCGTGGCCGGCTGCAGCGCGTTGACGACGAAGGTCGCGGTGTCTTCCGACCAGGGGATGATGTCGATCTTCTCGCCCTGCATTTCCTGGACGACGGCCTGCACGCGGCTGCCCTTCATGCCGACGCATGCGCCGACCGGATCGATCGAGCTGTCATAGCTGATCACGCCGATCTTGGCGCGGCTGCCCGGATCGCGCGCAGCGGCCTTGATCTGGATGATGCCGTCGTAGATTTCCGGCACTTCCAGCTCGAACAGCTTGCGCATGAAATCGGGATGCGCGCGGCTGAGGAAGATCTGCGGGCCACGGTTCTCGCGGCGGACGTTGAGGATGATCGCGCGGATGCGGTCGCCGACGCGGGCGACTTCGCGCGGAATCTGCTGTTCGCGGCGGATCACGCCTTCGGCGCGGCCCAGATTGACGATGACATGGCCGAATTCGACCGACTTGACGACGCCGGTGATGATCTCGCCGACGCGATCCTTGAACTCGTCAAACTGACGCTCGCGCTCGGCATCGCGGACCTTCTGGAAGATCACCTGCTTGGCGGCCTGCGCGTCGATGCGGCCCAGGTCCACAGCGGGGAGAGGGTCGACGATGAAGTCGCCGACGACCGCGCCCTTTTGCAGCTTCTGTGCCTGCTTGACATCGACCTGCTTGAAATAGTCCTCGACCGTCTCGACCACCTCGACGACGCGCCACAGGCGCAGGTCGCCGCTGACCGGATCGAGCTTGGCACGGATGTCGTTTTCCGCGCCATAGCGGGCCCGCGCCGCGCGCTGGATCGCCTCTTCCATCGCTTCGAGCACGATGGCCTTGTCGATCATCTTTTCGGTCGCCACCGAGTTGGCGATGGCGAGAAGTTCAGCCTTGTTGGCAGAAATGGCGCTGGCCATGATCAGTCTTCCTGTTCTTCGAGATCTGCGTTTTCGTCGATTTCTTCGATATCGTCCACACCGCTGGTGTCGAGCGGGCGGGTGGCGGCAATCAGCTTGTTGGTCAGCATCAGCTTCGCGCTGAGCACCTGGCCGAAGGGCACGGTGACATGGCCGACCTTCTTGTCGTTGACCGAGATCATCTCGCCCTCGAGCGAAAGCAGCTCGCCGGTCAGCTGCTTGCGGCCCTGTGCGGCTTCGGCGAGCACCAGCCGTGCTTCATGGCCCAGCCAGTTGCCGTAATCCTTGAGCCGGGTGAGCGGACGATCGATGCCGGGCGAGCTGACTTCCAGTCGATAGGCACCTGGCACCGGGTCCTTGCCGGCTTCTTCCAGCGCATCGAACACGTCCGAAATCCGGCGCGACAGGCTGGCGCAATCGTCGATGTTGAGCTGGCCGGTCTCGGGCCGTTCGGCCATGATCTGCAGCGTACGGTCATCGCCCGCGCCGAACAGATGGACGCGCACCAGATCGAAACCGAGCGCCTGGGCTTCGGGTTCGACAAGGGCAGCGACGGCGGCAAGATCGGTCAAGATAGGCTTTCTGATAAAATGGTCTGTCGGCAGGGCAGCAACGGCTCGTTCGTGCCGGCCCCGCGAGGCGCCGGCCCGTCAAGTTTCAGCAACCATGTCGGGATGGGTTGCCATATAGGCGCATGGCCCTCGATTGGCAACCCATAAGTGCCGCCCGCGCGCGCCGCGGTGCCGGTAACCTTATCGCTTAACCCGGCGAGCTGTCACCGTCCCGCCGGGGGACGGGGCCATCGCGGCGCTGGCGATTCGGCAGCCATTTGGTTAGCATCTCGTAAAGGCCGCATTGAGGTGGCGTTAACGCATTGCACGACGGGAGCAGCGAACCATGAAATGGCCCAAGGCACGGCAGGTGGCAGGCGGCGGCATGCTGGTCGGTATCGGTGCGCTCGTGGGAGCCATGATCACCAGCGCGCCCGGCGATGCCGCAATGCAGCCGGTCGCCAGGGCGGCGCTGCCCGGTACGCAGGCACAGGCGGCTGAGGCGGCCACGCCCGTGCTGGCCAAGGCCGATCCCGCCATCACGACGCCCGAGCAGGCGGGCTATGCGATCAAGAGCGTGATGACGATCGATGGCCCGCTGGGGCACGGCAATTATTACTGGGACGAAAGCAACGCTCCTGCGACCGGCCCGCTGCTGATCACCGTGGACCTCGCCGCGCAGACGCTTTCGGTGTTCCGCGACGGGCACGAGATCGGCGTCGCGGTGATCCTTTACGGTACCCCGGAAAAGCCGACACCGCTCGGGGCCTTCCCGATCACCCAGAAGGATGCCGATCACGTTTCCAACCTGTATGATGCGCCGATGCCATACATGATGCGGCTGACCAACGATGGTGTCGCGATCCATGGCAGCGATGTCGAATGGGGCTATGGCACACGCGGCTGCATCGGCGTGCCGACCGCCTTTGCCAAACTGCTGTTCGAACAGGTGAAGCTGGGCGATGTTGTCATCATCACCAACGGCCAGCGCATCAATGTCGGTGACGCTGTCGCCGGAGTCTGACGCGAAGCATCCGCTGGTCATTCGGTTCGTCGCTGGCTAGACACGGATGATGGATCGCCAGCACGCCAGCATTATCATCCAGCAGGCCATAACCGCGCTGCGCAGCGGCGATGCGACACGCGCGCGCGATCTGCTGACCAATGTCGTCAACGATCCGCCCCCGGGCGAGGTGCCGCCCTGGTTCCTGCTGGCCCAGGCCTGCCAGATGGCGGGTGACGCCGCCGGCCAGGGCGATGCGCTGGTCCGGCTTCTGGCAGAAGAGCCGCGCCATCTGGGCGGTCTGCTGCTGATGGCGGGACACAAAGCGGCGCTTGGCGATTCGCGGGCGGCTTCGTCCTTCTACACCACGGCGCTGGCGGTGGCCGATCACGCGCCCGATCAGGTGCCACAGGCGATGATCCCGCTGCTGCAACAGGGCCAGCAATATCTGCAACAGGCGCAAGGCGAATATGCCGCGTTCCTGGCCGACCAGCTGGCAGGCAAGGGCATTGCCCCGGGTTCCGTATCACCGCGTGTCGACATGGCGCTCGATCTGCTGCTGGGGCGCAGGCAGGTCTATGTGCAGGAGCCGACCAGCTTCTATTTTCCCGGCCTGCCGCAGCGGCAATTCTACGAGGCGGCCGAATTCGACTGGGCGGCTGGCTTCGAAGCCCAGGCGGACTCCATGCGCGCGGAGCTCGAAGCGCTGCTCGAACGGCAGCCGGGCGATTTCAGCCCCTATGTCCAGACCCGTCCCGACCGGCCCGCCGCAGCCAATCCCTTGCGCGACGACCCCAGTTGGGGCGCGCATTATCTGTGGGAAAATGGCGTGCCCGTCCCCGACCATGCCGCCCAGGCGCCGGTGACCATGGCTGCGCTCGCGACGGCGCCGATGCCGGTGATTGCCGCGCGCTCGCCCATGGCGCTCTATTCGCTGCTGCGCCCGGGCACGCATATCCGTCCGCACAATGGCATGCTCAACACCCGGCTGATCTGTCACCTGCCGCTGATCACCAATGCCGATTGCGCGATCCGCGTCGGCAACGAGACGCGGACCTGGCAGCAGGGCAGGCTGCTGATCTTCGACGACAGCATCGAGCACGAGGCGTGGAACCGGGGTCAGGCGACGCGGATCATCCTGCTGTTCGAAATCTGGCGGCCCGAGATTTCGCGTGATGAGCGCAAAGCGCTGACCGCGATCTTCGAGGCGATCACTGCCTATGGCGGACTGCCACCCGACCAGGGATAACCCCTACGATTGCTGCGCAAAAAGCCCCGCATTGAATCCACTTGACCTGCCACGCTGTATTATGGCAGTGAAGCAGTGATGGCAGACAACTCCAAACCCGTTTACCTGAAGCTCCGCGACATCATCGCCGCCTCGATTCTCGACGGTGTATACGCGGAAGGCGATATGCTGCCTTCGGTTCGGGCGTTCGCTGCCGAGCAACAGGCCAATCCGCTCACGGTCGCCAAGGCGTACCAGATGTTCCAGGACCAGGGACTGGTCGAGGTCCAGCGCGGGGTGGGCATGTATGTCGCCGCAGGGGCCGTCGACAAGCTGCGCGCGATGGAGCGCGAGGATTTTCTCCAGCATGTCTGGCCGCCGGTACTGCGCCAGATGCGGCGCATCGGCCTGTCGCCTGCCGCGTTGCTCGACGAAGAGAAAGCCTGAGCCTCAGGGGTTGAGGACCCTCAGGGGTCTACCGCATCCTCGGGCAGATCCTCGACACGCGGCAACCGGTCGGCCAGCGCCAGGTCGAACTGTTCCTTGTCCAGCCTTCCTTCCCATTTCGACACCACCACGGTCGCGACCGCATTGCCGATGAAGTTGGTGAGGCTGCGGCATTCGGACATGAACCGGTCGATCCCCAGGATCAGCGCCATGCCCGCGACCGGCACCGAGGGCACGATCGACAGCGTTGCCGCCAGCGTGATGAAGCCTGCTCCGGTAACGCCTGCCGCGCCCTTGGACGAGATCATCGCGACGCCCAGCAGCAGCAGTTGCTCGCCGATCGACAGCTCGACATTGCACGCCTGCGCGATGAACAGCGCGGCCAGCGTCATATAGATATTGGTGCCGTCGAGGTTGAAGCTGTAGCCGGTCGGCACGACCAGGCCCACGACCGTCTTCGGACAGCCCGCGCGCTCCATCTTCTCGATCAGCGAGGGCAGGGCGCTTTCGGAGGACGAGGTGCCCAGTACCAGCAGCAGTTCGGCGCGCAGATAGGCGACGAGCTTCAGGATCGAAAAGCCGCACAACCGCGCCACTGCACCCAGCACGACCAGCACGAACAGCAGCGAGGTAAGGTAGAAGGTCGCGACCAGCGCGGCGAGATTGGCGAGGGTGCCGATGCCATATTCGCCGATGGTGAAGGCCATCGCGCCGAACGCGCCGATGGGGGCCGCCTTCATCACGATGCCGACCAGCTTGAAGAACGCGGCCGAGGCATCCTCGAGCAGATCGAGCAGCCGCGCGCCCTTGTTCCCGATCATCGCGAGCGAGATGCCGAACAGGATCGACACGAACAGCACCTGGAGCAGGTTGCCGCTGCTCAGCGAGGCGAGAAACGTGTCGGGCACGATGCTGCTCAGGAAACCGGTGATGCTCGATTCCTGCGCCTTGGCGGTATATTCGCTGACCTTGCCGGTATCGAGCGTCGCCGGGTCGATGTTGAGCCCCGCGCCCGGCTGTACGACATTGGCGACGATCATCCCGACGATCAGGGCGAGCGTGGAGAAGGTCAGGAAATAGGCAAAGGCCTTGCCCGCGACTCGCCCCACGCTCGCCAGATCGCGCATTCCCGCGATGCCGGTGACGATGGTGAGGAAGATGACCGGCGCGATCACCATCTTGACCAGCTTGATGAACACATCGCCCAGCGGCTTCATCGCAGCCCCGGTCTCCGGCGCGAAATGCCCGAGCGCGACGCCCGCGACGATCGCCACCAGCACCTGCACATAAAGCTGCGCATACCAGCGGCGCGGGGTGCGGGTGGGGAGCGGCGAGGGCGGCGACAACGAAACCATCTGCGCGGCCTAACATCACCCGGCCGCGCGTCCAACGATTATGGTCGTGCGATCACCCGAACGGCGCGTCGATCGCGGGTTGCGGCTCGGTGAACCAGCGCGGGCCGTTGTCGGTCATGTAGAAATGGTCCTCCAGCCGGATGCCGAACCGGTCGGGGATGACGATCATCGGTTCGTTGGAAAAGCACATGCCGGTTGCCAGCGGGGTGGTGTCGCCGCGGACCAGATAGGCGGGTTCGTGGATCGACAGGCCGATGCCGTGGCCGGTGCGGTGGGGCAGGCCGGGCAGCGCGTAGTCGGGGCCGAGTCCTGCAGCTTCGAGCACGCGGCGCGCGGCGGCATCGACGCTCTCGCAGGGCGCACCTGGCTGGGCGGCGTCGAAGGCAGCGGCCTGCGCCGCATATTCCAGCTCCCAGATGCGGCGCTGTTCGTCATCCGGGCTGCCGAAGACATAGCTGCGCGTGATGTCCGAATGATAGCCGTGCACCGTGGTGCCGGTATCGATCAGCACCATGTCGCCCTCATGCAGTTCGGGATCGCCGGGAAGCCCATGCGGAAACGCCGATCCGCGTCCGAACTGGACCATGCAGAAGGTGTTGCCGGGACCGCCCATCGCGCGGTGCGCGTCACCGATAAAGCGGATGACTTCGCTCGCCTTGATGCCTTCGCGCAGGATCAGCGCAGCGCGGCGGTGCGCCTCGAGTGTCATCGACTTGGCCTGCTGCATCAGCGCGATCTCTGCAGCGGACTTGTGCATCCGGCAGCCGTCGATCGCCGGCGCGCCGCTGGTCAGCGCGAGGCCGGGCGCGCTCTTCGCGATGCGATCGACGAACAGGAAGGGCAGCGCGGGATCGATCGCCAGCGTGGTGGCATTCCAGGCGCGGCAGGCATCGGCGACCAGAGCCGTGGGCGATTCATCCTCCTGCCAAAGCCGGATTTCCAGCTCGCTTGCCAGTTCCGCCTGCAGCGACCCCAGCTCGAAATAGGGGGCGATCATGACGGGATCGCCGGTGACCGGAATCAGCAACGCCACCAGCCGTTCGGTGCCACCCCAGGGGACGCCCGCGAAATAGCGCAGGCTCGTGCCTGCGCCGACGATCAGCGCATCGGCCCCGGACTCGCGGGTCAGCTTGCGCGCCCTTTCGATCCGCGCCAGCCTTTCCTCGCGCGAAATAGCCGGGGCGGCGTCCTGCCAGGGGCCAAGTTCGGCCAGCTGCTCGGTCGCGGTCGATCCGCCAATGCCTTTCATGTCGTTCCTCCAAAGCGCGCCGGGTCGAACGGCGTCAGATCAATTGCGGTCGGTTGTCCTGCCGCCAGCGCGCCAACCAGCTCTCCGGTGATCGCCGCCAGCGTCAGCCCCAGATGCTGATGACCGAAGGCGTATAGCAGATTGCGCGCGCGCGCGCTGCGGCCGATAGCCGGCAGATAATCGGGCAGGGTCGGGCGTGCGCCCATCCAGGGCTCCCCTGGCAGGTCGAAGGGCAGGCCGAGCTCGGCGACATGGGCGCGCAGCCTCGCCCATTTGCTCGGATCGGGCGGCGCGGCACGCGCGGCAAATTCGACAAAGCTGGCGGCGCGCAAGCCGCCGGCAAAGCGGGTGACGATCATCGAGCGGTCCTCGAACGCGACCGGGGGCATGTCCTGCGGCCAGCGGCTCGTCGGTGACTGGATATGATAGCCGCGCTCGGCGATCAGCGGAATGCGCGCACCCATCGGTCGCAGAAGCTCGGCAGAGGCTGCCCCTGCGCAGAGCACGATATGGTCGGCGCGCAGTGTCTCGGCGCTCAGCCGGACGACCGCCTGGTCGCCCTCGAGCGCAATGCCATCAGCCTGGCCCTGCCGGATCGCGCCCCCGCCCTCGACCAGCGCAGAGCGCAGGGCATCGGCGAGCGCAGCGAGATCGGCGATCTGACCCGACCCAGCAAAGCGCACCGCGCCGGCTATCTGTGTTCCGCGCGCCAGGTCGCGAATCGCTGCCAGTTCGTCCGCGCGCGCATCGCGGACGCTGGCGGTGCCGATATCGGTACCGGTCCAGAAGGCGCGGCCCTTTGCCGCGCTCGCTTCGCTTTCCCAGGCGACGAAATGGCCATCCTCGCGCAGCAGGTGCGCGGTACCGGTGAGCCAGCTCGTGCGCTTCCATGCGGGCATCGCCTGGGCGAGAAGCGCCGAGAGCGCCGCCGTGCCGCTGGCAAAACGTGCGGGCGTGCTGGCACGCATCAGGCGCAGCGCAAAGGGACCCCAGGTGCCGATCTGTGCAGCGGGAAGCCCCAAGGCCCCGCGCGGATGCATTCTGCCCCAGGCGCTGCGGATCGTCGCCAGTGAGGCGAGCGGCTGGACCTGCTCGACCGCGATATGCCCGGCATTGCCCCAGGAGGCACCTTGCGGCTTTTCTTGCGGCTCCAACACTGTCACGATGCCGCCCGCGCGCTGCAGCTGCAGCGCCGCACAGAGGCCGACAAGGCCTCCGCCAATGACGAGAGCGGTCGCGCGCGAAGGATGGCTGCTGTTTTTCATCTTGCAGGTCCCATCCTATAATCGTATACGATTTTATCGCAACAGGGGATTTCCGCGACAATGACGGCTCACAAGACGCTTTGGCAGGGAGTGTATCCCGCCGCCACCACCCAGTTCACCGAAAGCCTCGCGATCGATCATGATGCGACGCAAAAGGTGCAATCGGCGCTGGTCGATGATGGCGTTGATGGCCTCATCATCCTGGGCACCTGCGGCGAGAACAATTCGCTCGAAGCCGACGAGAAGCTCGCCGTGCTCAAGGGCGCGGTCGAGGCGGTCGGCGGACGCGTTCCGCTGGTCGCGGGCGTGTCCGAATTCACCACCAGCCGCGCGATCGAATATGCCAGGGCCGCAGAAGCGATCGGCATGGATGCGCTGATGCTGCTGCCGTGCATGGTCTATGTGCCCAAGGTTGAAGAGCTGGAGGCGCATTTCCGCGCTGTGGCCGAGGCGACCAGCCTACCGATCATGCTCTACAACAACCCGCCCGCCTATCGCGTCAATGTCGATTTCGACACGCTTGCCCGGCTCGAGAACGTGCCCAATATCGTGGCGATCAAGGAAAGCGCGCCCGATCCGCGCCGCTTCACCGACCTGATCAACCGCTTCGGCGATCGCTACACGGTGATGGCGGGGCTCGACGATGTCGCGCTCGAAGGGCTGATGCTGGGCGCATCGGGCTGGGTCTCCGGCCTGACCAGCGCCTTCCCGCGCGAATCGGTGGCGCTGGTCGCGGCGCAGCGGCGCGGCGATTATGCCGAAGCGCTGCGCATCTATCGCTGGTTCATGCCGCTGCTGCATCTCGATGCCGAACACGACCTGGTCCAGTCTATCAAGCTCGCCGAACAGATCATGGGGCGCGGGTCGGAACGCGTGCGCATGCCGCGCATGCCGCTGACCGGTCAGCGCCGCGCCGACGTGATCGCCTGGGTCGAGCAATGCGCGGCGACCCGGCCCGTGCCCGATGTCGCGGCGGCTGCCTGATCGCGCATGCGGCACACGTTCTTCTGCATAGACGGCCATACGGCGGGCAATCCGGTTCGTCTGGTGGTCGGTGGCGCGCCGCTGGTGCGCGGGTCCTCGATGGCCGAGCGGCGGATGGATTTCATTGAGCGGTTCGACTGGATCCGCACCGGCCTGTGCTTCGAACCGCGCGGGCATGACATGATGTCGGGTGGGTTTCTCTACCCGCCCACCCGGCCCGAGAACGATGTCGGCATATTGTTCATCGAAACCTCGGGCTGCCTGCCGATGTGCGGGCACGGCACGATCGGGATGATCACCTTCGGGCTCGAACACGGGCTGATCCAGCCGCGCGAGCCCGGCCTGCTCAAGGTCGAGGTGCCCGCCGGTGACATCGCAATCGAATATGAACGCGATGGCGACAGGGTGGCCTGGGTGCGCATCCGCAACGTCCCCTCGTTCGTGGCGGCAGAAGGCGTCGAGATCGACGTGCCGGGCCTGGGGGCGCTTTCGGTCGACATCGCCTATGGCGGAAATTTCTACGCGATCGTCGAGCCGCAGGGCCATTATACGGGCCTGGACGATCTGGGTGCAACGCGGCTGATCGAGCACGCGCGCACGATCCGCGCGATGCTGCGCGAAAGGATCGAGCCGGTGCACCCGCTCGACGACCGGATCCGGGGGGTGAGCCATGTGCTCTGGGCCGATGCGCCCAAAGGCGAGGGTGCGGACGGGCGCAACGCGGTCTTCTATGGCGAGCGCGCGATCGACCGTTCGCCCTGCGGCACGGGAACATCGGCGCGGCTGGCGCATCTCGCGCACAAGGGCGTGCTGAAGGCCGGTGAGCGTTTCGTGCACGAAAGCTATATCGGCAGCCGCTTTATCGGCCGGGTGGAAGATTCAATCGAGCTTGGCGGGCGGCGCGCGATCATTCCCTCGATCCAGGGTTCGGCGATCGCGACGGGTTTCAATACCATCTGGATCGACGACAAAGACCCCTTTTGGGATGGCTTCTCTGTGATATGAGAGGCTTATGAGCATCGCCGCGCGCAACCTTTCCGAACAGCTGGTCGACCAGGTTCGCGCCCGCATTCTCAACGGAACCGTCGCGCCCGATCGCCCGATCCGCCAGGACGCGCTCGCGGCCGAAATGGGGGTGAGCAAGATCCCGCTGCGCGAGGCGCTGGCGCGGCTGGAGCAGGAAGGGCTGCTCGCCTCGCAGGCCAATCGCGGCTTCACCGTGCGCCCCCTCACCGATGTCGAGGCCGAAGAGGTCTATGCGCTGCGGCTCAAGCTCGAGCCCGAGACCATCGCCATCGCCGCCAAGCTCGCCGGAACGGCCGAGCAGCAGGCCGCCTCCGATCTGCTCGATCAGCTCGACAGCCTGACCGATTCGGGAGGCGAGGGCGTCGGCGCGTTCAACCGGGCATTTCACCTTGCGCTGCTCCGCCCCGCCGGGCGCCCGGTGACCTTCACCATTCTCGAACGGCTGCACGTGCTGTCGGAACGCTATGTGCGCAAGCATCTCGAGCCGCTCGGCCGTAACGAGCGCGCCAACGAGGAGCATCGCGATATGCTGCAGGCCTGGCTGGCGCGCGACGAGCGCAAGATCGCAGCGCTGACGCTGGTGCATATCGGCAAGACGCTCGATGACCTCAGGCTGCAGCTGCAAACCGAATCCAAGGGACCGCCGGGCTGATCGCCCGTGCGCATAATCATAAAGGGACGCGACGGATGGGGATTTTAGGGCCGATCAAACCGATAGTGCAGGCGGCCGACGCCCCTGAGGGCAGCCGGCTGAAGCCTACGCTTTCCTGGCCGCACCTGATTGCGCTCGGCGTCGGGGCCATCGTCGGCACCGGCATCTACACGCTGACCGGCGTGGGGGCAGAGCGCGCCGGGCCTGCGGTCATTCTGGCCTTCGCGATTGCGGGCGCGGTCTGCGCCTGCGCCGCGCTTGCCTATGCAGAGCTCGCGACGATGATCCCGACTGCGGGATCGGCCTATACCTATACCTATTCGGTGGTGGGCGAGACCTTGGCCTGGGTGGTCGGGTGGAGCCTGATCCTCGAATATTCGCTGGCCTGTTCGACCGTTGCGGTCGGCTGGTCGGGCTATCTGGTCGGCTGGCTGCAATCCGCCGGCGTTGAACTGCCCGCCATGCTGCTCAGCGGCCCGCATGCAGGCGGTATCATCAACCTGCCGGCGGTGATCGTGTCGCTGGCGATCGCGGGCATGCTGATGGCGGGCACGCGCGAGAGCGCGACGCTCAACATCATCCTCGTCATCATCAAGTTGACCGCATTGACCGCGTTCGTTGCGCTGGCGCTCCCCGCGTTCGACAGCGCGAACTTCACGCCGTTCATGCCCTATGGTTTCGGCAGCACGGTGCAGGACGGCTCGACCCGCGGGGTGATGGCGGCTGCCGCGATCGTGTTCTTCGCCTTTTACGGCTTCGATGCGGTGGCGACCTCGGCCGAGGAGGCGCGCAATCCGGGGCGCGACCTCACCATCGGCATTGTCGGGTCGATGGCGGTGTGCACGCTGATCTACATGGCGGTGGCGTTGTCCGCCGTCGGGGCGATGTCGTATCTGACACTGGGCAATTCGCCCGAGCCGCTGGCGCTGGTTCTGCGCACACTCGGCCACCCGACCGCCTCCTATCTGGTCGCGCTGGCGGCGCTGATCGCGCTGCCTTCGGTGATCCTGGTGATGATGTACGGCCAGAGCCGCATCTTCTTCGTGATGGCACGCGATGGCCTGCTCCCGCCGGTGCTCTCGCGTGTCTCGCCCAAGACCGGCGCGCCGGTGCTGGTCACCGGAATTACCGGTGTGTTCGTCGCCGCCGTTGCCGGGTTCTTCCGGCTCGACGAGATTGCCGAGCTCGCTAATGCAGGCACCTTGCTCGCGTTCATCGCGGTGGGCGGCTGCCTGATGGTGCTGCGCAAGCGCGCGCCGGAACTCAAGCGCGTGTTCAAGTGCCCGCAGCCCTATCTGGTTGGTACGCTCGCGATTCTCGGCTGCCTCTATCTGCTCGCGAGCCTGCCCACACAGACGCTGGTGCGCTTTGCGCTGTGGAACGTGGCGGGCCTTGCCTTCTATTTCCTCTACAGCCGCTCGCGCAGCCTGGCGCTGCAGGAACAACAGGCCGGGGTATAATCAAAACGGGCCCAGCGAGGCTCGCAACAGGGGAACGGGGCATGAAGATCGGTCGGATATTGCTGGCGAGCCTGTCGGCGCTCGCGCTGGCGGGCAGCGTTTCGGCGCAGTCGCTGGGCCAGGCGGCCCCGCGCGAGGTCGCCGATCCCATCCCGGCGCGTACGCTGGGCGAGGGGCCGTGGCCGCGCACCGTGCTGCGCAACGCGATCTATGTCGATGGCACCGGCGCGCCCGCACAGGGGCCGGTCGACATCGTCATCGAGAACGACCGGATCGTGCAGATCGCCAGCATCGGCGCACCCGGCGCGATCGAGGAAGCGCGCAGGCCCCCGCGTGGCGACAAGGAATATGACCTGACCGGTCATTATGTATTGCCCGGGTTCGTCGACGCGCACGTCCATCTGCACACGCTGAGCGACGGGCAGGGCGTGCCGTCCGACTATGTGCTCAAGCTCTGGCTCGCGCATGGGATCACCACCGCGCGCAATGTCGGCTCGTCCGAAATGTCGATCGAGCAGCAGGTCGCGATCAAGAACCGGCTGGCGCGCAACGAGATCACCGGACCCCGGCTCGATGTCTATCCGATGTTCCAGCAGATCGGCCTGCCGATCCGTACTGCGGAGCAGGGCCGCGCGGCGGTCCGCGATGCGAAAAGGCGCGGCGCGGACGGCATCAAGTTCATCGGCGGCAGCGAGGCGGCTCTGCTCGCCGCGATCGACGAGACGAAGAAGCTGGGGATGCATTCGACGATGCACCATGCCCAGGGCGTGGTCGCCTATGCCAATGTGCTGCGCACCAGCGAAGCTGGCCTGGAATCGATGGAGCATTGGTACGGGCTGCCCGAGGCGCTGTTTACCGACCGCAAGCTGCAGGACTGGCCCGGCGATTTCGTCAACACCGACGAGCAGATGCGCTTCGGCGAGGCTGGCAGACTGTGGAAGCAGGCGGCAAAGCCCGGCTCGGAGCGCTGGAACGAGGTGATGGAAACGCTGCTCAAGCGCGGCTTCACCATCGACCCCACCTTCACCGCCTATCTTGCCAGCCGCGACCTGATGCGGATGAACCGCGCGGTCTGGCACAACGATTATACCATGCCCGCCTTGTGGGACTGGTACCGCCCCAGCCGGATCAATCATGGCAGCTACTGGTTCGACTGGACCACCGAGCGCGAGATGGACTGGAAGGAGAATTTCCGGCTGTGGATGGCGTTCGTCAACGAATACAAGAATCGGGGCGGGCGCGTCACGGTCGGGTCGGACGCGGGCTATATCTACAACACTTATGGCTTCGGCTATATCCAGGAGATGGAGCTGTTGCGCGAGGCCGGGTTCAGCCCGCTCGAGGTGATCAACGCCGCGACGCAGCAGGGCGCGCGGCTGCTCGGCCATGATGCCGATATCGGAACGATCGAGCCGGGCAAGAAGGCGGACCTGGTCATCGTCAAGGGCAATCCCATCGCCAATCTCAAGCTGCTGTTCGCCACCGGCACGCTCAAGCTCGACGATGCGACCGGCAAGGCGCAGCGCGTCGGCGGCATCGCCTGGACGGTGAAGGACGGCATTTTCTACGAGGGCAAGGCACTGCGCGCGGACATTCGCGCGATGGTGGCGCGCTCCAAGGCCGAGCGCGGACTGCCGCCCGGCTACATGACCATCGAACAGGAAGACCTTACACAGTGACACTGACAGGCCAGTATTTCATCGCGGGCGAACGGCGCGGGCACGGCGAGGTGTTCCATGCCTATGATCCCGCCAAGGGCGCGAGCATTACCGATATCGGCTTTTTCAGCAGCACCGAGCGGGACATTGCCGATGCCTGCGCCGCAGCGGACGAGGCTGCGGTTCCCTATGCCGATCTGCCGCTCGAACGGCGCGGGGCGTTTCTGGAAGCGATCGCCAATGAGATCGAAGGCTTGGGCGATGCGTTGCTGGAGCGTGCCTGCGCCGAATCGGGCCTGCCGCTGGCGCGTATCACTGGTGAGCGCGGGCGAACCTGCGGCCAGCTGCGGCTGTTCGCCGCCGAGGTTCGCGATGCCCAATGGCTCAAGCTGCGCATCGACCATGCCGACCCGGCGCGTACCCCGCCCAAGCCCGATCTGCGCCTGCGCATGATCCCGCTGGGGCCGGTCGCGGTGTTCGGCGCCTCCAATTTCCCGCTCGCTTTCTCGACAGCCGGCGGCGACACCGCCTCGGCGCTGGCCGCAGGTTGCCCTGTGGTGGTCAAGGGGCACCCCGCGCATCCCGGCACGGCGGAGCTGGTCGCGGGCGCGATCACCCGCGCGGCTGCGGCGACCGGCATGCCCGCCGGCGTGTTCAGCCTGGTCACCGGCACCGGCAACGCCATCGGCGCGGCATTGGTCGCCGATCCGCGCATCCAGGCCGTGGGCTTTACCGGATCGCGCAGCGGCGGCGAGGCGCTGATGAAGATCGCGGCCGCGCGTCCGCAGCCGATCCCGGTCTATGCCGAAATGTCGGCGATCAACCCGGTCATCCTGTTGCCGCACGCGCTGGCGGGCCGGGGCAAGGCGCTGGCCGCGGGCTATGTCGCGTCGCTGACCATGGGCTCTGGCCAGTTCTGCACCAATCCGGGCCTTGTGCTGGCGCTGGAAGGCGCAGAGCTCGACGCGTTCCTCACCGAAGCGGGCGCACTGGTCGAGACGCAGCTGCCGCAGACCATGCTCACCGCCGGAATCCACTCGGCTTATGAAAAGGGCAGTGCCGCGCTCGCCGCCACGCCCGAGGTGCAGACGATCGCGCGCGGCGTCCACCCGACCGGGCCGCACGAAGGCCGCACCGCATTGTTCAGCGTCGCGGCAAAGGACTGGCTGGCGAAGGCCGAGCTTCAGCATGAGGTGTTCGGCACCTCGTCGATCGTCGTGCGCTGCCAGGACCGCGACGAACTTCTCGCGGTGCTGCGCGGGCTCGAGGGCCAACTCACCGCGACGCTGCACATGGATGAGGCCGATACGGACGATGCCCGCGCGCTGCTGCCGGTGCTCGAGCGCAAGGTCGGGCGCATCCTCGCCAATGGCTGGCCGACGGGTGTCGAGGTGGGGCATGCGATCAACCATGGCGGACCTTACCCCGCGACCTCGGACGGGCGGACGACCTCGGTCGGCACGCTGGCGATCGACCGATTCCTGCGCCCCGTCGCTTACCAGGACCTGCCTGAGGCCTTGCTGCCCGAGGCGCTGCGCGAGGGCGGGCAGGGCGGTGTGATCGCGCGGATCGACGGGGCCTGGCGTCTCGCCTGAGCGCAAAATATGGCCGGGGCGGTCCGATATGGGTTGCAATTCACAACGATGTAAGCAACCTTTCTCTCCCGAGAGCCGCAAAAGCGGCCTTGCGACTGGAGAGTCTCGCCATGAAGCATGAAAAGCCGTCCGACCTCAAAGCCGCGTCGCATGTCGATGTGCTGATCATCGGTGCCGGAATTTCCGGCATCGGCATGGCGGTGCATCTCAAGGAAAAATGCCCCGGCCGGACCTTCGCGATCCTCGAGCGGCGCAGCGATATCGGCGGCACCTGGAACCTGTTCCAATATCCCGGCATCCGTTCGGACAGCGACATGCACACTTTGGGTTTCGAGTTTGAACCCTGGCGCGAGCAGAAGGCGATTGCCGATGGCCCCTCGATCCTGAGCTACCTGAAGCGCATCAAGGACGAGCGCGGGCTCAACGATCATATCCGGCTCGGGCACAAGGTGCTCTCGGCGAGCTGGTCGAGCAGCGAGGCGCGCTGGACGATTGCGGCGGAGGTCGAAGGCCAGGGCGTGCAGCATCTCACCTGCAGCTACCTTTTCATGGGCACCGGCTATTATGATTACGACCAGGGCTATGACCCCGAATTTGCCGGGCGTGAGAGCTTTGGCGGACAGATCATCCATCCGCAATTCTGGCCCAGGGGCTTCGACTATTCGGGCAAGCGCGTCGTCGTGATCGGATCGGGCGCAACCGCGGTCACCATCGTGCCGTCGATGACCGACAAGGCTGCCCATGTGACCATGCTCCAGCGCACGCCGACCTGGTACTGGAGCCGCCCGGCCAAGGATTGGCTGGCGAACAGCCTGCGCGCCATCATGCCCGACGAATGGGCCTATCGCATCATCCGCTTCAAGAACGTGCGGATGCAGCAGATCTCGTTCAACCGCGCGCGCAAGGACCCCAAGAAGGTCGGCGACTATCTGCTCAAGCGCATCCGCAAGATCATGGGCAGCAAGATGCACGAGCCCGATTTCCAGCCGCCTTATGGCCCCTGGGAACAGCGCCTGTGCCTTGTCCCCGATGGCGACATGTTCAAGGCGATCCGTGACGGCAAGGCGGATATCGTTACCGATCATATCGACCGCTTCTCCCCCACCGGCATCCAGCTCAAGTCAGGCAGGCATCTCGATGCCGATGTCATCGTCACCGCCACCGGCCTCAAGCTCGCCATGGCCGGCAAGGTCGATTTCTCGGTCGACGACCAGCCGCTCGATTTCACGCAGCATTTCTATTACAAGGGCTGCATGTTCAGCGATGTGCCGAACATGGCGATCGTGTTCGGCTATCTGAACGCTTCTTGGACGCTCAAGGTCGATATCGTCGCCGATTTCGTCTGCCGTCAGCTCAACCACATGGCCGCCACCGGCAGCGACATCGCAGTGCCGGTGCTGGGCAGCGACGGCCCGGTCAACGAGGAACAGATTTTCGATTTCTCCTCGGGCTATGTCCAGCGCGCGCTCGACATCCTGCCCAAGCAGGGCGACCGCATGCCGTGGCGGCTCAACCAGGATTATCTGTTCGACCGCAAGGTGCTGCGCGAGGAAGCGGTGGACGATGGCGTGCTCGCCTTCCGCAAGGCGGCTGCGCATGTTGAAGAACCCACCGCGATCGCGGCGGAGTAAGGCTCATTCCGCCGCGTTGAACGCCGCCTGATATTCGGGCCTGATGCTGGCGATCGTCTGCTTGGTCACGGGGACGCTGATCTCGTAAACGCCTTCGGCATAGGGACCCGCCACATAGGGCGCGGCAACGAACAGGATGCGGTCGAACCTGTCCTGCCCGACGGCGGACGGAATGATCACGAGGTCGCTGAAGGGCGGGCAGACGTTGAACATGTCCTCGGGATCGGACGACATATATTCGCCCCGCCGCACCTGGCGCTCCGCCTTCAGCCCGTCGCAATAGAGCGTGCGCATCGGTTCCAGCGCCGTCTTCATGTCGGTGAACAACGCTTCGGGCTTGAGCTTCTTGCCTGCAGCCTTGTCCCACAGCAGCACCTCATAGCCGGTATTGCCGTGCGCCCCGCCCGAATAGCTGCTGATTTCGCCCAGCATCGCGAGCAGCGGCGGCGTGTTGCCGGTGGTCGACCAGCTCGTCCCCAGCATGTGCGGGTTATAGGGATAGTCGTTCGCCTTGGCGTCCTTCTCCGCCTCGTCCGCCTGGCTTTCCAGCTCGGCCAGGCCCTGTGCGCGGTCTTCCTCGAGCAGCTTGACCAGCGCCGGGATCGCGGCGGCTTCGGCGGGATAGGAATAGCTGTACGTGAACTTCTCGGTTTCGCGCTCGAACGCTACCGGCTTGGCCGCCGCTTGGCTGTCCATGGTGGCAGCGGGCTTGGCCTTTTCTGCCACCGGCGCGTCCTGGCCGCACGCGGCCATCGCGGGCAGCATCAATGCGGCCAGCGCCGCAAGCGCCAGAGAGCCAGGTTTTCGAACGATCATGATTCTCTCTCGCAGTTGCGCGTCAAATTGCTGTAAGACCTGACAATGATTGATTTGTCCTCCCTCGTCCAGCCGGACCTTGGCCAGAGCGCGCGCAGCATCCACCTTGTCGACAAGGCGGGATTGGCCGATTGGCTGAACGCCGCGCCGCCGCGCATCCGCAACCACCTGTCCGCCATGCGCTTTGCCGCGCGCCCGCACGAGCTGGTGGTGGTGCCGGGCGATTCCGCCGATGACTGGGCGGTGGTGCTGGGCGTAGCCGATGCGGCAAATCTGCGCCCCTGGTGTCTCGCCAAGGTCGCAGAAGCGCTTGCCGCGGGGCATTATCGGCTCGCAGGCGATGCGCGCCCCGGCGATGCGCTGATCGGCTGGGCGCTCGCGCAGCACCGGTTCACCGCCTACAAGAAGCCGGAAGACAACCCGCAGGGCCCGCGCGTGCTGCTGACCAACGATCCGGCGCGCCGGGAAGCCGCGCTGGCGGAGGCCGAGGCGACGGCCTGGGTGCGCGATCTGGTCAATACCCCCGCCGAGGACATGGGGCCTGCGGCGCTGGAAGAAGCCGCGGCGACGCTCGCGCGCACCTATGGCGCGCTGCTCGACGTGACCCGCGGCGATGCGCTCGAAACCCATTATCCGATGATCCATGCGGTCGGGCGTGCGGCGGCGCGCAGCCATGCCCCGCGGCTGATCGAATTGCACTGGGGCCGCGACGATCATCCCAGGGTGGCGGTCGTCGGCAAGGGCGTGTGCTTCGACAGCGGTGGTTTGGACATCAAGCCGGCGTCGGGCATGCTGCTGATGAAGAAGGACATGGGCGGCGCGGCGCACGCGCTGGCGCTGGCGCAGTTGATCATGCGGATGAAGCTGCCGGTGCGGCTGCACATGCTGGTCGGCGCGGTCGAGAACGCGATTGCGGGCAATGCCTTTCGCCCGGGCGATGTGCTCAAGAGCCGCAAGGGCATCACCGTCGAGATCGGCAACACCGATGCCGAAGGTCGGCTGGTGCTGGGCGATTGTCTGGCCAAGGCGAGCGAGGCAACGCCTGACCTCATCCTCGATTTCGCGACGCTGACCGGTGCCGCCCGCGTTGCGGTGGGGCCGGATCTGCCCGCGCTTTTCTCGAACAGCGATCCGCTCGCCGAGGGGCTGCTTGCCAGCGGAACGACGGCGGGTGACCCGTGCTGGCGGCTGCCGCTCTGGCCGGGATATGAAGAAATGTACGCGAGCGACATTGCCGATATCGGCAATACCGGCGGCTCGTTTGCGGGATCGATCACCGCCGCGTTGTTTCTGCAGCGCTTCGTGGCCGAAGGCGTGCCCTGGGCGCATTTCGACACCTATGCCTGGCGCCCGACCCCGCGCCCCGGCCAACCCAAGGGCGGCGAAGCCATGGGGTTGCGCGCCAGCTGGCACTATCTGCGCAGCCGTTATGACGCGAAAACGACCCCGCAATGACGGGGCTTGGACAAATCGCGGCAACTGGGCTATCAGCCCCGGCTGCGCGGTGCCCGGCACCGGCAGGGACAGATCATCATGACGCGGCATGGCTTGAGGGACTGGGGTAATTGACACATTCGATACGTTCTGCGGCGGAAGCATCGCCGGTGGATGCCGGATCGGCGCTGCAGGACAGCTCTGACGCCCCCGCAGCGGGGCAGCAGCGCTTCGTGCTGAGCGGTCCGGTCGCCGATTACGACCCGCGCGTCACGGCCATCCGCGGCGATCTGGCGGATATCGCGCTCGCTGGAAAGTTCTTCGCGCCGCATTATGTCGCGCCGCAGCTCCATCGCGTAGCCGATGAAGCGGCGATGCTGCGCAAGGCGGGCAGCGCCGATGCCGAGGCGGTCAGCCAGCTGCAGCCGGGCGAAGGCTTTGCCCTGCTCGACAGCGCGGGCGACTGGGGGTGGGGCTATGGCGTTCACGACGGCTATTGCGGCTATGTCCGGCTTGACGCGTTGACCCGCGACGCCGCCGCGCCGACCCATGTCGTGCATGTCCGCCGCGCGCTCGTCTTTGCCGAACCGGCGATCAAGACGCCAATGGTGGCGAGCCTGCCGATGGGTGCGCGCGTCGCGGTTCAGGGCGCCAGCGAATGCGGCAAGTTCCTGCAGGTCGAAGCCGGCTGGATGTCGGTGCGCCATGCGATCGGCCTCGATGCGCTGACCTGCGATCCGGTCGATCGCGCGCAGCAGCTGATCGGCGCGCCCTATCTCTGGGGCGGACGCGGCGGCGATGCGCTCGACTGTTCGGGGCTGGTGCAGCTGGTGCTGATGCTCGCAGGCCATGCCGCCCCGCGCGACAGCGACCAGCAGATGGCGGCGCTGGGCCGCGCCCTGGGCGATGACGAGCCGCTGGAACGCGGCGACCTGGTCTTCTTCCCCGGCCATGTCGGGATCATGGCGGATACCCAAACGCTGGTGCACGCCAATGCCTTCTGGATGCAGGTGGTGGCAGAGCCGCTGGCCGATGTGATCGCCCGCTTCCCCGAAACCACGCCGCAGCCGGTTCTGGCGCGCAAGAGGATCGGCTGATGCTCAAACTGTTCATCGATGGCGCCGCTGGGACCACGGGCCTGGAAATCGCTGAGCGCATGGCAGGGCGGGGCGAGTTTCGCCTGATCACGCTCAGCGATGCCGATCGCAAGAGCGTGTCCGCGCGCGCCGCTGCCATCCAGGACGCCGATTTCGTGATCCTGTGCCTGCCCGATGCTGCTGCGCGCGAGGCGGTTGCGCTGGGCGAGGGCGCGGACACGCGCTTCATCGATGCCTCGAGCGCGCACCGCGTCGCCGATGGCTGGACCTATGGCTTTGCAGAGCTGCGCAAGGGCCAGCGCGAGGCGATTGCCAGCGCTCGGCTGGTGAGCAATCCCGGCTGCTACCCGACCGGTTTCCTGGCGCTGGTCGCGCCGCTGGTCGCCGAAGACCTGCTGCCCGCCGATCACGGCTTCATCGTCAATGCAGTGAGCGGCTATTCGGGCGGTGGCAAGGATCTGATCCAGCGGATGCAGGTCGATGCGCCCGAAATCGGGTTTCGTGCCTATGCTCTGGGGCTCGAGCACAAGCACCTGCCCGAGATGCAGGTGCATGCCGGGCTCAGCCGCGCGCCGATCTTTGCGCCCGCGGTCGTCCGCGCCTTTCGCGGCATGCTCGTCGATGTGCCGTTGTTCCTCGATCCCGAGCTTGGCTTTGCCGATGCACGGACCTTGCACGCCGCGCTCGCGGACCATTATGCAGGCGAACCGCTGGTCAGCGTCGCATCCATCGATGCCGTGCCTGGCGAACTGCTGGTGAGCGAGGGCGATGCGGCGACCGACAGGCTGTCGCTTTACGTGTTGCCCAGCGCGGATGGCTCGCAGGTGCGGCTGGTCGCGATGCTCGACAATCTGGGCAAGGGCGCGAGCGGGGCTGCGGTGCAGAATCTGAATATCATGGCCGGACTCGACGAACTGGCCGGTTTGCGCGCCTGAGGCCGGGTCTGGTTCAGGTGCGCAAGACCGTCCGCTTGGCGGCATAAAGCGCACGGTCAGCGCGCAGGAACATCGCTTCGGCATCATAGGCCATCGCGTTTTCGGCGATCGCGATGCCATAGCTTGCTCCCACCTCGAGCAGGTGCCCGTTCCAGACGATCGGCGTCCTGAGCAGGTTGATCGCCTCTTTCGCGCGCCGGGCGATCCTGGGCAGGTGACGATTGCTGGGCAGCAGCACGGCAAATTCGTCGCCGCCCACCCGCGCCACCATCAGGGCATCGAAAAAGGCCTGGGAAAGGCGCTTGCCGAACTGCGCCAGACAGGCGTCTCCCGCCATATGGCCGTAGCGGTCATTGATCGCCTTGAAACCATCGACATCAAACAGGATCAGCGCGCCCAGCGGACGGAAAAGGAGGGCGGCCATGCTCGCATCCAGAAAGCGGGTCTGAAACGCCGAGCGATTGGAAAGGCCGGTCAGTCCGTCGGTTTCGGCGGCGAGGCGCAGATTTTCCTGCTCGCGCCGTTGCTCGGTGATGTCGCGCTTGGTGCCGTTGAGCCGGACGGGGCGCCCTGCCTCGCATTCGATATTGGCGACAATCTGGATCCAGCGATCTTCGCCGTCGGTGCGCGTGATCCGGGCATCGAGCGTGAAACCGCCCGCACGCTCGATCGCGTGGCTGCGCAAGCGATGCAGCACCTCGCGCGATTCCGGGTCGTACAGTTCGACCACGTCACCACGATTCAGGCCTTTGTCGCTGCGCAGACCGAACATGTCATAGACCTTGCGCGTCCAGTTCAGGCCATCGGTTCGCAGATCGCATTCGAACAGGCCGATCCCGGCATGGTCCAGACTGCGCAGAACTCTGGCGATGTCGGGCTGGCCCGGCACAGGCTGTGCGGGCTCGATGGCAGCGGTGTCATCCGGGGCGGCATGCGCGGACGTACCGAAATCATGAAAGTAACCGTCCATCACCGCTAATGCATCGCTCCCTGGATTGCAGAAGGCAGACTAGCGGTTGCGAGTTAAGGCCGGGTTACCAAATCCCTAAACCTTCGGACGGTCAGAAAAACGCCTGAATTCCGGTCTGTGCACGGCCCAGGATCAGCGCGTGAACATCATGCGCGCCCTCATAGGTATTAACCGTTTCTAGATTCACCATGTGGCGCATCACCTGATATTCTTCGCTGATGCCGTTGCCACCGTGCATGTCGCGCGCCATGCGGGCGATATCGAGCGCCTTGCCGCAATTGTTGCGCTTGACGATCGAGATCATCTCGGGCGCGAACCGGCCCTCGTCCATCAGCCGCCCGACGCGCAAGCTGGCCTGCAGGCCCAGCGCAATCTCGGTCTGCATGTCGGCCAGCTTCTTCTGGAACAGCTGTGTCGCGGCGAGCGGCTTGCCGAACTGGACACGGTCGAGGCCGTATTGCCGCGCGGCGTGCCAGCAGAATTCGGCCGCGCCCATCGCGCCCCAGCTGATGCCGTAGCGTGCGCGGTTGAGGCAGCCGAACGGACCCTTCAGGCCTTCGACATTGGGCAGCAGCGCGTCTTCACCGACCTCGACCTCGTCCATCTGGATCATGCCGGTGGTCGAGGCGCGCAGGCTGAGCTTGCCCTTGATCTTGGGGGCATTCAGGCCCTTCATCCCCTTTTCCAGGATGAAGCCGCGGATCGCGCCGCCATGCGCGTCGGACTTGGCCCAGATCACGAAGACATCGGCAAACGGGCTGTTCGAGATCCAGGTTTTCGCGCCGGAGATGACATAGCCGCCATCGACCTTTTTCGCCCGCGTCTTCATGCCTGCAGGGTCCGATCCCGCATCGGGCTCGGTCAGGCCGAAACAGCCGATCAGCGTGCCCGAGGTGAGGCCAGGCAGGTACTTGCGGCGCTGTTCGTCGCTGCCATAGGTATTGATCGGGTGGATGACGAGCGAGCTCTGCACCGACATCATCGAACGGTAACCGCTATCGACGCGCTCGACCTCGCGCGCGATCAGGCCATAGGCGACATAGCTTGCTTCCGCGCCGCCGAATTCTTCCGATATGGTCGCGCCGAGCAGCCCGGCCTCGCCCATCATCGGGAACAGTTCGGGCGCGTCGATCTCCTCGCGAAAGGCGTCGATCACGCGTGGTTGCAGCACGTCCTGCGCGAAACCGCGCGCGCTTTGCTGGATCAGCCGCTCCTCTTCGGTCAGCTGCTCGTCGAGCAGAAAGGGGTCTTCCCAGGTGAACGGGATGGTTTCGGCCTTGCGGATGGTGTCGTGCTTCATGGGCCGAAGGTCTAGCGCAGCTTTGGCCGCGCTCCAACCGGATTTTGCGCAAATAAGTTGACGTAAGCGTAAAGCCGTTGCGGTGAACCGGTGTCCGCTTTCGGCACAATGAACCTGTTAACCATCAATTACCATGGGCAATGGTTAAAAATGCGTTAACTCATGGACCATGCAGCGGCTTCAATTCCTTCGCACCCCAGCTCAGCCCCACAGCTTCCGCTCGGCGCTGTCGCCGCGCGTCCTCGCAGCGACCCCGGTGGACGAGCCCGAGGTGCTGGCCAAGCGCAAGCGCGCGCAGCGCAACGAGGAAATCCGCCTTTTCTTCCTGAGCTTTACCGCATTCTTTGTTGCGATCAGCTCGTTCATCTGGTGAGCTGATCGAGAAACCGCTTCGCATCGGCGCGGATCGCCTGCTTGTCCTTGTCCGCCCGCTTCGCCCAGTTGCGATAGGGCATGGCGAGCCGTTGGTTCTTGCCCAGGACCTCCTCGTTGCGGTCGAGAAAATCCCAGTAGAGCAGGTTGAACGGGCAGGCCCTGGCCCCGGTCTTGGCCTTCACGTCATAGCGGCAGTGCTGGCAGTAATCGGACATCGAATGGATGTAATTGCCGCTCGAGGCATAGGGCTTGCTGGCGAGCAGCCCGCCATCGGCGAACTGGCTCATGCCCAGCGCGTTGGGCAGCTCGACCCATTCATAGGCGTCCGCGTACACTTCCAGATACCATAGATGGACCGCGTGCGGATCGATCCCGGCGATCAGTGCGAAATTGCCGGTGATCATCAGCCGCTGGATATGGTGCGCATAGGCATGGTCCAGGGTCTGGCCGATCGCCTGTTTCAGGCAATGCATGTCGGTCTGGCCGTCATAATAGAAGCCGGGCAGGGGGCGCGTCGCATTCAGCGCGTTGCGCTGCGCGTAATCCGGCCCCTCGCGCCAGTAGATGCCGCGCACATATTCGCGCCAGCCGATGATCTGGCGGATGAACCCCTCGGTGGCATTGAGCGGGGCCTTGCCGTCGCGATAGGCCTGCTCGACCGCGCGGCACAGATCGAGCGGATCGAGCAGACCGCAATTGAGATAGGGCGAGAGGATCGAGTGCCACAGGAACGGCTGGTCGGTCAGCATCGCGTCCTGATAATCACCGAACTTTGCCAGCGCATGGCGGATGAAATGCGCCTGCTGCCTCGCCGCGTCCTCGGCCGTGGTGGCGAAGGCGAAATGGTCGAGGCTGCCCGGATGGTTACCGAAACGCTTCGCCACCAGATCGAGGACCTCGCGGGTGATTTCGTCGGGCTTGAACTTGAGCGGCTGCGGAATCAGCAGCGGCTCGTTCGGCGGCGGCTTGCGGTTCTCGCTGTCGTAATTCCACTCGCCGCCCTCGGGCTTGCCTTCGTCGTCAAGTAGCAGCCCGGTCTTGCGGCGCATCTCGCGATAGAAGAACTCCATGCGCAGCTGCTTGCGCCCTTGCGCCCAGGCGTCGAATTCCTCGTGCGTGCAGACGAACCGGTCGTCCTCGCGCAGCTCGACAGGCACGTCGAACCGATCCGCCCATTCCTCCATCGCCGCTCGCACCCGCCATTCGCCGGGCAGGGTTGCGATGATGCGGTCAGGGGCGTGGCGCTCGATCGCGCGCGCCAGTTCGCCGGTGAACGAGCCCGCATTGTCGGGGTCGTCGAGATTCACATAATCGACCGTCCAGCCCACCTCGCGCAGCGCCTCGGCATGGTGGCGCATCGCGGAGAGGATGAAGGCGATCTTGGCCTTGTGATGGCGGACATAGCTCGTCTCCTCATCCACCTCCATCATCAGCAGCACCGCCCGTTTCTGCTCGACGCCGCGCAGCGCCGAGAGGGAAAGGCTGAGCTGATCGCCCAGGATCGGGATGAGGATGGTCATGAAAGGCCCCTGTTCGACGAGCCTGTCATGATGGGGTCGCGCGGGCTGCAATCAATGGTCGCAAAGAGCTTTGATCGCGGCGGCGCACGGGTTACGAGGCGATGTCAGCGCTGAGGCTGGCTGAGGACCGCTGCCATGCCCCATTCCGCCCCGCGTGCCATCGAGGAGCCGAGCGCGCTCGTTGCCGCGTTCCGGGGCGCGCGGAACCATTGTCCGCGCTGCGACCACAAGCCGCTGTTCGCGCGCTACCTCAAGCCCGTGGAGCGCTGTGCGTGCTGCGGGCAGGACTGGACGCTGCACCAGGCCGATGATTTTCCCGCCTATATCGCGATCTTCATCAGCGGCCATCTGCTCGCGCCGGTGCTGATCGCGGCAGGGTCGCGCGAATTGCTGCCCATGGGCTGGCTCGCGCTGATTGCGGTGGTGGGTGCGCTGCTGCTGACGATCGTCATGCTGCAACCGGCGAAAGGCGCGGTAATCGCGCTGCAATATCATTGGCGGATGCACGGCTTCGACCCGGCAGCGCGCGAGGCCGATCAGCCCGAGGGTTGACCGGTCAGATCTTCTTCCAGATCTGCGACTTGCAAAGCAGGCCGCCCAGGATGCAGCCGCTGATCTTGATCCGCTTGGCGTCGAGCTGCACGATCCGCGAATAATAGGTATCGCCCAAGTCCGGCACGAAGACGCGGCCCTTCCAGTGGCCCGGCTTGGTCAGGCGATAATCGCGCAACAGGCTGGTGCCGATCAGGTTCGGCGTGCCCCCAGCGGCGGCGTCCTTCTTGGCGATGTCGCTTGCCCAGCTGACCTTGCCGCACAGGTTCTCGCCGCACGGCTGGGTGACGACGCGGACATCGCCGGTCGGGTTTTCCCAGGTGCCGTGGATGGTCTCGGCCATGGCCGCCTGTGCGCTCAGCCCCGTCGCGATGAAACCCATTGCTCCCCAAGCGAGACCGCGCGCCCGCAAACGCCCCAGATGCATCATACGACCCTTTGCAACCCTGTTTTCCCGGCGCGTCCCTTGGTGGCAACAGCCCCGCGCAAGGATGACGATTAGGCCATGATCGCGGTTCCAAGTCGAGCGGCATTTGCCTCGGTTCGGCGAATTCCGGCTCGGACCCGCAGCATTTCCTTCATCGAATCCTTACCAATATCGGTTAAAAGGCGCGCGACATGACCCAAGCTGCGTCCGCCCAACCCGATCCATGTCCGCCCAGCGCGGTGAGCCATGGCGCGGGGCTGATCGGACTGGTCGGACTTCTTGCCTGGATCGCGCTCGCGCGGCATTTCGGCTGGGACGGGCCGAGCGCCGCGCTGGTCTGCTGTGTCGCCACCGGGCTGCCGATGGTGCTCTGGTCGATCTTTGTCGACAAGGTGCATCTGCGCCCGAGCACCGGCATCGACTGGAGCCATCCGCGCGCCGTGAAGGACGTGCTGGACATCAGCACCATCAAGCTCACCGGCCTGTGGCTGACCTGGTCGCTGATCGCCGCGATCTATGCGACCGCGCGCTGGTACTGGACCGGCAATTACCAGTTCTCGATGGCGGTGTTCATCTATGCCTCGCCCTTCCTGTTCTTCCTTTCCATCCCCTATGTCATCTGGATCGACCGCTATCTGAAGCAGCCGCGCGACGGCGCCTGGCATTTCGGCGCGATGATCTCCGGCCAGTCCGGCTGGGATCGGGAGCAGATCTGGCACCATCTGCGTGCCTGGGCGGTGAAGGGTTTTTTCCTTGCCTTCATGCTGTCGATCGTGCCGGGCGGCTATGCCGATATCGTCAACGCCAATGTCGCCGAGATCGCGACCAACCCGGTCTGGATCGCCAACTGGCTGATCATCGCGATGTTCCTGGTCGATGTGCAGTTCGCGACCGTCGGCTATGTGCTGACCTTCAAGCCGCTCGATTCGCACATCCGCACCGCCAATCCCTTCATGGCGGGCTGGGCCGCGGCGCTGATCTGCTATCCGCCGTTCATCCTGATGGGCGATAACGGTCCGCTCAACTATCACGTCGCCACCGCCGACTGGGCGTACTGGTTCGAAGGGCACACGGCGCTGCTGGCGGTCTGGGGCGTCTGGCTGGTATTTCTCACCGGAGTCTATGCCTGGGCGACGGTCGCGTTCGGCATCCGCTTTTCCAACCTCACCCATCGCGGGATCTTGACGCACGGGCCATACCGCTGGACCAAGCACCCGGCCTATCTGTCCAAGAACGCCTTCTGGTGGTTTTCCACCATGCCATTCCTGGTCACCAGCGGTTCCTGGCAGGATGGGCTGCGCAACACCGTGCTGCTCGCCGCCGTATCGGGCGTCTATTACTGGCGCGCGCGGACCGAAGAGCGGCATCTGATGGCCGATCCCGATTACGCCGCCTATGCCGCCTGGATGGAACGCCACGGTCCCGTGCCGCGCGCGATCGGCTGGCTGACGGGCAGACGCGCGAAGGTCGATGCCGTGGTCGCACCCGCCGAATAAGCCTGCAATTGCGTTCTTTGCGGCTGGTAATGCCCGCCATCGCCCCCATATCGCGCCTCCGTTGCAGCAGCAGGTGGAGATGGCATTGATCGATATTCGGGTTTTGCGCATGGCGGCGCTGGGCACGGCCTCGCTCGTCCTGGCGATGGTCTCGGCAGGCGCGCAGACGGCAGCCAAGCCCGGCGATGCGGCGCGCGGTGCCCAGGTCTATCAGACCAACTGCACCGGCTGCCATGCGCTCGATGCCAATAGCGTCGGCCCGGCGCATCGCGGCGTGTTCGGGCGCAAGGCTGGCAGCGCGCCCGGTTTCGACTATTCGCCCGCCCTCAAGAAAGCAGGCTTTGCCTGGGACGCGGCGAAGCTCGACAAGTGGCTTGCCAATCCGCAAGGCTTTGTCCCCGGGGCCAAGATGCCCTTCCGCCTGATGAATGCGCAGCAGCGCGCCGATGTGATTGCCTATCTCAGGAAGGAGAGCGGCAAGTAACCGTCAGCAGCCCCACGGGCGAAATATTCCCCAGCGCCTCTTTCGCAGCGGGGCCGAAAGAGGCATATTGCGGGCATGGACGGCATCTCGGACAGCATGGACAGGTTCTTCGGCCATTCGGCGACCACCCAGGGCATCACGGTGCGGGTGGCGGTGAGCTTCCTGCCCGATCGTTCGCGCGCGGACAATGCGCGCTGGTTCTGGTCCTATCATATCCGCATTGAGAACCATTCGGACCAGGCGGTGCAACTGCTCACCCGCCATTGGGTGATCACCGATGGCCGCGGCGGGGTGCATCAGGTCGATGGCGAGGGCGTGGTCGGCGAACAGCCGGTGATCCAGCCGGGCAAGGCGCATGATTATGTCTCGGGCTGCCCGCTCAACACCCCGACCGGGCGGATGGAGGGCGTGTATCGGATGCTGCGCGACGACGGGCAGATGATCGCGGTGGAAATCCCGCGTTTTCCTCTGGTCGCACCGGCGGTTGCCGACTAATCACCGTTTCCCATGAAGCGTACCCATCTTCCGCTCAACGGCCTGCGCGTGCTCGACGCCGCCGCCCGGCATCTGAGCTTTACCCGTGCGGCCGATGAGCTGGCGGTGACGCCCGCCGCCGTGGGCCAGCAGATCCGTGCGCTTGAGGAAATGCTGGGCGTCGTCCTCTTTCGCCGTACGCCCAAGGGGCTCGAGCTGACCGATGAGGCGGGTGCCGGGCTCGATGCGCTGCGCAGCGGCTTCCTGCAGTTCGAAGAGGCGGTGCGGGCGATGCAGCAGGGCCAGTCGAGCTTTCGCCTGACCATCGCGGTGCCGCGCGACTTTGCCGCCAAATGGCTGCATCACCGGCTGATCGGCTATGCCGCCGCCAATCCCGAAATCCGCTACACGCTCGTCTCGGGCGACAGCGATATCGACTTTACCGAAGCCAATCTCGATTGCGCGATCCGCCTCGCCGATGGTCCGGCGGAGCTCGAAGGCGCGCAGATCGGTCCGGCGCAGTTCGTTACCGTTTCCGCGCCCGGCTATGACGGAGACCGGCGGATCGAATGGCCCGGCTGCCAGCGCGGCGCGGGCGAGGACGAAGCCGATGATTCGACCGTGATGCAGGTCGCCGATGCCGGCCTCGGCCTCGATGCGGCGATTGCCGGATTCGGCATTGTCACCGTGCCGTGGCTGCTTGCCGAGCGCGATCTGACCGAAGGGCGGCTGGTGGCGATCGGCGAGGCACGCGAATCGCGCCGCGCCTTCTGGGTGGTCGCACCCACGCCGCAATGGCGGCAGAAAAAGGTCAAGGCGCTGGTCGCCGCGCTCACTGCAGCATGAGTAGACTTCCCGTCCTGAGGAGTGACCGGCTGACGCTGCGCCAGGTGCGCGTGAGCGACGCCGAGGCGCTGTTCGAGATCCTGTCCGACGACGAGCTGATGACCTGGTGGGCGTTCGGGCCGCACCGTTCGGTCGAAGAAACGCGCGCGATGCTGGAGCCGGTGGCGGCCGAGGATGCCAGCTGGCGCAGCTGGGCGATCACCCGCACTGGCGAGGATATCGCGCTCGGCTGGGTCAATGCGCACCAGCGGCGCGAGAATGTCAGCGAGATCGGCTATATCCTGGCGCGCTCGGCCTGGGGCCAGGGCATTGCGCGCGAGGCGGTCGGGCGGGTGCTCGACCAGCTGCTCGTCGCCGAAGGCCAGCGCCGCGTCTTCGCCGACACCGATCCCGACAACCGCTTTTCCATCGGCCTGTTGCAGAAACTGGGTTTCCAGCTGGAGGGCCATCTGCGCGCCGAATGGGAAACGCATATCGGCGTGCGCGATACGCTGCTGTTCGGGCTGCTCAGGGACGAGTGGCTGGCGGTCCAGCAAGCTGATCAAGCAGCCGCGCCATCAGCGTGACGAAGCCCGGCTGGTCGATGTCAGCCGCCGGATTGTTGACCAGCGCGCTGACGACATAGCGCTCGCCGGTTTTTGAGCGGAGCAGGAAGCTCATCGCCATGATTCCCGGCTCCGACCCGCCCTTGTAGCCAAGATAACCCCAGCGCCCTGCATTGACCGGGGGGATGCCGGGGTTGATCTTCAGGATCGCGCGGGTGACCGGATCGCCCTCGCGTTCGAGCATCGCCAGCAGCCGCGCGATATCGGCGGGGCTGGCAAACCATTCGATCGTGTCGATCTGGTTGGGCCCGCCGGTATAGACCGACAGGTCGAGATTCTTGAGGCGCAGCGTATCGCCTGCCTCGGCCAGCAGCCTGGTTTGCGCGGCATCGTCGGCAGCGAGGAAGCGGTCGCGCAAGCCAGTATTGGCAGGCATTTTAAGCCCGGTGACTTGCTGCGTGGAAAGCAGCGGAATCATGTCCGAAGGCTGGGCATGGCCGCTCGCCCTGACGATCGCGGCGAGCCTTTTCTGCCCGATGGCGGCGATCAGCGTGTCGGTGGCACTGTTGTCGCTGACCGAGATCATCAACGTCGCGAGCGTCTGCAGCGTCATCGGCGCATTGTCGGGCCAGTCCTGGCTGATGCCCGAGGGGTGCGATTTCTGCGTCAGCGGAAGCACGTCGCTCCACTTGCGCTCGCCCGCGCGCACGGCCCGGTCGATCTCGGCGAGCACATAGAGCTTGAAGACAGACGCAATGGCGAAGCGTTCATCGGCGTTGCGGGCGATCACGGTTTCCGCGCCCTTGTCGGTTAGCTTCTGCACGACCAGTCCGGTGCGACCTGACAGCGCGGCGATATCGGCAGCGATCTTGTCGAGGCTGTCACCCTCGGTCCGCGTGCCGGTGATGAACAGGCCCGAGAGCTTGCCGTCCAGCATGCCGATGGTGAAGGTGACGATCGCCCTGTCGAAGCGGATATCGACGCTGGCCGAGCGCGCGTCCATCGGGCGCACTGCGACCACCGCCTGCGCCTCTCCATGCTGTGCCTTGAGCCCGGCGACCACTTGCGCGAGCTGCGCTTCGGGCACGGCAGCGACAAAGGCGGGGTTGAAGATGTCCGACGCGCTGGCCTGGCCCCGCAGCAGCGCGAGCACGCTGGCGGCGCCCTGGTCGAAGGCGGGAGAGGGGGTTACGGCGGGTACGGGGGGTGTCTGGGCGTGGGCGATGGGGCTAGTGATCGCGAGGCCCAGCGCTGCGATTGTCGCCAGCAATTGATGAGGCCTGCGCGCAGGTCCCTCGACTTCGCTCGGGACAAACGGAAAGCTCATTCGCCATTCGCCATGTCTTGCGAGGTTGCTCTCCCCTCCGTTTGTCCCGAGCGAAGTCGAGGGACGACTTACGACCCGCCCCCTCAGGCCCAAACCCTTACGCGTCGATCGCTTCACGATCGACCTGCGCGGCGTGGTTCTGGATGAAATTGAACCGGTGCTCGGGGTTCTTGCCCATCAGTTCGCCAACCAGTTCCTTGACCGCCGCATATTGCTCGTAGGCCGGCGGCAGCGTGACTCGCAGCAGCGAGCGGGTCGCGCGGTTCATCGTCGTCTCGCGCAGCTGGCCCGGGTTCATTTCGCCCAGCCCCTTGAAGCGGCTGACCTCGACCTTCTTGCCCTTGAGCACCGTCGCCTCGAGCTCGGCGCGGTGGGCATCGTCGCGCGCGTACCAGCTCTTGGCCCCCACCACGAGCCGGTAGAGCGGCGGCTGCGCGAGGTACAGGTGCCCTGCCTTCACGATGTCCGGCATTTCCTGGAAGAAGAAGGTCATCAGCAGCGTCGCGATATGCGCGCCGTCGACATCGGCATCGGTCATGATGATGATGCGGTCGTAGCGCAACTGGGCCGGGTCGCAATGCTTGCCGGTGCCGCAGCCCAGCGCCAGCGCGAGATCGGCAATTTCCTGATTGGCGCCGATCTTGGCGCTGTTGGCCGAGGCGACGTTCAATATCTTGCCGCGGATCGGCAGGATCGCCTGGGTCTTGCGGTCGCGGGCCTGCTTGGCCGATCCGCCCGCGCTGTCGCCCTCGACGATGAAGATCTCGGTCTCAGCGCCCTCGACCCCGGTGCCGTCATTGCTGCAATCGGTGAGCTTGCCCGGCAGGCGCAGCTTGCGCGCGCTGGTCGCGGTCTTGCGCTTGACCTCGCGCTCGGCCTTGCGCTTCAGCCGTTCGTCCATCCGCTCGAGCACCAGCCCGAGCAGCGCCTTGCCGCGCTCCATATTATCGGTGAGGAAATGATCGACATGGTCGCGGATCGCCGCCTCGACCAGTCGCGCCGCCTCGGGCGAGGTCAGCCGGTCCTTGGTCTGGCTCTGGAACTGCGGATCGCGGATAAACACCGAGAGCATCAGCTCGCTGCCGGTCATCACGTCCTCGGCCGTGAGCCCAGCCGCCTTCTTGTTGCCGATCAGTTCGCCGAAACCGCGCAGCCCTTTCAGGATCGCGGCGCGCAAGCCCGCCTCGTGCGTGCCGCCATCGGGCGTGGGGATGGTGTTGCAATAATAGCTATAGCTGCCGTCGGACCAGAGCGGCCAGGCGACCGCCCATTCGACCCGGCCCTTGCCTTCGGGAAAGTCCTGGCGACCCGCGAAGAAATCGGATGTGGCGCATTCGCGATTGCCCAGCTGCTCACGCAGGTGATCGGCCAGGCCGCCCGGGAACTGGAACACCGCCTCTTGCGGCACCTTGTCGTCGGCAAGCTCGGGATCGCATTTCCAGCGGATCTCGACCCCGGCGTAGAGATACGCCTTCGACCGGGCGAGCGCGAACAGCCGCGCGGGCTTGAACTTCGCACCGGCGCCAAAAATCTCCTCATCGGGCACGAAGCTGATCGTCGTGCCGCGCCGGTTGGGCGCCGCGCCGACTTTTTCGAGCGGACCCAGCGGTGCACCGCGCGAGAAGCGCTGCGCATAAAGCTCCTTGTTGCGCGCGACCTCGACCAGCAATTCGGTCGACAGCGCATTGACGACCGAGACGCCGACACCGTGCAGGCCGCCGCTGGTCGCATAGGCCTTGTTCGAAAACTTGCCGCCCGAATGCAGCGTGGTGAGGATCACCTCGAGCGCGGACTTTCCGGGATATTTGGGATGCGGATCGACCGGAATGCCGCGGCCATTGTCGCTGATCGTCAGGTGATTGCCCGCGCGCAGCGTCACTTCGATCCGCGAGGCATGGCCAGCGACCGCCTCGTCCATGCTGTTGTCGAGCACTTCGGCGGCCAGATGATGCAGCGCGCGCTCGTCGGTGCCGCCGATATACATGCCGGGCCGGCGGCGCACGGGCTCGAGCCCCTCGAGCACCTCGATCGCCGAGGCATCATAGCTTTCGGCAGCGGCAGCGGACTTGGCGAAAAGATCGTCGGACATGCGCCAGCTATACGGCGGAAATGCCCCGACGGGCAAGCGGCCCGCCGGGTTTATCCGCCAGAATGTTCAGGCTTTGATCGCCTCAACGCACCCGCGGGCCGCCGAACGGCATCGGCGGAGGCGGACGGCGCGTGCCGCGCGGCAGCTGCGCCTGATAGGCGCGGCCGCAATGCTCGACGCAATAGGGGAAACCGGGATTGACCGGTTCGCCGCAGAAATGGAAATCGGGCTCGCCTGGATGCCCCATCGGCCAGCGGCAGATGCGGTCGGTCAGGTCGAGCAGGCTGGTCTTGTCGGCGATTTCCGGGCTGGGGCGCGCAGGCACCAGGCGGCGCGGCGGCGCGGGCGGGATCGGCGCCTGCTGGTCGCCGGGACCCTGGCGCAGAAAGCCTCCGGGGCCGACCGAAACGATGCGCGGCTGCGGCTTGGCTTCGGGCGCGGCGGTAACTTCGCCGGCATCGTCGATATCATCCTCGTCCTCATCGACCACCGGCGCGGCTTCCACCGGACGCGGGGCAGGGGTCGGCGCGGGAGCAGGAGCAGGCGCGGCGCGCACCGGCTTGGCGGTGGCTGCGGCGGGCGCATCGGTCTTGAACGGCGGCTCATCTGCCGGGGCTTCGGCCTCGACCTTTTTCGCAGGCTTGGGCGCGGCCTCCTTCTTCGGCGCGGGCTTGGGCTTGGCTTCGCCCGGCTTGACCGGCGAGGGGCGCGACTTCAGGCCCAGGCGGTGTGCCTTGCCGATGACGGCGTTGCGGCTGACCCCGCCCAGCTCTTCTGCGATCTGGCTGGCGGTGAGGCCTTTCTCCCACATGGTTTTGAGCTGATCGATGCGCTCGTCGGTCCATGACATGAAAAGCAATTCCTTCTTGACCTATTGGGGCTTGCCCGGTCTGGTGACCGCCGATAGGCGCATCCACCATGAACGATCAAGCACCAAATCCCCCCGCTGGCGTGGCCCAGACCGGCACAAGACCGGAAGTTCGATCGCCGAGCCCCTTTGCGGAACCCGGTACCGTGAGGATCAGCGCGATAAACTGGGGAGGACTGAAAGCTCTCTATATGAAAGAGGTGCGTCGGTTCTTCAAGGTGCAGTTGCAGACCATCTGGGCGCCGGCGATCACCACGATGCTCTATCTGGTGATCTTCACCGTCGCATTGGGGCGTAGCGGGCGCATGGTGCTCGACGTGCCGTTCGGCGATTTCCTCGCCCCCGGCCTCATCGTGATGGCGATGATGCAGAACAGCTTCGCCAATTCGAGCTTCTCGCTGCTCGTCGGCAAGATCCAGGGCACGATCATCGACTATCTCATGCCCCCGCTGTCCGAGCTCGAGGTGCTGGTGTCGCTGGTGATCGCTGCGGTCACCCGGGCGTTCCTGGTCGGAGGCGCGGTCTGGCTGGCGATGCTGCTCTGGCCGGACATCCACGTGATGCCGCAGCATCTCTGGGCGATCCTGTGGTTCGGGCTGATGGGCGCGGTGATGCTGGCATTCATGGGCGTGCTCACCTCGATCTGGGCCGAGAAGTTCGACCATGCCGCCGCGATCACCAATTTCGTGGTTGCCCCGCTCGCGCTGCTTTCGGGAACCTTCTATTCGGTCGACGCGATGGCCCCCACGTTCCGCGCACTGAGCCATGCCAACCCGTTCTTCTACGTGATCTCGGGTTTCCGCTACGGCTTCATCAGCAGCACCGATTCGCCGCTGCTGGCAGGATCGCTGCTGCTGCTCGCCATCAACGCCGCGCTCGGCATCGGCTGCTATGCGCTGCTCAGGTCGGGATGGAAGCTGCGCTCCTGACCGGCGGGCAGGCCGAGGCCAGCCCACGCAGGATCAGTGCATCGTGCGCAGGCGATAGCGCCCGCCGCTGAACGGACCGAAAAGCTGCGGCACCGCAGGATGGTCTACAGGGCCGTTGCTGTCGTCCTTCACCAGATTCTGCTGGCTGACATAGGCGATATAGCTGTTCTCGGCATTTTCCGCGAACAGGTGATAGAAGGGCTGGTCCTTGGCGGGACGCAGTTCCTCGGGAATCGATTCATACCAGTCCTCGCTGTTCGCGAACACCGGATCGATATCGAAGACCACGCCGCGAAAATCGAAAATGCGGTGCCGCACGACATCGCCGATCGCATAGCGCGCTTTCGCCACGCGCGGCATCACCACCGCACCGGAACCGGCGCTGCCATCGGGTGCATCGTCTTGGCCGAAACGGAAAGGATGGTTGCTCATAGGCTTAATCTAAGGTGTTGCGGCGCAGCATACAAGCTTTCCGGCGCGCACAGGCCGGATTCCCCCTTGGCAAGCCGCTTGCCTTGCGCTAATGGCCCGCCTTCTCGCGGATCGACCACGCATTTTCATGCCCCGCGAGAACCGATTGGATCGCCGGAACGCCCGTTTCGGCCCGCCCGGACGGAGAGGTGGCAGAGTGGTCGAATGTACCGCACTCGAAATGCGGCGTGGGTGCAAGCTCACCGTGGGTTCGAATCCCACCCTCTCCGCCAGCGTCGTCCTCGATCTTTTGGCCGTATGGCCGTCAATCCCGTGCAGTCATGACCTTGGGCAAGGAAACCCGATGCATCTCAATGCGTAAGCTTTGCTGTGCCGTGGTGGCGCAGGAGGGATTATGGCGGGCGAGGCTTTTTCGGTTCGGTCATCGCGCGGACACTGGTTATCGGCGGGTGCAGCACGACTGGGCCTGGGCCAGGGCATGACCATGCGCGAGTTTCTGCGCTCGCCGTCGGGCGTGGGTTCGGCGTTTCCCGCATCGGCGGCGCTGGTCAGGGCCGCGCTCGATCCCGTAGACTTTTCGGCTGCGCATCTGGTGGTCGAGTTCGGCCCGGGCGAAGGGCCCTTCACGCGCGAGCTCTTGCGCCGCATGCCGGCTGGCAGCACGCTGCTGACGATCGATACCAGTCACCGGTTCACCCGCTATCTGCAGGAAAGCCTGCCCGATCCGCGCTTGCATGCTGTCACCGGATCGGCAGCGTCGCTGGGCGCGATCCTGCGGCGGCTGGGCCTTGGCCCGGTCGATCGCATCGTCACCGGCATTCCCTTTTCCACAATGGCACCAGAACTCGGTGCGCGCATCGTCGATTCGAGCGCGGACGCGTTAGGTGAGCAGGGCCAGATCATCGCCTATCAGATGCGCGATGCGGTCGCGCCCTTGCTGGCCGCGCGCTTTGCCGAGGTCCGCACCGCGCGCATATGGCGCAACATGCCGCCTTGCAGAATCTACTGGGCGAGCGGTAGGTCTGGCTGACACACAAGCGGCGGTTCACGCCGCCGCAGCTTTCGGGTTTGGCCGGGGCCGGGGGCATGCGCTGGAAGCATGCCGCCGGCCCCGGACTGTGCCGACCCCCCTGAGGCCGGTTCGCTTCGGCCCCCGACCGAAGCATCCCGCCACCTGCAGCCTCCCCCGAAGCTGTCCCCCAGGCGACCGGGATCAAACTGGACGACTTCAGAACAACGCGTCGTCGAACCACGCGTCGTCGTCATCTGCAGGGCCGCCATGGCTGGCGGCTGAGTGCGGCTTGTCCGCAATCAGCCGCGGCATGCCGGGCAGCAAAAAGGCATCGTGCACCACCCGCTCGCTCGCCATGGTATAGCTGCGCGCCATGCGGTCCATCACCATCCGAACGACCTGATCGTCGCGTCCCTCGAGCGATAGCGGATCATCGCGACCCAGCTCGATCGTCAGCAGCGCCTCGATCCTCTCGAGCGCATCACCCAGATCGAGGCTCTCCTCGAGCTCGTCGGTGGTCGAACGCAGCGCCCCGAGCAGCCCACTGGCCATTGTTTCGGACACCGCCATCGCCTGCTCGGTGCGCTGGGCGCCCTCGCGAATGGCGTTGAGCGAGCTCGCCAGCCCGTCGCCGTCCTGCCCGACTTGTGCATCCGCATGCTGGCGCATGCGCAACGAGATTGCGCCCAGCCCGGTGGACTCGGCCGTGATCTGCTTGATCGTCTGGTCGAGCGCATCGGAACTCGCGCGAATCTCGTTGGCGATCACCGCGACCGGGCGACCGATCGCCTCCACCCGGCGGCATTTCAGGCCGATATTGATCGCCATCTGCTGCACCTCGATCCGCAGGATGCGCATCGCGGCGGCGCGGCCCGACAGGTCGTCGACGGTATCGACGATGATGCGCAGCGTCTCGGCGGCCTGGGCATCGGCAAGCTGCAGCTGCGCGATCATCGCGCTGGCTTCTGCAATGCCGGCTTCCAGGCTGCGCAGGAACACCTGGCCGTCCTCGCTGCCGCCACCCTTGCTCAGCGCGATCAGCCGGTCGGCCTCGGGCACCATGCTGCGCAGGGAGCGGACCAGGGCCTGGGTTTCGGTGCGGAACTCCTGCGCAGAGGAGGTGAGCTGCGCGAGCAGCAGCCGCAGCAGATGATCGCGGGTCGCCGCCTCGTCCTCGGCGGAAAGCCCCGCCGTCGCGAGCGTCGCCTGCATGTCGGCATAGCCTTCGAGCACATGCTCGAGCCGCTGGCGGGCAATGTCGCCGACCTGAATCGCGCCCAGCACGTTGGCGACGCTGCCCTGGATCGAGCGGGCGAGCACGGCATTCTTGTCGGCAAGCTCCGCCAGCATCGCCTGGTGCTTGCGCAGGGCCGCAGCATCGGCCTCCAGCCGATCAGGCACGTGCGGCACGACGCGCTGGCATTCGCTTGCGAGCAGCCGGTCGTTATGCTCCATGCTGCGCAGGCTGGCAGCAAGCCCATCGAGCTTGGTCTGAAGCGCGCCGACCTCTTTCTCGCCCGCCGACAGCTGGCCCGACATCGTGTTGGCAAAATCGACGAAGGTTTCGGCGCCCGATGCGGCGATCTTCACGTTGAGACCGAAAATATGGAGCACGTGCAGCGACTTCTGCACATCGGCAATGTGCGCGGACAACCGCCGCGAGGCCTGCTGGATCTCGCCCATGTCCTGCGCGCGGCCCTGCATCTGGTCGCCCACACTCGACAGGCGCCGCGCCGCGGTGGTGAGATTGCTGACCGCAGCCGCGCCGTCGCCCGACTGGAAGGTCGAGGTGGCCTCGCGCAGGGCGCTGACGATGCCGTCGATCGATTCCACCGCCTGGGCCAGCGTCTTGCCCACGGTCACGAAGCGCGCGTCGATACCTTGCGTGATCTGGCTGAGCAGCACGCTGATTGTCGCCTTCCCGGCGGGGCTGGCGTCGCTTGCGCTGATCCTGGCATGGAGCATTACGGGTCTGGTCCTTGTTCAGCGGGCGGTGGCGTGAAGCAGTTCGCGGGCGATCGCGCCCAGGGGTATGACCTTGTCGGCTGCGCCCCGCGCGATCGCTTCCTTGGGCATGCCGAAGACGATGCAGCTTGCCTCGTCCTGGGCGAAGGTGCGCGCACCGCACTGCTTCATCTCGAGAAGGCCGCGCGCGCCGTCATCGCCCATGCCGGTCATGATGATGCCGACCGCGTTCGATCCTGCATTGCGCGCAGCAGAGCGGAACAGCACGTCGACCGAGGGGCGGTGGCGCGAAACCAGCGGCCCTTCGCGCACGCTGACGAGGTAGCGCGCGCCCTGGCGTTCGAGCAGCATGTGCTTGCCGCCTGGCGCGATCAGCACATGGCCGCGCATCACGGTGTCGCCGTCCTGCGCTTCCTTGACGCTGACATTGCACAGCCCGTCGAGCCGCTTGGCGAAGGCGCGGGTGAAATTCTCGGGCATGTGCTGGACGATAACGATGCCCGGCGAGTTGGCGGGCAGGGCCATCAGCACCTCGCGCAGCGCTTCGGTACCGCCGGTCGACGCGCCGATGCAGACGACCATTTCGGTGGTCTTGCTCATCGCGCGGCCCGAAGGCGGCATCAGCATGGCATCGGCGGTCAGCTTCGCCTCGACTTTGCGCGGCGAAGGGGCCGGCTTGCGTCCCGTCACCCGGGCCCTGGCCGCGCCCTTGACCGTCTCGCGGATCATCATCCGCGATTCCGCCAGATGGTCGGCCACACCCATGCGCGGTTTCAGGATCACGTCGACGGCTCCCGCCTCCAGCGCCTGCATCAGCGTTTCGGACCCCTGTTCGGTCAGCGACGAGCACATGACGACGGGGACGGGGCATTGCTCCATGATCTTGCGCAGGAAGGTGATGCCGTCCATCCGCGGCATCTCGACATCGAGCGTGATGACGTCGGGAACCTCGTCCTTGATGTAGCGCGCGGCGGCAAACGGATCGGACGCTGCGGCGATCACCTCGATATCGGGATCCTCCTGCAGCACAGAGGTCAGCGTCTGGCGCACGCTGGCGCTGTCGTCGATGATGAGCACGCGGATCTTGGGACGGACCATGATCGCTTACACCTTCTGGAAGACCGTGTTGCAGACGGACTTGAGCTGTCCGCTGAACCCGGCGATCGATTCGGAATGCCCGAGGAGCAGATAGCCACCCGGACGAAGTTGTTCGCACAAACGGGTTACCACTTTGTGCTGAGTGGGTTTGTCGAAATAGATCAGTACGTTACGGCAAAGGATGATGTCGACCGGCGCGCCGATCGGATAGTGGTCGTTCATCAGGTTGAGACGGCCGAAGCTGACCTTCTTGCGCAGCGCAGCAGCAATGCGAACGTCCCGACGGGAGGGGTCTTTCGGCTCCATGACATAACGGCGGCGCAGTGCGGGCGGCACTGGTGTCACCATTTCTGCGGGATAGATGCCCCTGATGCCGGTCTGCAGCATCTCGGTGTCGAGGTCGGTGGCCAGGATTTCGTAATCGGGGCCATCCTTGGTGCGCGCATAGTCGTCGAGCACCATCGCCAGCGTATAGGCTTCCGCCCCGTTGGAGCTCGCCGCGCTCCAGCAGCGCAGCATGCGCTGGCCGCGCTTCTGGTAGTCGGGCAGGATGTCCGAGACCAGAAAGTCGAAATGGTTGCGCTCGCGGAAGAAGTCGGTCTTGTTGGTCGTCACCGCGTTGAGGAAATCGTCCATGTCCGCCTGCGAGACGTCGCCGCTCAGGATATAGGCACAATAATCGGCGATGCTGGCAAAGCCGTTGTCGCGCACGCGCCGCCGCAGGCGACCCTCGAGCATCGTCGTCTTGGACGGCGGCATGCGGATACCGGTGGCGCTGTAGATAAGCGCGGACAGCGCCCGAAAATGCTGCGGGCTGATGCCGTCCGTGACCGGCATGGCAAGTCTGGCGGTGGCTGCAGCCATGATCAGTTTCCTCCTTTGGCAGGCAGATCGCGATGGAACATTTGCGGAGCCGTTTCCTGGGTCATAGCGTGACGTAGATGTTGATATTGGCGGTGTGATCGGTGCGATCGTCGCCATCGCGGAACACATGCTGGTTGAGATAGCCGGGCACGATCTCGGCATTCCTGGCGAGCGGGATCGAGACGCCGACGAAATTGCGCCACAGCGACAAGCCGCCGCGCTGGACACTGGTCCGGTTGAGGTCGACAAAGGGCTCCGTGTAGGCAACCAGCTTGTTGTTCGCCGAAATCGGCGCGCGCAGCTGGACAAATTGGCGCATCCGCCAGCTCGTGCCGTCGCGGTCCTCGAACGTGCGCTGTTCCAGCCTGGACCGGGAATCGAGCGTGAGACCGTTTTCGGTCGTCAGCAGCCGGACATTCAACTCCTGATAATAGCGATGCTCGTCGAGCAGCGCCGGGCCGACCGGATCGGTGCGGACATAGGCATAGCCGAGCCCGACATTGACATTCTTGCTGATCCGGTAGCCGGCCAGTGATCGCAGCAGCAGCTGGCCCAGACGCTGGGCATCATTGGTGAACCGCTCCTGGGCCTCGAGCCGGACATAGACCTTCTTGTCGAGGTTGATCGTGGCGAACTGTCCTGCCCAGGCATTGGTGTCCTCGGCCGCCAGGGCGGCGGCCGGGCCCATGAGCGCCGGGGCCAGGGCAAGGAGAGCCAGGCGGCGCAGCATCGAGTTTGCCCTAACCATAGCACGGCAACCGCCAGGCCGGCGTTCCGGCCCATAGCGGGCCTGCGGTTCGGGGGCGAGCGGGCGATCCAGCATCAGGCAACCTTCGCCATCGGATGCAGCTGCTGCACATCCTGCGCGGTGAAGATGCTGGCGACATCGATGATCACGATGAACCCGCCCTCGTTGCGGACCACGCCCGTGATGTAATCCGAATTCCAGCGGACGCCGATATCGGGCGCATTCTCGATCCGCGCGGTCTCGATCGTGGCCACCGACAAGACCTTGTCGATGACCACGCCCAGCGACAGCATGCGGTCTGCCAGCGGGATATCGAGAATCAGGATGCGGGTCGACAGTGTCGGCTCGGCTGCGGGCAGGCCCAGGCGGACGCGCAGGTCCACCGTGGGCACGCCCTGACCGCGCACATCGGTCAGACCCAGAAAATAGTCGGGTCCGTTGGGCACCTGGAAGGGCGGCTTGTGGTCCAGGATCTCCCGGACCAGGCCCACCGGGACGGCGAAGACCTCTTCGCCGATCCCGAATTCGACCACCTGGATTTCGTGCTGATTGTTCATGCGGCTTCTCCAAAATGCGCGTCGTCGGAATCGACCCCGCCGCGCTCCAGATCGAGCGCGAAGCCCTGCACGCGCTCCTGCTGATGCGCGACCGAATTCGGCTTGTGCGCGGGCTTGGAAGATCTTGCGGGCTTGGCAACGCGCGTGACCGGGCGAGCGGCTGGGCGATGCGCCACGGCGCTGCGGCCATTGCCGGCATCCACCCGGAAGAACGCGATGGTTTGCTGCAGTTCCTCGGCCTGGCTTGCCAGCTCCTCGGACGTGGAGCTGATCTGCTCGGAGGCGCTGGCATTCTGCTGCGTCACCTTGTCGAGCTGCTGGATCGCCTCGTTGATCTGTGCGGTGCCGATGTCCTGTTCGCGGCAGGCGGCGCTGATCTCGGACACCAGCTCGGCGGTGCGGCGGATATCCGGGACCAACTTTCCAAGCATTTCGCCGGCTTCTGCGGCCGCCTTGACGGTCTCCGACGAGACCTGGCTGATCTCTGCGGCAGCGCCCTGGCTGCGTTCGGCGAGCTTGCGCACTTCGGAGGCGACGACCGCAAAACCGCGGCCATGCTCGCCGGCACGCGCGGCTTCCACCGCAGCGTTCAGCGCGAGCAGGTCGGTCTGACGCGCGATTTCCTGGACGATGCCGATCTTGTCGGCGATCATCTGCATCGCGCCCACGGCCCTGTTCACCGCCTGACCGCTGACATCGGCATCCTGGGCCGACTGGCGCGCGATCTTTTCGGTCTGCGCGGCATTATCGGCGTTCTGCTTGATGTTCGCAGCCATCTCTTCCATCGAGGCCGAAGCCTGTTCGGCAGCGGCGGCCTGTTCGGTCGCGCCCTGCGACACCTGCTCGGAGCTCGACGACAGTTCCTGACTGCCGGCGGCCACGTTGCCCACGGCCGAAACCGTGTCGCCCACGACGCCACGCAGGCGCTCGATCATCAGATTGACGCTGGTCAGAAGGTCGGCAATTTCGTCATTGGTAGTGATTTCGGCAAATTTCGTCAGATCGCCCTCGGCAACCTGGCGCATTGCGACATCGGCACGAGCCAGCCCGCGCGAGATGTTGAGCGACAGCCAGGTGGCTGCGCCCAGGGTGATGAGAACGGCGATGACGCCAAGCGTCAGCATCAGGTTGCGGGCATCCGCGTAGAACTGGTCGGACGAGGCTACGGCGGCGGCCAGCTGCTTTTCGTTGAAATCGATCAGCTTCTCGGCGGTCTTGCTCATCTTGCTTGCCTGTTCGCGGCCCAGACCCATGGTCAGCGCGGCAGCGGCGGTGCGATCACTGTCGCTGAGTGCGACGACACGGTCGGAAGTGGCAGCGAGGTCTTCCCACTGTTCTGCGAGCTGGGTCCACATTGGCCTGGCCTTTTCGGAGGCCTTGTCGAGTGCGAGGTTCAGCGTTTCCTCGACCTTCTTCTTGTTGGCGGCATGGCCGGCCTTGAGGTCGCGGCGCTTGGTTTCGTTATCCTGCATCACGAGGTTCTTTTCCATGCGGATCACCATGGAAATGCCGCCGTCGATGGCGCGTGCGCGGCCGAGCTGGGCAGTCGGCCCCTCGATCACCGTGTTGAACGTGGTGTTGAGGTCGCCGAGCCGCATCACCCCGATGGCTATCACGCCGACAAGGATCAGCAGGAGCACCGCAAAGGCGGATGCCAGTTTGAGTTTTATGGTTGCACGCATGGGTTCAGTCTCGCTTCAGTCGCAGTGGAAGTGAGCAGTAACTCGCCGCCAGAGGTTGTTGAGGATGGGTGATGGCTTGCCGGTCCCGGCAGTGTCCGGAACCGGCATTGCATCAGGCGGCCTCTCCAAAATGGGCGTCGTCTTCGTCTGCGACGCCTCGTGTCAAATCGAGTGCAAAGCCCTGGACCCGCTCCTGCTGGTGCGCCACGCTATGGGGCTTCGGCTTGGGTGCGGCGGGCTTGGCGGGTTTCGCGGTACGCTTGGGCTGAGCGGTGGCCGGACGGCGGACGCTCTGCACGGCGCGGCCATTGCCGGCATCCACCCGGAAGAATGCGATCGTCTGCTGCAGTTCTTCGGCCTGGCTTGCCAGTTCCTCGGACGTGGAGCTGATCTGCTCGGACGCGCTGGCATTCTGCTGCGTCACCTTGTCGAGCTGCTGGATCGCCTCGTTGATCTGCGCGGTGCCGATGTCCTGCTCGCGGCAGGCGGCGCTGATCTCCGAGACCAGCTCGGCGGTGCGGCGGATATCCGGGACCAGTCGGCCCAGCATTTCGCCCGCCTCGGCGGCAGCCTTTACCGTGTCCGACGAGACCTGGCTGATCTCGGCCGCGGCACCCTGGCTGCGCTCGGCAAGCTTGCGCACTTCGGATGCGACGACGGCAAAGCCGCGGCCATGCTCGCCGGCACGTGCCGCCTCGACTGCAGCGTTGAGTGCCAGCAGGTCGGTCTGACGGGCGATCTCCTGGACGATGCCGATCTTCTCGGCGATCATCTGCATCGCGCCCACCGCCTTGTTGACGGCCTCGCCGCTGCTCTCGGCATCCCTGGACGACTGGCGCGCGATCTTCTCGGTCTGCGCGGCATTGTCGGCGTTCTGCTTGATGTTCGCAGCCATCTCTTCCATCGAGGCAGAGGCCTGTTCGGCGGCAGCGGCCTGCTCGGTCGCGCCCTGCGAGACCTGTTCGGAGCTCGAGGACAGTTCCTGGCTGCCGGCGGCCACGTTGCCGATCGCGGCGGTGGTGTCGGCGACGACGATGCGCAGCCGCTCGACCATCGCGATCAGCGCATGGCCCAGCTTGTCCTCATCGGACAGCGCGGTGTGCTGCACGGTCAGGTCGCCATGCGCGATGGTTTCGGCGAGCGCCGCGGTCTGGCGCAGATTGGCGGTCATGCGGTTGACGGTATCGACCAGGTCCTTGATCTCGTCGTTGGTGGTAACCACGACATCCTTGTCGAGATCGCCGATGGCAACGGCATCGATGGCCGTGCTGACATTCTTCAGGCCGCGCGAGATGGTCAGCGAGATCCAGATGGCGGCGGCAATGCTCGCGATCATGGCGACAACCAGCAGCCCGATGAACAGGTTGCGCGCGTCCGCATAGGCTGCATCACCCTCGGCGCTGGCCTTTTCGCCGCCCTCCACGTTCAGCTTGACGAGCTTGAGCAGATCGTTGGAGAAGTCGTCGAACAGCGTGACGCTGCTGATCAGCATTGCGGTGGCTTCGGCATTCTGATTGTTGCGCGACAGCGCAAGGAAACGTTCGCTAGCCCGCTGATATTTCGCGAACTTCTCTTCGAAGCTCTCGTAGATCTCGCGCTCGCTATCGGACGAGATCAGCTTTTCGTAGCGGCTGCTCTGCGTTTCGATTTGCTTGGCGATAGCGTCGATATCGCCCTCGACCTTGCGCATTTCCTCTGGGTCGGTCGAGACGACGTGGCGATACTGCTTGATCCGCAGGTCAGAGGTTGCGGTGTTGAGCCGGTGGATGGCATCGATGCTGGGCATCCAGTTTTTCGCCAGATCGGTCGACTTGTCGTTGATGGTCGACATGTTGGTGATGCCGAAAACACCGAGAATGCCGGTGATCAGCAGCAGGAAGGCGAAGGCGCCCGCCAGTTTTGCCTTGATGGTTGCACGCATGGGTTCAGTCTCACTTCGGTCGAATGGGGTGGGCGCGCGGGGACGCTCGCCACCTGGGGTGGTCAATGGGTGTCAAAAATTCGGATGGGGTCTTGCGTCAGACAGGCCGGATCATGCTGCCTCTCCAAAATCGGCATCATCATCGTCGGCCACGCCGCGTTCAAGATCCAGCGCAAAGCCCTTCACCCGCTCCTGCTGATGCGCCACGCTATCGGCTTTCGGCCTGGCAGCGGCGGGCCTGACGGGCTTGGCGGTCTTGCCGACGGGCCTGGCGGTTCTGGCAGCGACAGGCCTGGGCGTCTTGGGCCGGGAGCGGGGGGCTTGCCGCTCGTCAAGCTGGAAGAAGGACACGGTCTGCTGCATCTCCTCGGCCTGGCTGGCCAGTTCCTCGGAGGTGGAGCTGATCTGCTCGGAAGCGCTGGCATTCTGCTGCGTCACCTTGTCGAGCTGCTGGATCGCCTCGTTGATCTGTTCGGTGCCGATATCCTGTTCGCGGCACGCGGCGCTGATCTCGGACACCAGTTCCGCGGTCCGGCGGATGTCCGGCACCAGCTTGTTCAGCATCTCGCCGGCTTCTGCGGCGGCCTTGACGGTCTCCGACGAGACCTGGCTGATTTCGGCCGCGGCACCCTGGCTGCGCTCGGCGAGCTTGCGCACTTCGGAGGCCACCACCGCGAAACCGCGACCATGTTCGCCGGCACGCGCGGCCTCGACCGCAGCGTTGAGCGCGAGCAGATCGGTCTGGCGCGCGATTTCCTGGACGATGCCGATCTTGTCGGCGATCGTCTGCATCGCGCCCACCGCCTTGTTCACCGCCTCGCCGCTGACCTCGGCATCCCTGGCCGACTGGCGCGCGATCTTTTCGGTCTGCGCGGCATTGTCCGCATTCTGTTTGACGTTCGCAGCCATCTCTTCCATCGCCGCAGAGGCCTGTTCGGCAGCGGCGGCCTGCTCGGTCGCGCCTTGCGATACCTGTTCGGAGCTCGACGAGAGTTCCTGGCTGCCAGCGGCGACCTGCGCTGCGGCATCGGTCACGTTCGAGGCAAAACCGGTCAGGCTCTCGATCAGGTTGTTGATCGAATCCTTCATCCGGCGATGGTCGCCTTCGCATTCGATCTCGACCCGCTCGGTCAGCACCCCGGTGCTCACCAGATCGAGCACCCGGTTGCCCTCGGCGATCGGCAGCAGGATGGCATCGAGCATGCCGTTGATCGAACCGACGACGCGGCCGAAATCGCCCGGGAAGTCGCCGGCATTGCCGCGCTCTTCCAGCCGCCCAGCGGCGGACGCGTCGATCAGGCGCTGGATTTCACCGATGATTGCCTGGAAATTGGCGCGCAGCAGCTCGATCGTGTCGTTGATGAACGCCTTCTTGCCGGGCAGCTGCTCCATCGGCGCGTTGAAATTGCCCTCGCCGAATTGCTGGATGCAGGCCATCGCCTTTTTCTTGGCGGCAATATGGTTGGCGACCATCAGGTTGATGCCTTCGGCCATCTTGGCGAAATCGCCCTCGAACTTGCCGACGGGCACGAACACGTCGATATCGCCCCGATCATGCTCGGCGGACATGGTGTTCATCTCGCGGATCAGCCCGCGCAGATTGCCGCGCAGCTGCTCGATAGTGTCGTTGATGAACGCCTTCTTGCCCGGAAGTTTTTCGAACGGGACATCGAAATTGCCGCCGGCGAATTCCTTGATGCAGGCCATCGCGCTCTTCTTGACCGTGATATGCGCCTCGACCAGTTCGTTCACCTTCTGCGCGATCACCGCATATTCGCCCGGATAATCTGCCGGGCGCAGCGCGACGTCGATATCGCCGCGCGCATGTTCGGCCAGCACATGGTCCACCCCGGTGCGCAGTGCCTGGACAGGCCTGTGTGCGGTGTCGAGCAGTTCGTTGACCGCCAGCAGCATCGCGCGCGCGCCGCCGGTGGCGCTCATCGCATCGGCCCGCGCCGCGCTGTCTCCCCCGGCCAAGGCGCGCGTGACGCGTTGGACCTCTTCGGTGGCATGGTCGAAATGCGAACTCGACTTCAGGGAAACATACGGACGCATGGCTTGATCCTCTCTCTAATGTGCCACGGCGGGATAGGCGGTGCCGCTCTCCGGCGACTTGGTATTGAAGATGGCGGACAGATCGGGCAGCACGACGATGCCGCCGGCTTGGCGGACGAGTTCGTGCACGAACTCGCGGCGCCAGCGCATTCCGACCACGGGCGGCTTTTCGCTATCCGCGTGGTTCAGCGTCGCGACCTCGTGCACCTTGTCGGTGCGGATGCCGATCTGGGTCGGCTCGCCGTCGATGGCGATCTCGATCACGATGATGCGGCTGTCGATGGTGTTCTCGGCTGCCGGCATGTCGAAGGCCAGCCGCAGGTCGGCGATCGGGATGATCTTGCCGCGGAAATTGACCACGCTGCGCACCAGCGGCGAGGCGCCGGGCACGATCGTCTCGGGCAGCAGATCGAGGATCTCGCGGACCAGCATCGCTTCGACCGCAAAGGTTTCGCCCGCCAGGTCGAAGGTCAGCACTTCCAGCTGGCCATCGGCATCCCAGTTCGCTGCGGATATCGGGGTGAGTGTGTCCTGCATGGGCTTATCCGGCGGCGCGCAGCCGCTCCTCCTGTTCCTGGCCAAAGGCGACGAGCTGGACCGCATCGAGGATCAGCGCGACGCTGCCGTCGCCCAGAATGGTCGCGCCGGCGAAGGTCGCGACATCGCGGTGCAGTGGCGACATGGACTTGATGACGGTCTGGTGGCTGCCGATGATCTGATCGACCACCAGACCGACGCGTTCGCCGCCGGTGGTGATGACCACGATCTTCTGGTGCGGATCGGGCTTGGTGCCGGTGGCGAACATCTCGCGCAGCCGGATGAAGGGCACCAGCCGGTCGCGCAGCGTGATGAAGCTGCGTCCGCGTGAGCGCATGTCCTCTTCCAGGCTGAGCTCGATGCACTCCTCGACCACCGCCAGCGGGATGACATAGCAACCCTCGCCGACACGCACGAGCAGGCCTTCGATGATCGCCAGGGTGAGCGGAATGCGCAGCACCACGGTCGATCCGTCACCCGGGTTGGAGGTGATGTCGATCGTGCCGCGCAGGCTCTCGATCGTGCGCTTGACCACGTCCATGCCGACGCCGCGCCCGGACAGGTTGGTCACCTGCGCTGCGGTCGAGAAACCGGGATGGAAGATCATGTGCAGCAGTTCGGAATCGCTGATCTGCGCGCCGGGCTCGATCAGGCCTTGCGCTTCGGCCTTGGCGCGCACGCGTTCGCGGTTGATGCCGCGGCCATCGTCGCGAATGGTGATCAGCACCTCGCCGCCCGCCTGATGCGCGCTGAGCGTGACATGCCCGGCCTCGGGCTTGCCCGCTGCCACGCGCTCTTCCGGCGTTTCAAGCCCGTGATCGCAGGCATTGCGGATGAGGTGCACCATCGGATCGGCCAGACGCTCGATCACCGTCTTGTCGACCTCGGTGGTCTCGCCATAAGTCGAAAGCTCGATGGTCTTGCCGGTCTCGCGCGCCAGATCGTGCACCAGGCGGCGGAATCGGCCGAACAGGCTGGCGACGGGAACCATGCGCAGCACCATCATCGTGTCGCGCAGTTCGCTGGCGAGCCGCTCGATATCCTCGGCGACCGAGCGCAGGGCCAGTTCGCCCGCCGGGCCGCGAACGCCCTGGTTGGAAAGCTGCGCCAATCGGCTCTGCACGATCACCAGCTCGCCCACGCGGTCCATCAGCACGTCGAGCCGTTCGGCCGGAACACGCACGCTTTCCTGCGCCTTTGCCGGGGCGGCCTTGGCGTTGCGCGCGGCGTCGCCGGTCCCTGGCTCCATAGCGGCTGGCGTCGCCGGTGTGCTTGCGGCCGCCCCGGTGTCCGCGACAAATTCGGTGGCCGGCGCGATTTCGGCTTGCGTTTCGTCGGCGTCGTCCGCCTCGATCGGCACGATGTCGAGCGTCATGTCGTCCATCACGAAGATGAACACATCCTCGATATCCGCGCGCGAGGCATCACCGCGCAGTTCGATCTGCCAGCCGAGATGGCATTGGCTGGCATCCAGTTCGTCAAGCGACGGGATCTGGTCGGTCTGCGCGGTGACTTTCGCGTCGCCCAGCGACCGCAGCTCGTCCAACAGCATCAGAGGGTTGGTGCCATTGGTCATGCAATCGGTCGGCAGGCGGAAGGTGATGCGCCAGCCAGCAGCGGCGGGCGCGGAAACGGGGGCAGCAGCGGATGCGGCGGCGGGCTCGGCAGCCACGGACGCGTCTGCGGCACCGATCGCCTGGTGCAGGCGGCCGAGGATTTCGTCGCCGACCGCCTCGAGTCCTGCTCCATCGCCATCGACCAGCGCCTGCATGTGATCCATCGCGGACAGGATCACGGCGACCAGTTCCTCGGTGGCGGGCACCTGGCCCTTGCGAACGCGGTCGAAGGCGGTTTCGCAATGATGGGTGAAGCCGGCCAGAGCATCGAAGCCGAACATCGCCCCCGACCCCTTGAGCGTGTGGAGACCGCGAAACACGCTGTCGACCAGATCGCGGCTGGTCAGATCGTGCGAGAGGTCGAGCAGCGCCTGTTCGATGTCGCCGAGAAGCTCGCCGGCTTCGACGCGGAATGCGGCGATGGGATCCTGCGCGGTCACCGGCCGAGCACCTTGGCAGCGATGCGGAGGAGCTGCTCGGGCACGAACGGCTTGACCAGCCAGCCGGTGGCCCCGGCAGCGCGCGCTTCCTGCTTCATCGCCTCATCGGATTCGGTGGTGAGGAAGATGATCGGTGTTCCGAGCTGGATCGGCAGCTTGCGGATTTCGCGGATCATCTCCAGCCCGTTCATGTTGGGCATGTTGAGATCGGCGATGATCATGTCGAACTTGGCAGCCTTGGCCTTGTTCAGGCCGTCCAGGCCATCCACGGCCTCGCTGACATCATAGCCCGCGCCATTGAGCGCGATGCGGATGGCCATGCGAAGGCTGGATGAATCGTCAACAGTCAGGATCGAGGCAGTCACTGCGGGAGTCCTCCATGGAGCCAGGAATTGAGGTTAGCAGTTGGTAGCAAATCGGCGAGGCCGGCACGGGCCAGGGTCGCGGCGAGCTTGTCATTGGCGTCGTCGGTAAATGCGACGGTTTTTCCATGCTTTACCGCATACACATGCGCGGAATAGACCGTCTGGAAAAACGAAAGGTCGACTTCCTGCAGTTGCGATGCATCGATTGTGACTTTGTCACATTCGCCCGGCGCCGTCAGGAGCTGACCTTTTAACGCGGCGGAATTCTGGATATTGGCAGAGCTGCCAACATTAAAGGTCTTGTGCATGATATCGTCCCCCCGGAACTTGACAGACTTTTATGTCTGACTTCGTCAAATAATGGTTAACGCCGGAGCAACCATAACCCTGATGACGGGTGGGCCTGGGAAGGCGAACGGGTCAGAGGGGCCACGTGTTCGGCCAATCCTGGAATTCTGCTCTAAAATCGCGGTTTTAATTGGCAGTAAAAACCCATGATGAAGGTCGGGTTACCAGTGTGACAAGGCATCAAGGAGCCGCACAAAGCTGCGGTACAGGGCAGTTAATTTCCGGTATAGCGCAGAAATGAAGATAAAACCGAATTTCTACAAGTTCTATATTGGTGATCAACTTGGCTGACGAATGGTAGCGATTCGTCACGATCCGCCCTGGCCGACAGCCGGGACCCCAGACGTGGATGCTTGCCCCGTTTCGGGCAGCGGTCTATCTGGACGGCCTGCCATTTCCCGGCCCCCGTTGCGGAGTTTCTGATGCGCCATTCCCTGTTGCTTGCCTCTACCGCCCTGCTGATGTCTGTACCTGCCCTTGCCGAAGAGGGCATGTGGCTGCCGGGCCAGACGCCCGCGCTGGGCGACAAGCTGAAAGCGGCAGGATTGGAGCTTTCGCCTGCCGATCTCGGCAACCTCAAGGCGGTGCCGCTGAATGCGATTGTATCGCTGGGCGGATGCTCGGCGTCGTTCGTCAGCCCTGAAGGGCTGGTCGCGACCAATCATCACTGCGTCTATGGGTCGATCCAGTATAATTCGAAGCCCGGCCAGGACTATCTGACCGATGGTTTTCTCGCAAAGACCTATGGCGACGAACTGCCCGCCGCACCCGGATCGCGCATCTATGTGATCGAGGATCTGCGCGACGTGACGGCGGCGATGAACAAGGGCATCACCACCAAGCTTTCGGGGCTCGATCGTTACAACCGGCTGGAAGCGAACCGCAAGGCGCTGATCGCCGAATGCGAGAAGCAGGCCAATCGTCGCTGCGACGTGCGCCCGTATTTCGGCGGGCAGACCTATTTTCTGCAGCAGCAGCTCGAGATCAAGGACGTGCGCCTGGTCTATGCGCCGGCGGGTGGCATCGGCAATTTCGGCGGCGAGACCGACAACTGGCAATGGCCGCGCCATACCGGCGATTTCGGCTTCTACCGCGCCTATGTCGCGCCTGATGGTTCGTCCGTGCCCTATGCCAAGGAAAACGTGCCGTACAAGCCCAAGTCCTGGCTCAAGATTGCCGACAAGCCGCTGCGCGAAGGCGATTTCGTGATGGTCGCAGGCTTTCCAGGCGTGACCCAGCGCCACTGGACTGCTGCCGAGGTGCGCCATAATTTCGAGCAGGTCTATGCGATCGACCAGCAGTTGCGCGCCGATTACTCGGCCGCGATCGAAAAGGCGGTGAAGGGCAACAAGGATGCCGAAATCAAGTACGCCTCGATCCTGAAGGGGTCGGACAATTACAAGAAGAAGCTGCTCGGCGAGATTGCCGGTGCCGATGCCATCGACCTGCTGGGTCGCAAGGACAAGGCCGATGCCGATTTCCGTGCCTGGGTGGCAGCGGACCCTGCACGCACGAAGATGTACGGTCAGGCGCTGACCGATCTCGACGCGCTGGTCGCCGAGTCGAACCAGGGGCGGGTGGACAATCTGCGTCTCGCCACGATCAACCGCGCGCAGCTGCTGTCCGCCGCGCAGCTGCTCTATCGCTGGGCCAAGGAGCGTGAAAAGCCCGATGCCCAGCGCGAGCCGGGTTTCCAGGATCGTGATCGCCTTTCGATGCGCGAGCGGCTGACTCAGGTCGAGCGCCGCTATGATGCAGGCGTCGACCGGGTGCTGTTCCAGCAGGCGCTGGGCGAATATGCCAAGGTCGCAGCCGACAAGCGCAACGCGCCGCTCGAAGCAAAGATCGCCGAACTGGGCATGGACCGGCTCTATGCCGATACGCGCCTCGGCGTCACCGCCGACCGGCTCGGCTGGATGGACAAGCCCGCCGCTGAATTCGAGGCTTCGAGCGATCCCTTCATCCAGCTCGCCGTCGCGGCCTATCCGGGGCAAAAGGCCGACGAGGACAAGGCGAAGGAGCGTGCAGGTCGCCTGCAGGCGGCACGCTCGGCAGTGATGGCGGGGCAGCTCGCCTTCGCCAGGGAGCAGGGCCGCACGCTCTATCCCGATGCCAACGGATCGCTGCGCTTCACCTATGGCAAGGTGACGGGCAAGCAGCGCGATGGCCTGATCTGGACGCCGTTCACCACCGCCGAAGGCCTGGTCGCCAAGCAGACCGGACGCGGCGAATTCGATGCGCCCAAGGCCGCGATCGACAAGCTCAAGGCGCGCGATTTCGGGCGCTATGCCGACGAGAAGCTGGGCACGCTGCCGGTCGATTTCCTCTCTACCGTCGACATCACCAACGGCAATTCGGGATCGGCCACGCTCAACGCGCGCGGCGAATTCGTCGGACTGGCGTTCGATGGCACGCTCGACGGAGTGGTGTCGGATTGGTCCTATGATGCCGCAATCAACCGCACCATCCATGTCGACAGCCGCTTCATGCTGTGGACGATGGACAAGGTCGATGGCGCGCAGCGCCTGCTGACCGAAATGGGCGTCGGCCAGTAAGGTTTCTCTACAGGGGCAGCGCTATCCGGCGCTGCCCTTTCGGGTGCGGAACAGCTCGCGGTCTTCAGGGCCGAACCCGCGCCGCCAGATCACCCAGCCATAGACGCCCAGAATTGCGGGGATGCCAAAGGCGAGCTCGGCCCATTCGGGCAGCTTGGTAAAGCCCCAGCCCACTGCCGTCGCCGCCGCTGCCGCCCAGACCAAAGCCCATCGCCAGCCATTGACCGGCGCATCCAGCAGCTTCGAGAGCAGCCGCGCCTTGACGATCGAGGCAAAGCCGAGCGCGAGCGCGAGCGCCAGCGCGACGCTCGCCGCCTGGAACAGCGGGGGAAGGCCCATCGCCTGTGCGGTGAGGATCAGCGCGACGCTCAAACCGCCCTGCAGCGCCAGCATGGCGAGCGAGATCATCAGGTTGCGGTGGCGCGCGATATAGACGAGCGCGGCCTCGCTCACGGCGGCGGTGGCCGCGACCACCTCTGCGGCCAGCAGGAATGCCAGCGCACCCGTCCCTCCGACAAAATTCGGGCCCACCAGCCCCATCACGCCCTCGCCCGGAATGCCGAGCGCCAGAGCGACGCCGAGCTGTGCGGCGATGATCCAGAAGCCGACCTGGCTGACCTGGCGCGCGATCTCGGTCATCTTGCCGCTCTGCAGGTTGCGCGCGATCACCGGGCCCAGGATCGGGTCGAAGCTGGTCTTGAGCTTCTGCGGCAGGCTCGCGACCTGCTGCGCGATATAATAGATGCCGACAACGGCCGGCGAGGCGAACAGGCCGAGCACCGCCAGATCGAGCCGGCGGCTGCCCCATTCGATCGCGTCGGCCGCGGCCAGCGGGGCGTTGCGCCGCGCCATGTTGGCGAGCTTGAGCGGACGCGGCTGCCAGCCGATCGGCAGCCCGTAATTGCGCAGCATCGGGATGATCGAGGCAATGAACGCGGCGACCATCGAGGCGATATAGGACAGGATCAGACCGTCATCGGGGGTGAGGTAATAGAAGATCCAGGCGGTGATGCTGATCGTCCACGGTTCGATGATCGAGCGCGCGCGGACTGTGGCGGCAATGTCGAACCGATAGGCGAGCGCGGCCAGCGCGACGTCCGATCCCGCTACCGCAAAGATCACCAGCGGCAGCAATCGGTCGATCTCGCCTGCGGTGCTGTTGGGGAACATGATCTCGGGCAGCAGCAGCAGAAAGGTTGCAGCCAAGGCCGAGGCGATGAAGCTTACCAGCAGCCCGTCGGCCACGACCTGGGCGTGCGGGCGCGATGTGCGCGCGAGCTGGGCGGCAAGACCGCGTTTCAGCCCCAGGGTCGCGATCTGCGCGGCGAACTCGACCACCAGCACCGCATAGGCGAAGCGGCCCAGCGCCTCGGCCCCGTAGAGCCGCCCGGCAATGAACAGGAAGGGAAGGCGCGCGGCCAGCCGCAGCAGAAAGCCGAGGAAATTGGTCCGCCCGCCCTTGGCGAGTGCCTGAATGTCGCCGCTCTGCGCTTCGGCTCCGCCCTCCGGCACAGCCTTGCCCGACCCGGATACCATATCCGGCGAGCCAGGGTCATTCTGCGGTGGCGATGATGTCAAAACGTGCTTTCCAGGCCCAATCCCGGCACGCTCTTAAGCAGCTTTGGCACGCTTTGGCTAGGCGGCGCGTGGCGGGCACTGCTGACGCACCGTGCGGGAAAATTTTTTACAGGGCTTTGCAACCACCTGTGGACCCACCCGTAGTGGCGTTCATGCATCGTGCATGAAACAGGGTAGTGGAGCGAAATATGCGTAAACTGATTCTCACCAGCGTTGCCAGCATCGGCCTTATCAGCCTCGGCGCTTGCCAGAGCGAACAGGCCGACCAGGTCGAAGACCAGGCGGAAGCCCAGGCTGACGCTATGGAAGATGCCGCCGACCAGGCCCCGACCGAAATGCAGGAAGACGCCATGGAAGCCCAGGCTGACGCGGTCGAAGAAGCTGGCGAAGAAAAGGCCAACGCGATGGACGACAACGGCGAAATCGCTCCGAGCGAGGTTCCCGGCACGACCACCGAGAACAAGTAAACCTTCCCCTTCGAAGGTAACAGGCGGCGGCGGACCCTATGGGTTCGCCGCCGTTTTTTGTTTGTCATCACAAGAGTCATGGATCTGCATCTGAAACGGACCAGTCAGGTGCTGTGAACAGGCCCAGAATGCCAGCTCGCGATTGACCTGTTGGAAAATGTTGCTGATATGTTCTTGCCGTTTTTCCTGACAGGCGCGGCAAGATGCGGGATTCGGCGCGTGGGCAGCAAAGCGGCTTTGCACTCTGGATGCGGACGGGGCGCTGGCCCGATCCTGGTGCAGGCGCCGCGATCGAGCGCAGGTTCAACCCGTGGCACGACCCGGACGACGGGCGCTTCACCTTCGCGGGCCAGGGCAGGCGCTATGGTCCTGGCGGCGCCGCACCTTCCAGCGGCGCGAAGCCGCGCAAACGCGGCAATCCGGGCAGCGGACCGTTTGGCGGTGCGGGTGCAAGCGGCTCGTTTGGAAAGCCGGCACCGGTCAAGCCAAAGCCAAGGCCAGCGCCACAGAAGCGCCGGCATCTGCCAGGCAGTCTTCCTGCCAAACCCGCGCCGTGGCCAAGGCCTCCTGTCAGGCCTGCGCCAGTCCGTCCGGACAGAACCCCTCCGCTGCGACCCGTCAAGCGCAACGGATATACATATCACCTCGATGAAAATGGCGACCCGCATGAAATCGAGGTACCAAAGCTGGGCACCGAAGCGCAGACGCCACGCTCACGATCGGCGCAGCGGAATGCGGGCAAGCCTGACCGGCTCCCCACCGATGATGGAGGCCATTCCATCGCGCATCGTTTTAATGGTCCGAATGATGCCTTCAACCATTTTGCACAGGACAGGTCGTCGAACCGTGGCCGTTACCGCGTGGTTGAACAGAGATGGGCTGACGCCCAAGCGGAAGGCAAGGATGTGTCGTTCAAAATGAGGATCGATTATCCAAAAGGATCAAGACGGCCTGACTTTGTCCATATCTGGTATAGCACTGGCGGGCCGACTATCTATGAAAAGATAGACAATCGTCCGACTCATTCTCCAGTGAGTCCCAAAACACGGAGAAAAAAATGAAGGACTGGAAAACTGAAATGGCTGACATCATTTATGACGTCGCCTGCAACCTGGCCCGCAAGCATGGGGACGACAATCGAGGAATCCTTGTTTTGGCTGACCTTTATGGAGGCGTTGGCTATTCGGTCTATGTAGGCCGGGAGCGCTTCGTGGAGTATATATTCGTCACCGAAGACGAGTTCAAGAATGTCGATCTTCTCAATGATCTCAGGTTCGTTCCGCCGCCTGACAAGGTGCCGCTAGGAATCGAAATTTTTATCAAAGATGGCGGGGCGTCCTCAAAAATAGTGTATCCGCAGGATGTACCCGAAGATCAGCTGCCCTATGATGACCGGGAGTCATTCGTCATTTCCTATTTTGGGGATTATCCCATCAGATATCCGCCAATGCCCAGCGACGCGCAGAAACTTCCTCGTTCGGGTTGGCGCACGAAGATGCGCTGAGCGACGGGCAGAGCCGTGCCTAGTGTTTGACAGGGGGAAACAATGTGGAACGTGGGGCCCAGGCGATGGAAAGGCGAACTTATCGCCGATCTCGCCTCGACCCTGCGCGCAGAGACCAGTTTCAGTCCGCTGGGCACGCTGTTTATCGCGTTAGTTGAAAGTCGGTACATCAGCCTCGCGCGTTTCCTCGATCGTGGCAGTTATATCGCCTTCGCGCAGCCCGATTATGAAAAATATCGCGATACGCTGCTAGAGCTCTGGGTCCTGGAGCCGCTCAGCAGCCGCTGGGACGAGATGCACTATCTTGTCCGCGGTGGCGATGTGCAGATCACCTATCTCTATCCCGAAGACATCGAGACCGACATTCCCGAGCTCGACCGATGGCGCGGCACGGCTCAGGCTGCGTTCGGCGCGAAAAGGATCGTCTTCCCGCACGGTCGCGGCAGCACCGAAATCAGATAGCGCTTCCTAAACCCATCACCCGCTGTTCCGCAGCGCCGTCGCGATCGCGTTGATCGACAGCTGGATGCCCTCGGATATCCGCTCGTCCGCCTCGCCTGCGCGGTGGCGCTTGATCAGTTCGATCTGCAGCAGGTTCAAGGGCTCGATATAGGGCAGGCGCAGCCGGATCGAGGTGTCGAGCGCGGGGTTGTTCGCCAGCAGCCGCGACTGGCCCGTCACGCTCAGCAGATTGTCATGCGCGGCCTGCCAGCCGGTGCGGATTTCCCCGAAGACAAGCTCGCGCAAGCCCTCGTCGGGCACCAGCCCGGCATAATGGCGCGCGATGGTCATGTCCGACTTGGCCAGCACCATCTCCATATTGCCGAGCAGCGCCTGGAAGAAGGGCCAGCCCTGCGCCATGTCGGAGAGCAGCGCCTTGTCAGCAAAGCCGCCCAGCGCCTGGCCCACGCCGTACCAGCCGGGCAGCATGATGCGCGCCTGTGCCCAGCTGAACACCCAGGGAATGGCGCGGAGATCCTCGATCCGCTGGCTTTTCGATCGGCTGGCGGGGCGCGATCCGATCTTCAGATCGGCAATCTCGCTGATCGGCGTGGCAGCGCGGAAGAACTGGTTGAAACCCTCGGTGCCATAGACCAGCCCGCGATAGGCGCGGAAGGCATCGCGCGAGATCATGTCCATCGCTGCGGCAAAGCGCGTCTCGTCGGCCTCGCTGAGGCCATCATGGTCGAGCGTCGCGATCAGCGCGGCCGAGGTGATCGCCTCGAGATTCAGCTCGGCGCTTTCCACCGTGCCGTATTTGGCCGCGATGACCTCGCCCTGTTCGGTGATGCGGATGCGGCCCTGCACCGTGCCCTTGGGTTGCGCGCGGATCGCGGCAAAGCTCGATCCGCCGCCGCGCCCGACCGCGCCGCCACGCCCGTGGAACAGCTGCATCGCGATACCGGTCTCGGCAAACACCTTGGCCAGCGCGCGGCTGGCATGGTTGAGCGACCAGGTGGAGGTGAGATAGCCGCCATCCTTGTTGCTGTCCGAATAGCCGACCATCACCTCCTGATAGCCGCGCGCCTTTACCAGAGCGGCAATCTCGGGCAGCGCGAAATAGGCGCGCATGATCTGCGGCGCGTTCTCGAGGTCGCCGATCGTTTCGAACAGCGGCACCGCCATGATCGCGGCCTGCGGCACGGGACCGGGGCGGAACAGTCCAGCTTCCTTGAGCAGCAGGTTGACCTCCAGCATGTCCGAGACGCTTTCGGCCTTGCTAATATTGTAGGCGGTGATCGCCTGCGGGCCGTAGAGCGCGTGCGCCTGCGCCGCCGCCTCGACGATCGCGAGCTCCTTGACCGTTTCCTCGCCATAATCGTGCCAGCGGTTGATCAGCAGCCGCGCATGGCCGAGCTCGGCACGCAGCAACGCGATGCGCGCGGCTTCGTCCAGCGCGGCATAGTCTTCGCATACGCCCGCGACCTTGAGCAGCTCGCCGACCACGCGCTCGTGCACGTCGCTGTTCTGGCGAAGGTCGAGCGTCGCGAGGTGGAAGCCGAACACTTCGACCGCGCGGATCAGCCGCCCGAGCGCGCCGCCGCTCGCCAGCAGCCCCGCGCCATCATCGGCGAGGCCATTGGCCAGCACCGCCAGATCGTGGCGCAGCTCGCCGGGCGTGGCATAGGCTTCGCCTTCGATAACAGAGGGTCGCGGCGGCTGCTTGCCGGTCAGCGCCACATGCGTGGCGCACAGCCGGGCGTAAATGCCGGCCAATGCGCGACGATAGGGCTCGTCTGCGCGGCTCGGCGCATTGTCGCCGCTCCTTTCGGCAAGCGCCTGCACGGCGTCGGGGGTCTGCGACAGGCCGGTGGCGATGCTGAGATCCTGGCCCAGCGCGTGGACGCCATCCAGATAATGGACGATCGCGGTTTCCGCCTGCCGTCCGAGCGCGTGGCGCAGCGCCTCTGCGGTGACGAAAGGATTGCCGTCGCGGTCGCCGCCGATCCAGCTGCCCAGCCGCAGAAAGGCAGGCGGGCGATGGCCGAGCACGCGTTCCCATCGTGCATACAGCATCGGCAGCACGGGCAGGAACACGTCCTGCATATAGGCGCGCGCATTTTCGACCTCGTCGGCGACGAACAGCCGTTCGCGGCGCAGCGGGCGGGTCTGCCAGAGCAGCGCGATCTGCCGGTGGAGCGCCTCGTCGATCCGGTCGCCATGGGGGGTCTCGTTCAGCCCCGCGTCGCGCAGCTTCATGAGGTCGGCGACGCGGTTCTTGTGATCGATCATCGACTTGCGCCGCACCTCGGTCGGGTGCGCGGTCAACACGGGAACGATCAGGCTGTGACCCAGCAGGTCGCCGATTGCGGTGTCGCTGACACCATGCTCGCGCAGTCGCTCGACCGCCTCGGCGAGGGTCGCGCCCTTTTCTTGCGCCACGCCCTGCCGGTCCTCGGCGAGGTTGGCGAGCATCGAGAACAGCATGAAGCCGCGCACGAAGGCCAGCGTATCGTCGAGATTGAGCGCCTCCAGCCCGGTATCGATCTCGTCCGCGCCAACGATTCCGCGATGCCGGTCGACACTGGCCGAGCGGATATATTCGGTCTGTCGGAACAGCTTTTCGCCGCCATAGGCGCGGATGACGTCGCCCAATATACGGCCGAGATAGCGGATATCGGGGTTCTGACTGATCGGGGCGGGGGGAGCGGTGTCAATGTCGGCCATGCGCGCATGCTGCGCTGCAAAATGGATCGGGTCAAGTATGTGTGCAGGACTGATGCAATCGATTGTAACCAATTGGGCGCATGCAGTCCCGAAAAGTCTCGAATTTGTCATGGCTTCGTGACAGAGCGGCGGCAGCTTTGGAGGAGATTGCGCCATGAACCGCCCGCTTGCCACCCTGTTGTGCCTCGCCGCCCTTTGGTCGGCGCCGGTGCTGGCTCAGCACAATGCACCCAAGGAAGCCGCGCCGGACAAGGAGCGGGGCGAGCAGACCGCAGCCGATTATGCCGCACAGGGCCAGGCGCAGCTACAGGCGCGGCTGGCAATGCCAGCGCGCACCGGCAAGGCAAAGAACCTCATCATCTTCATCGGCGACGGCATGGGCGTCAGCACGCTGACCGCCGGGCGCATCTGGGAGGGCCAGAAGGCCGGGCGCGACGGCGAATCGAATGAGACCGCGATTGATGCCATGCCCTATTCGGCGATGGTGAAGACTTATAGCCATGACTTCCAGGTCGCCGATTCCGCCGCGACCGCTACCGCGCTGGTGACGGGCACCAAGACGCGATCAGGCATGCTGTCGGTCGCGCCGGCGGCGCTGCGCGGCAAATGCGAAACGGCGGCGGGCAAGGACGTGCCGACATTGTTCGAACAGGCAGAAAGCGCGGGCAAGGCGCTCGGCGTCATTTCCACCGCGCGCATCACCCATGCGACGCCCGCCTCGACCTATGCGCACAGCGTCGACCGCAACTGGGAAGCGGACAGCGAGCTGCCCGCCGGTGCGACCTGCAGCGACATCGCGCGCCAGCTGGTCGAATGGCCGCATGCCAAGGGGCTGAAGCTGGTGCTCGGCGGTGGCCGCGCCGCGTTCATGCCCAAGGACCAGACCGATCCCGAATATGCCGGCAAGAAGGGCAGCCGCGCCGATGGCCGCGACCTGATCGCCGAATGGAAGAAGAAGCACCCCAGGGGCCAGTATGTCTGGAACGCGGCGCAGTTCGCGGCGCTGAACCCGGCGGACAGCGCGCCGGTCTTCGGCCTGTTCGAACCCAGCCACATGCAGTTCGAAGCCGATCGCGCGGGCGACAAGGCGGGTGAGCCTGCGCTGGCCGAGATGGTCGAGCTGGCGGTGAAGAAGCTCGGCACGTCAGAGCAGGGCTATGTGCTGATGGTCGAAGGAGGGCGAATCGACCATGCGCATCATGGCGGCAACGCGCACCGTGCGCTCGACGACACCGTCGCGTTCGATGCGGCGATCGCCAAGGCGCTGGAGATGGTCAATCTGGACGAGACGCTGGTGCTGGTCACCGCCGATCACAGCCATGTGTTCACGATTGCGGGCTATCCGCCGCGCGGCAATTCGATCTTCGGGCTGGCCAGCGTGACCGAGGACGGCGAGCCGATCACCGCCAAGGACGGCAAGGCGTACACGACATTAGGCTATGCCAACGGCCCCGGTGCCAAGGTAGGCGAACAACGCGCCGACCCCGCGCAGGAGGATACCGAGGCGCTCAACTATCTGCAGCAGTCGCTGGTGCCGACCTCGGGCGAGACGCATGGCGGCGAGGATGTCGTGGTCAAGGCGGCGGGGCCGCAGGCGCAACTGTTCCACGGCACGATCGAGCAGCACACGATCTACCACATCGCAAAGCACATTCTGGGGCTTTGATCGGACACGCAATCGCGCGTCGCCCTCACCCTTCCGCGCCTTCGGCGCTCCCTCCCTCTCCCGCCGGGAGAGGGAAGGGGCCCGCACCGCGAAGCGGGGTGGGAAGGGTGAGGGTGACCAGTTACTTCCCTATCGGATCCGCCTTCGCATCCGCGCTTCGTGCATAGCTCGGCGCGACCCGCGCCTTGCTTGCCTGTTCGAACGCGTACCCCGCCTTGATCACCTCATGGTCCTGCCATTGTCCGCCGATGATCGACAGGCCGACCGGCAGCCCGGCGACCAGCCCCATCGGCACGGTGATGTGCGGATAACCCGCGACCGCAGGCAGCTGGCTCTGGCTGGGGCCGATGCTGTGATCGCCATTGACCAGGTCACTCACCCAAGCGGGCGCATTGCTGGGACCGATCAGGAAGCGGACATTGTGGGTGTTCAGCAGCTTGTCGATGCCCTCTGCGCCTGCCAGCCGTTTTGCCTTGGCCAGTGCCTCCTTATATTCGGGGTCATCCAGCCCCTTCTGGCTTTCGGCGAGGTCGAAAAGCGACTGGTCGAACCAGGCCAGTTCGGTTTCGGCATTCGCGGTGTTGAAGGCGATCACCTGCTTGAGCGTGCGCGCGGTCACCTCAGGCGGTGTGGTCGCTAGATAGGCGTTCAGGTCGGCCTTCAATTCGACCATCAGCACCTTGAACTCGGCCTCGCCCAACCCTTCGAGCCCGGTGCGGCGGTCCGCGATCTCGACCAGTTCGGCACCGGCGGCTTTCAGCCTCTCGAGCGCCCCGGCAAAGGCCGCCTGAACCTTTGCGTTGCCGCCGCGCCGGTCCATCAGCACGCCGATGCGCACGCCCTTGAGATAATCGGGCGACAGCCCCGCCGCATAATCGGTCTTGCGCTTGTCGGCCTCTGCAGTCGCCGGATCGGCTGGGTCGGTCCCGGCCAGCGCCGTCAGCAGCAGCGCCGCGTCGGTGACCGAGCGCGCCATCGGACCCGCCGTATCCTGGCTATGGCTGATCGGGATCACGTGCGTGCGCGAGACCAGGCCGAGCGTTGGCTTGAACCCGACCAGGCCATTGATGGACGAGGGGCAGATGATCGACCCGTCGGTCTCGGTCCCGATCGTCGCCGCCGCAAGGCTTGCCGCCGCAGCCGCGCCGCTGCCCGAGGACGAGCCGCAGGCGTTGCGGTCGAGCGCATAGGGGTTTTTCACCAGCCCGCCGACGCTCGACCAGCCGCTGACCGAATCGTTCGAGCGGATATTGGCCCATTGCGACAGGTTGGTCTTGCCCAGGATGATCGCCCCGGCGGCGCGCAGCCGTTCGACCAGCGGCGCATCGCGGTCGGTGACATTGGCGAGCAGCGCGGTCGATCCGGCGGTGGTGGGGATGGGGCCCTTCGCCTCGATATTGTCCTTGATCAGCACTGGAATGCCATGCAGCGGGCCGCGCAGTTTTCCGGCCTTGCGCTCGGCGTCGAGGGTGCGGGCGTCCTCGATCGCGCCGGGCATGACAGCGATTACGCTGTTGAGCATCGGTCCCTGGCGGTCCAGCGTTGCAATTCGATCCATATAGGCCCGGACCAGTATCTCGCTGCTGACCGCGCCGGTCCGCAGCATCGCGGCCAGCTCGGGGATCGATTTCTCCTCGACCTGAACCGCCAGGCGCGCGATGCGCGGGGGCTCCGTCTGGGCATGGGCAGCGATGGGGGTGAGGGCGGCAAGAGCCAGGGCAAAGGTGCGCATGGGCGCCACGATAGCGCGCACCGGCGGCCCGGCAAGATGGGGCATGCGATTTTTGCGCTGCCTCTGGCGCACGCCCCCGCCCACGCCCATATCGCCGCCCATGCCGGACAAGCGCTATACCAAGTCGACCCTGCCCGAGAAGGTCTGCGAAGCCTGTGGGCGGCCCTTTGCCTGGCGCAAGAAATGGGCCCGCGACTGGGACAATGTGAAGACCTGTTCCGAACGCTGCAAGGGCGATTTGCGCCGCAAGAACCGCGCGGGCTGATTAGCCCAAGGCGGCAACCCGCTCCGCGATCGCCACCAGCTGCCGCGCCTGTTCCAGATGAAGCAGCTCGGCCATTTTCCCCTCGACCCGGATCGCGCCCTTGCCGGCATTTTCGGGCAAGGCGAACGCAGCGATGACGGCCTGCGCCCAGGCCAGTTCCTCCTCGCCGGGGGAGAAGACCGCATTGCACGGCGCAACCTGATCGGGATGGATCAGCGTCTTGCCGTCGAAGCCGAACATTAGCCCCTGGCGCGCCTCGGCCTCGAACACGGCGAGGTCGCGAAACTCGTTGCACACGCCATCAAGGATCGCGACGCCATGCGCGCGCGCCGCTGCCACCGCGAGCGTCAGGATCGGCAGGAAGGGCGTGCGTTCGGGCGTCAACCGCGCGCGCATCTCCTTGGCGAGATCGTTCACCCCCATCACGAAGGCCGCCAGCCGGGTCGACCCTCCGAGCGCCGCCAGCGCATCGAGATGCGGCACCACCGCGCAGGTCTCGATCATCGCCCAGAGCTTGAGGCGCGAGGGTGCCTCGGCGAGCGCGGCATTGCACGCAGTGATGTCGGCGGGGCGCATCACCTTGGGCACCAGCACGCCGTCGATATCCCCCTTTGCTATGGCGGCAAGGTCATCCTGCCCCCAGGGCGTATCGAGCGCGTTGATGCGGATAATCAGCTCGCGATGGCCGAACCCGCCCTCTGCTGCCGCGGCAATTGCCGCTGCCCGCGCGTCCTCCTTGGCCTCGGGGGCGACCGCATCCTCGAGGTCGAGGATGATGACATCGGCAGGAAGACTGCGCGCCTTGGCGAGGGCCCGCTGGTTCGATGCGGGCATGTAGAGCGCGCTGCGCCGGGGACGTGCGGTATCGGACATCGGGGCCTCCTGCCGGTGATCAGGCGGGATTAGCACCCAGATAGCGGAAGGCAACCACGGTCAGGTCGTCGCTCGCATCCGCGCCGTCCTCGAAGCTGCGCACCGCGCCGCGCAGGCTCGCGACCATCGCGGTGGCGCTGCTCTGGTCGGCAAGCAGCGCAGCGCGGGTGCGATCATTGCCGAACAGCTCATCCTGCCGGTTCTGCGCCTCGGTCACGCCATCGGTGATCAGCACCAGGGCCTCGCCGGGCTGCAGCACGATTTCCTCGGCGGGCCAGGGATAGTCCATGATGCAGAAGGGCGGGCCGCCCTCCATCGCCTCCTCGATCACCTGCCCGTCGGTGGTGATGCGCAGCGGATTGTCATGGCCCGCATTGACGAACTCGGCGCGCCCGGTCGAAAGGTCGATGATCCCCAGCAGCATGGTGAGGCCGAGCGCATCGCCGCTGTCGCGCATCAGCTCCTCGTTGAGCTGCGCGGCGGCATCGGCAAGCTCGCCGGGCGCGCGCAGCATCACGCTGCGCGACAAGGCCTTGGACAGCGCCATGAACAGCGCGGCGGGCACGCCCTTGCCGGTGACATCGGCGATCAGGATGACGATACGGTCGTGATCGAGCCGGATGATGTCGTAGAAATCGCCGCCGACCGACTTGGCCGCCTCGAGCTGCGCGGCGATATCGATGCGCGGGTCGAGCCTTGCCAGCGCGGCGCGATCGGGCAGCATGCCGAGCTGGATCGAGCGGGCCGCGTCCAGCTCGCCCTCGCTGCGGTTCTGCGCATCGCGCAGCGCCGCGCGCTCGCGCCGTGCCTCGTTGAACAGCGCCGCGAACACCGCAAGCGCGCTGCCGCTGCCGAGCAGCAAGGGGCGGATCGGATCGAACAGCAGGTCGCCAAAGCGGAATAGCAGCCAGCTCGCCAGCGGCAGGCTTGCCGCCGCACCCAGCAGCACCAGCCAGCGGCTGCGCGCCGGGGCCTGGCCGGTGGCGAGCAGCAGCAGGATGATGGCGAGCCCGACGCCGACACCCCATTCGGCCGCCTTGCTGGCCGACGGTCGCACCAGCCAGCCGCCGCGGTTGATCGTATCGGCCGCCTGGGCCTGGACCAGCACGCCGAACATCTCCGATCCCAAGGGCGTTGCGACGATGTCCTGCGTGCCCTCTGCGGTCAGCGAGACGACGACGATCTTGTCGTCGAGCTGCGACAGGTCGAATTCCTCCGACATGATCTCGATCGCGGAATAGACATGCGCCTCGGGAATTTCGGCGAAATGCAGCCGCATCCGCCCGGAATCGTCCACCGGTATGCGGCGCTGGCCGATCGTCACATTGCCGGGCGTCAGCGTGATCTCGGGATCGGTGCCGGTGCGCTGCTCGATGGCGACACGCATCATTTCCAGCGCCAGCCCGGGCGCCAGCGCTTCGCCGGTCTTCATGACCAGCGGCACGCTGCGCACCACGCCATCGCCATCGGGCGCGCCGTTGAGCAGGCCGAAGCCCGGTGCGCGCGCCTCCAGCGCCTCGAGATTCCTCTGCACCAGCGGATAGCGGGGCAGGGCAGGTGGCGGGGACCCGCTGATCGTCGCCCATTGGGTAAGGCCCGCCGGGTCGACCCCGCCGAGCCTCACGCCTGCGCGGCCCAGAACCACCGGCGCGGCGCTGATCGCGTCGGCAAAGTCGCTGTCCATGCTGTCCAGGCCGTCCATCCACGCCTTGATCGCCGGGTCGTCGGGCGCATAGAGCCGCGAAAAGCGCGTCGGGCTGACCGCGTCGGGCTCGACGAACAGGATGTCGAAGCCGATCGCTGCTGCGCCACCCTGCGCGATGCGCCGGGTCATCGTTGCCAGCACGCGGCGCGGCCAGGGCCAGCTGCCGATCACCTCCAGGCTTTCATCGCCGATCGCGACAATGCGGACCTGACTTTCGGAAAGGTCGCGCGGGGCCATGCGCTGCCAGCCATCGAACACGATATTCTGCTCGCGCGCGCCCAGTGCGAGGCTGAGCAGGGCGGCCAGTACGAATCCGACCAGCGCCGCGAGCCACAGGCTGCGCGGAGGATTGCTGATCCGAACCGCGCTAGAGCTGGACTTCGAGGCCATCATAGGCGCAGAGCACCTCCAGCGGATCGTGCTCGCGGGTCAGCTCCTCGTAGCGCACGCTCTCGGCGTGCATGCGCGCGATATCGGCGTCCGAATAGACCGGTTCGTGGTGGAACAGCGCCAGCCGCTTCGCCCGCGCGCCATGGCACAGGTCGATCGCGACGATGTTGCTGGAATGGCCCCAGTCTTCCTTCATCGAAACGCTGTCGGCGAGCGAATACATCGTGTCGCAGATGACCAGGTCCGCCGCACGGAAGAACTGTTCGACATCGGCCTCGCCCTCCATCCGGTCGAGCTTGTGCTCGCTGTCAGTGCTGAACACCGCCACCTTGCCCTCGGCATCGGTGAAGCGATAACCGAAGCTGCTGTGCGAATGGTGCTGCTCCATTAGCTCCACCTGCACCGCGCCGATCTGATAGGTCTCGCCCACCTTGAGCGTGCGGAACTCGATTTTAGCGCGCAGCCAGTCGAACTTGACCGGGAAGGAGATTTCCTCCTGCTGGCGGCGCAGCGCCTCTTCGGCATCCTCGTGCCCGGCATGGATGACGATATGCGCATTGGGGTCGAACGCCGGCACGAAGAACGGGAAGCCCATGATATGGTCCCAATGCAGGTGCGACATGAAGAAGTGATAGACCCGCGCATGACCGGCAGCGCAGCGACGCATCGCATCGAGACCGAAGCCGCGCAGCCCGCTGCCCATGTCGCAGATGATGTAGGGGTCGCCATTCGCAGGATCGCCCGCCTCGATCTCCACACAGGTGGTGGCCCCGCCGAATGTCCCGCTGATGGCGAAATCCAGCTCGCCCTGGGCAAAGCGGCGCGCTTCCTCGATATCGGCAAAGCTGCGGTCCGATGCGGCGAGCAGCGCGTGGGCGACCTTGTCCTGCACGATCGATGCGGTGGCGGCGACGGGCAAGGAGCCCCGTGTTCCCCAGAAACGGACCAGCATCGCATCCCCCCTGCTTGTTGCGCGGCGTCCCCGTGTCGCCGGCGTGCTAGATTGCGGCCTCGATGCTGTCCGAGACCGCGAACAGCTTGTCGTACCGGCTGATCGCCAGAATTTCGCGCATCACCGCGTTAGGGCGCGCCAGCGCCATCGCGACGCCGGCCGCGTCGGCCTGGCGCTTGGCGAGCGTCAGCGCGCGCAGACCGCGCGACGACATGTAATCGAGCCCAGCAAAATCGACGATCAGCTTCTTGCCCGGCGAATCGGCGGCCATGGTCACGCTGGCGGCCAGATGTTCGGTAAACGCCTCGGCCGTTGCCTCATCCACGCGGCCATCGGGGCTGGCAACCACGCATCCCTGCTGCTCGCTACTGGACCACTGCATGTTTTCCGCCTTTCGCATGGGCTTGAACTTAGCGGCAAATTCACCGTGTGGGAAGTTGCCCCGAATGTTGCCGTTACAGCCTGTACAATAACGGGAAAATTGTGTCGTGATGGGCAAAAGGGGGGTAAGAAGCCACGTAATGGCCCAGGGGGAAACCGACATACGCTTTGCCGAACTGCAAGGATTCGCGCCTGCGGCCCCGCGCCGTCTGTGCACCGATTGCGGCATTTCGCGCAGCAGCGATCCCAAGGCCTGCGGCCGTGTCTGCCAGTTTCTCAAGCCGGACTACGAAGCGCTCGAGCGCCAGGTGCATGGTCGCACGCGCGATCCCGGGCGGCCCGATGAGCTGTTCTTCGGCCCCTTTCGTCGCATGGTCGCGGGCGAACTGATCACGCCGTCGCCCGGGGCGCAATGGACTGGAATCGTGTCCCGACTGGGCGAGCGGTTGCTGGAAACCGGCGCGGTCGATGCCGTGCTGGCGATCGGGCCGCATCCCGAGGATCGCTGGCGGCCCAATCCGGTCCTGATCACCCGGGCAGAGGACATGGCCGGGGTGCGCGGGATGCGCATGGGCTATGCGCCGCTGCTGGCGCTGCTCGAACCGGCGCGCGCGGCAGGACACAAGCGGATCGCGCTCATCGGCATTCCCTGCCAGGTGCACGCGCTGCGTGCGCTCGAGGCCGAGCTGGGTTTCGAGCGGATCTACGTGATCGGAACACCGTGCGCCGACAACACCACGACCGAGAATTTCCACCTGTTCCTGAAGCTGCTGTCGGATGCGCCGGAGAGCATCTGCTATCTCGAGTTCCGCTCCGACTATCATGTCGAACTGCGCTTCGACGATGGCAGCGTGCGCGAAGTGCCCTTCCTGCAGCTGCCGATTGCCGATCTGCCTTCGGACTTCTTCCCGCTGACCTGCCGTACCTGTGTCGACTATACCAACGTCCTGGCCGATATCACGATCGGCTATATGGCAGGCGGCGGCAAGCAATGGCTGGTGGTGCGCAATGAGCGCGGCGAGGAACTGGTCGAGCTGCTGGGACAGGAACTGCGCACCCGCGATATTACCAGCGCGGGCAATCGCGCCGGGCCGGTCAAGGGCTTTCTGGCGAATACCGAGCGCGCCGCGGGCGGCCTGCCGCTGCGCCGCATGCCCAAGGTGCTGCGCGGGATCTTTGGCTGGCTGATGCCGCGCATCGGGCCGCGCGGGGCGGAATTCGCGCGTGCAAGGGTCGAGATGAAGGCGATCGAGACCGTGCTGCACTTGCGCCGATCGGCCCCGGCGCGGATGAAATCGATGATCCCCGATCATGTCTGGGACCTGGTCAAGCGCTACGGACTGGAACCGCGCCCCGGCGAGCGAAGCGACGAGCGGCATACGCCCGACCTGTGAGCCGGGTCAGCGGCGCTGCGCCAGCCAGATCGTGTGCCGCGCGCCGCCGCCGGTCCGCCGTGCCCGGACAATTTCCTCCTCCACCGCAAAGCCGGCCTTGCGCAAGCTTGAGGTGAAGCGCGGATCGGGGCCGCTCGACCACACCGCCAGCACGCCGCCGGGCCTCAGCGCAGCCCGAGCGTGTTGCAGCCCTTGTGCGGTATAGAGCGCATCGTTGCCTTCGCGCGACAGCCCGTCCGGGCCGTTGTCGACATCGAGCAGGATGGCATCGAGGCGCCCAGCGCTGTTGCGGATCAGAGCGCCGACATCACCGATATGAATGCTGACGCGCGGCTCGTCGAGCGTGCCTGCGTGCAGATGCGCCATCGGCCCGCGTGCCCAGTCGACGATCTCGGGGACCAGCTCTGCCACCTCGATCGATGCGCGGGTGCCGAACGCCCGCAGGGCGGTGCGCAAAGTAAATCCCATGCCAAGCCCGCCGATCAGCACGCGCGGCGCGGCCACCCCGGCGATTCGTGCAGCGGCGAGCGTGCTCATCGCCTCCTCGGAGCCGCTGAGCCGACTGTTCATCAACTCGTTCGCGCCGAGCATGATCGAATATTCGCTGCCCCTGCGGATCAGACGCAGCGGCTCGTCTCCTCCCGGCACCTGAGCCGTGGCGATGAGTTCGCGCGGGATCATCGGGTCAGGCCCGACCCGCCGAGGTCAGCAATGCGGGGCAAGAATTTGCGTGTCAGTTGCCGCCAACGCAAGGCCCGCCAGCGCAGATCTGGCCCGATTCGACCAAGTCGCGCACGTTCTGGTTGCCCTTCGTGCTGATCATGCGCCATTCCGCCACGGTCTTGCAGACCTTGCTCTTCTTGATCAGTGAACCGGTCGACTCGATCTTGCGACAACGGATCTTGTTGTCATCCGACTGCGGGTCTTCCTTGTTCGTCGGCTGCTTGGCGTACACGCTGACCGCAGTGAGCGGCATGCTGAGGCACGAGGCGGCGGCAGCCAGAATCATCGCAGTCTTCTTCATGCTGTGTCATCCGTCGATTGGCGCAAAAGCCGCTGGGGGCGAGCGCAGGTTGATGTTCAACGCAGCCGAGGGCAAGGCCGCCAGCATGCTTTCATGCCCAGACCGTATCATCAACGGATATTGAAAAAAACCGCAAATTTGTGCGCGCGCAGCAAGGTTAATCCAGATTGGTATTGAAACCGGTTGCATCGGCTGCAGCGAAATAGCCTGCGATCACTTCCTGCTCCTCGGGCGTGAGATGCGGGTTCCACACATCGAAGATCAGGACGGCGCGCATCTCGTCGCTGTCGTTCCACGCTTCGTGCTCGATGGTATCGTCAAACGCGAAGGCCGTGCCGACCTTCCATTCGCGCGTTTCGCCGCCCACCCGAAAGCCGCAACTATCGGGAACGATCAGCGGCAGGTGGACGATCGCGCGGGTGTTGGTGACGCCGGTATGCGGCGGAATGCGGGTGCGCGGTTTGAGGATCGAAAAAAAGGCGGTCGGCGCGCGGCCGGGGATGATGCTCTGCGGGATTCCGCTAAGCGCCTGCGCGGTGGCGGGACAGCGCTCCAGCACGGCGGCATTGGGCTTGCCATATTCCCACAGGAAGCAGGCGCCCCAGGCAAGCGACTGGTCGAGCGGTGACCATTTGCTCTGCGGCGCGCCCTTTTCCATCCGCACATAGGGGCGCAGCGCATCGCCGGGATCGGCGAGAAGCGCCAGCATTTCCGCACGAATGGCGTCTGTCCTGGCCTCGACCTGTGCAAACCAGGGGAAATGCGCTTCCTCGAAAAACTCGTCCGCAGGCAAGAAAGGATAGCACAGGCCGTTGCATTCGTTGGTGTAGATCTTGCGCTTGCCCATCGCGGCGTCGACAAAGGCACGCGCCCGGCGTCCGGCGGTTGTCGGCATGCGCGCCTGAAAGTCGCCGAGCGCATCCATGACCTGATATTCGATGCGGCTCGTGCAGGCAGCGCAGAAATCCCGGCCCGCCTGCAGCACGGGCACCAGCGCATCGGGCAACGGGTCCAGATGCGCGGCAAGCTGAAGCACAGCCTGCCAGGCTGCCAGCGCATTGGCGTCGTCGCCGGTTCGCTGATGCGCCTCGGCCTTGCGCAGCCACGCCATGAAATCACGCCGATCGATGTCGAGCGCGGCGTCGAGTGCGGCAAGCTCCCCCTGGTCGTCGCCAAGCGATCGGCGGGCCGTCGCCAGATTGCGCCACAAGGCGGTAGCGGCCGGATCGGCCCGCGTCGCTGCCTCGAAGGCGCGCGCAGCCTCGGCAAAGCGTCCCTCGCGCAAAGCCGCCATCCCGGCGCTGTTCAACGCTACCGGATCATTTTGTGCAGTTACTGCCATATGTTGCTAGTCCCCCGACCACGTCCTGCTTGCCACGCTGCCGGGGGATTGGCAAGGATCGCCGCGATGACCGATACCGGCCCCGATTTCTCCGGCGACAAGGCCGCTCTGGTGCGCGATTCCCTTTGGCATGCGCATCGCTATGACGCGGCGCAGGACGCGTTCCAGTTTCGCCATGTCCCGCGCGAGCAGCACCGCAAGGCCACCTTCCTCACCGACGAGTATCTTGGCGAGGCCGACCGGATCATTCCTGTGCCGCGTCAGCAGGTGCTTGCTGCCGGCGCCGATCGTGCACCGCTCCATTTCATCTTCCACTCGGCCTTTTGCGCGTCGACCATGCTGGTGCGTGCGCTCGACGTGCCGGGCCTTGCCATGGGCCTCTCCGAGCCGATGCTCTGCAACGACATGATGGGTTGGCGCTGGCGCGGGGCCGACCGGCGCCAGGTCGCCGCCGTGCTCGATGCGTCGCTTGCGCTGCTGCAGCGCCCGTTCGGCCCCGGCGAAGCGGTGGTGGTCAAGCCGTCGAACATCTTCAACCCGCTGATCCAGGCGGCGATGGCGCTTCGCCCTGAAAGCCGTGCGCTGCTGCTGTACGCGCCGCTCCCGGTGTTCCTCGCCTCGGTCGCGCGCAAGGGGCTCTGGTGCCGCCTCTGGGCGCGCGAGCTGCTCGAGGGCCAGTTGCGCGAGGGTGGGGTCGAATTGGGCTTCGGCCCGGCGGATTTCTTCCGTCAGAGCGATCTGCAGGTCGCGGCGGTCGGCTGGCTCGTGCAGCATCGCCAGTTCGGGCAGATTGCGCGCGCGCTGGGCCCCGCGCGGGTGGCGACGCTCGACAGCGAAACGCTGACCGCTGCCAAGCCCGAGCATCTCAGGGCGCTGACACGCCATTTCGGCCTCGAACTCTCCCCTGCGCTGGAACAGGCGATGCTCGCCAACTCAGCGCTCACCAGCCATTCCAAGTTCGGCCAGGCATTCAGCGCCGAAGATCGCGCGGCCGAGCAGGATTTTGCCCGCCGCGCCTATGGCGACGAGATCGACAAGGTGCATGTCTGGGCGCTCGAGGTGGCCCGGGTGAACGGCATTGCACTCGATCTGCCCCATCCGCTCAGCCTGTAAAATCCTTGCTGTTCCCGGCATTCGTTCGTCGTGGCGGGGAACCGTTCCGTCGCTCTGCCGTAACCCAGCCAGGATGACCGACCCCGTTTTTCCCGGGCCGCGGCATCGGGACAAAACAGGAGGAAGACATGGGTTTGATTCTGGCGCTGATCATGGGCGGCATCATGGGCTGGCTCGCCAGCAAGGTAATGAACCGCGACGCGCAGATGGGCATTTTCTGGAACGTCGTGGTCGGCTGTATCGGTTCGGTGCTCGGCCGGTTCCTGTTCGGCGGACTGATCGGCGGCGGCAGCCTGCGCGCGGACGCATTTGATCCGCTGACCCTGCTGACCTCGTTCCTGGGTGCGGTCGTCCTGCTGGCGATCGTCAACCTGGTGCAGCGCGGTCGCGCACGCTAACAGCCCACCGCCCGCAAAGCGGGGCTTATCCATCCACAAAGGGTACCGGTGCATGGCTCCGGTGCCCTTTTTGCTGCGCGCATTAACCTCCAACAATTGCCATCTTGCCTGACAGGTTCTAAAGCGCGCCGCGTGCAGCGCAGCATTATGGCTTGCGCGTGGTGACTTAATTGGATAACACAGTGCCATGACGTTTCCCGAGCGCATGGGCGTTTCCGGGGGGCATGGTCTCCGCAGATCGCAAGATCGGTCGCGCGTCGATCGATGCGGACTGTTGCGGAGAGCCACGAGGTTTGGACGGATCGGGCAATGAATTACGAAAGCAGCTTTGGCGGCGACACCATCACCGCACGCAGCGAAGATCTTTATGGATCGGAAGGTGACGTCGAGGCCCGTTCGGGGCGGCGTCGCAACATCATCGTTGCCATAGTTGTCCTCGCCTTGTTGGTGGCGGCGGGGGTGTATTTCTTCGGCGGCAAGCCCGAGACGGCTGCAGGCGAGGGCGCGAAGGCCGGCGCGGGCGAGAGCGAATCGCAGGCACCGGCAGTGACCGTGATCGTTCCCGGATCGGGATCGGTCGAGCGCGTCATCAACGCCACAGGAACGCTGGCTGCACGGCGTGAAATGCCGATCGGCATCGCAGGCGAAGGCGGCCAGGTGATCCGCGTGCTGGTGCAGCCGGGCGACTGGGTGCGCACGGGCCAAGTGCTCGCGGTCATCGATCAGGATGTCCAGACCCAGCAGGCCCGCTCGCTGGCGGCGCAGATCGAGGTCAGCCAGGCCGATGCGGTGCTCGCGCAGAACGAGCTCGACCGTGCGCTGCAGCTGGTGGGTCGCGGATTCATCTCCAAGGCCGATGTTGATCGCCGACGCGCGACGCGCGATGCTGCGGTGGCGCGCGTCGAGGTGGCCAAGGCTCAGCTGCGCGAGGCGCAGGCGCGCAATGGCCGCCTGAGCATCCGCGCGCCCGAATCGGGCCTGGTGCTCGAGCGCAATGTCGAACCCGGTCAGGTGGTCGGCGGCGGCAGCGGCGTTCTGTTCCGCATGGCTGCTGGCGGCGAGATGGAGCTGCGCGCGCAGATGGGCGAGGCCGATCTTGCCGCGCTCAGCGTCGGCGTGCGCGCCGATGTGCGCCCGGTCGGCACCGACCGGACCTTCAGCGGCCGGGTTTGGCAAGTCGCGCCGATCATCAACGAGACCTCACGTCAGGGCATTGCGCGCATCGCGCTCGGCTATGACAAGGCGCTGCGTCCGGGCGGTTTTGCCAGCGCTGCGGTGATCAGCGGATCGAGCCAGGCCCCCGTGCTGCCTGAATCCGCCGTGCTCAGCGACGACAAGGGCAGCTATGTCTATGTCGTGAACAAGGACAACAAGGTCGAGCGGCGCAACGTGACCACCGGCACCGTGACGCCGCGCGGCATCGCGATCGCGACGGGCATCAGCGGCAAGGAACGCGTCGTGCTCTATGCAGGCGGCTTCCTCAATCCCGGCGAGACGGTGCGCCCGCAGATGCAGGGCAAGCGCGGCTGACCTGGCGGGTACGGCGCGCGGCCCTTGCCGCTGCCGGTTGTCGAAAGGGTGCGTGCGTTGGTCGAGAGGGGCTGCCCGGTGGCGTTCCTGCCGGGCCGCACGGGTTGCATGGGGCCTGCATCTGGCCGTATTGGGATAACGTAGCTGGACCGGGCGCAGCGCCCGGCGGGACGAGGAAAAAGCGATGAACTTCCGGAACATGTCGGCCTGGTCGATCCGCAATCCGATCATCCCGCTCGTCTTCTTCACCGGCCTGCTGTTCGCCGGCATCCTCAGCTTCATGCGCATGGATGTGGTGAACAATCCGGACATTGACTTCCCGGCGGTGCAGGTCGTCATCTCGCAGCCCGGCGCAGCCCCGACCGAGATCGAGAACCAGATCACCCAGCGTATCGAATCCGCCGTTCGGTCGATCAATGGTGTTAAGAATATCAGCTCGACCGCCAGCGAAGGCTCGTCGAGCACCTTTGTCGAATTCGAGATCGGCACGGATGTCATCGAAGCGGTGAACGAGGTCAAAAATTCGGTCGACCAGATCCGCGGCAGTTTGCCCGAGGGCATTCTGGAGCCATCGGTGACCAAGGTCGACGCTACTGGCGAGCCAATCGCCTATTATGCGGTCGAAGCCGACGACATGACGATCGAGCAGCTGAGCTGGTTCGTCGATGATACGGTGACCAAGCGATTGCTCGCGATCGACGGGATGGCCGAAATCGACCGCTTTGGCGGGGTCAACCGAGAAATCCGCGTGGTGCTGGACCCGCAGAAGATGCAGTCGCTGGGTGTTACGGCCTCGCAGGTCAACAACGCGCTGCGCCAGATCAATATCGATGCTGCCGGTGGCCGTGCAGATATTGGTGGCACCAAGCAGTCGCTCCGCGTGCTCGGCAATGCCGATACTGCTTTCGACTTGTCGCAGACCCAGGTGCCGCTCGGCAACGGGCGCACCGTAAAGCTCACCGATATCGCGACCGTCACTGACGGCTATGGCGAGCCGACCTCGATCAGCAAGGTGCGCGACAAGGAGGTCGTGAACTTTGCCATGACGCGGTCCAAGGGAGCTTCGGACGTGACCGTCTATTACGAAGCTCTCAAGGCGATGGACGAGCTCAAGAAGGAGAATCCTGGAATCGAGTTCATCCCGCTCGGCACCAGTGTCGAATACACCGAGGGTCAGTACGAAAGCTCGATCTCGGCGATGGTCGAAGGCGCGGTGCTGGCGGTGGTCGTGGTGTTTTTCTTCCTGCGCGACTGGCGTGCGACGATCATTTCGGCGATTGCCATTCCGCTATCGGCGATCCCAACATTCTGGTTCATGGATCTGCTCGGCTTCAACCTGAATTTCCTGTCGCTGCTCGCGCTCGGCCTGGTCGCGGGCGTGCTCGTCGACGACGCGATCGTGGAGATCGAGAATATCGTCCGGCACATGCGCATGGGCAAATCGGCCTATCAGGCATCGATCGACGCGGCGGACGAGATCGGCCTGGCGGTGGTCGCGACATCGTTCTGTATCGTCGCAGTGTTCCTGCCCGTGGGCCTGATGCCTGGTATTTCGGGCCAGTTCTTCAAGAATTTCGGCTTCACCATCGTCGTTTCGGTGCTGATGAGCCTTGCTGTCGCGCGCATGATCACGCCGATGATCGCGGCCTATTTTCTGGAAGCGAAGGGCCACGCCTCGCACGGCGAGGGCCGCCTGATGGACATGTACATGAAGGTTCTGGGCTTCTCGCTCGACCAGAGCCGGGCCAAGGCCTTTAGGGGACCCAATCCCAGCCTAGGCCGCAAGCTGGTCGCGTTGTTCCTTGATCATCGCGTCTGGATGATGGGAATCGGCATGCTTGCCTTTGTGCTCACCGTTGTCCTCTTCATGATTACGCCGGCTCAGTTCCAGCCGACGATCAACGAGGATAACAGCCGTATCCAGATTGAGATGGTGCCCGGCACGACGCTGGAGCAGACCGAGGTGGTGGCCGACAAGGTCGCCGCGATCATGTACAAGCAGCCCGAAGTCGAGCGCGCACTGATCCGCATTCGCGAGGGCAATGGCACCATCTTCGTCACGCTCAAGAAGGATCGCAAGAAGAAGTCGTTTGAGTTCGAACGAGATCTGGCCCCGACGCTTCAGGCCATTCCCGACGCGCGGGTGACCTTCGCATCGCAATCGGGTGGTGGCGGCACCAATCGTGATATCTCGATCATGCTTACTGGCTCTGACCCCGACAAGCTGGATAGCGCGGCAGCTACGCTTGTCGAACAGATGAAAGGGCTGAAAGAGGTAACCGGACCGCGTGTCAACGCCGACATGCGCAGGCCTGAAATCATCGTGAAGCCGCGCGCCGACCTGGCGGCGCAGCTGGGCATCACCACGGCCGCACTCAGTCAGGCCATCCGGATTGCGACGCTGGGCGAGATCGAGCAGAATGCAGCGAAATTCTCGCTGTCTGATCGTCAGATCCAGATCCGCGTCGTCCTGCCAAAGGAATCGCGCTACGATTTCGAGACCATACAGAACCTGCCGGTGCAGACCGCTGCTGGCGGGTCCGTGCCGCTCAGCCGTGTCGCCGACATCTCGTTCGGTTCGGGCCCGACCACGATCCAGCGCTACAATCAGGAGCGCCGCGTGTTCGTCGGCGCAGATCTTGCCCAGGGCGTCGTGACCAGCCAGGCAATGGAGAAGATCAACAACCTGCCGATCATGAAGAACCTGCCGACCGGGGTAAGCAACAAGCCCTTTGGCGAGCAGGAATGGCAGGCGGAACTGATCCTCAACTTCATCATCGCTCTGGTCTCGGGCGTGCTGCTCGTTTTTGCGGTGCTGGTGCTGCTCTACAAGCGGCTGATGTCGCCGCTGGTCAACATGGGCTCTCTGGCGCTTGCGCCGCTGGGTGGAATATTCCTGGTCTGGGTTGTCGGGCAGCCGGTGTCGATGCCGGTGCTCATCGGGGTGCTGATGCTGCTCGGCATCGTGTCGAAGAATTCGATCCTGCTGATCGACTTCGCGATCGAGGAAATGCATCGGGGCGTGCCCAAGCACGAGGCTATCATGGATGCCGGGCACAAGCGCGCGCAGCCGATCATCATGACCACGGTCGCGATGGTGTTCGGCATGATCCCGACTGCGCTGTCGCTCTCGGGCGACGGTGCATGGCGTGCCCCGATGGGTACGGTGGTGATCGGCGGATTGATCGTCTCGACGCTGCTGACGCTGGTGATCGTGCCGGCAGGCTTCAGCCTGGCCGATGGCGTCGAAAAGCGCGTCGGGCCGTGGCTGCGCAACCGGCTGCTCACCTACAAGCCGGGCGATAACCGCCACGACACGCCAGAGGTCCAGCCGGCCGAGTGAGTGGTCCGGATCTGAGAATGCAGCCAGTGCCTGCGCTTCGCCAGACCGATCCGGCCTGGCGCATGCGGGCCATTGCTACCGGCATGCTGGTGGTGATGGCGGGCGTGTTCCTCGCGACGCACTGGGCCGAGGGGCATGTCGATGACCGCTGGGGCTATGTGCGCGCCTTTGCCGAAGCGGCGATGGTTGGCGGACTGGCCGACTGGTTCGCGGTCACCGCGCTGTTCCGCCATCCGCTGGGCCTGCCGATCCCGCACACCGCGATCATCCCGCGCAACAAGGACCGGATCGGCGACACGATGGCGCAGTTCCTGCGCAGCAACTTCCTGACGCCTCTGGTGGTCGCGCGGCGGATGCGCGGCATGAATGTCGCCGCAGCGGCGGGGCGCTTTCTGGTGCAGCCCACCGGGGGCGAGGGGCGGCTGCGGCTCGGCGCATCGAACATGGTCGCCGATGTGCTCGAATCGCTCGACCAGGACCGGCTCGGCGGAAACGCCAAGGAAGCGCTCAAGGTCCAGCTCGAAAAGCTCGACGTCGCGCCGCTGCTCGGTCAGATTCTCAGCGCCGCGATCGCCGACAACCGCCACCTGCCGCTGATGGACGGCATCGTCAAATGGACCCAGCGCACGCTTTTCGCCAACGAGGAGCTGCTCAAGGACATGGTGCGATCGCGCGCCAATTCGATCATGCGCTGGACCGGGCTCGACGAGCGGCTTGCCACCGGCATCATCGATGGCCTGCACAACCTGCTGTTCGACATGGCGGAGGATGTCGACCATCCGCTGCGCCACAAGGTGGAGGAGGGGCTGGAGACGCTCGCCTATCGCCTGCTCCACGACCCCGAGATGCAGGACAAGGTGCGTGGCATCAAGGCCGAGATGCTCGCCAACCCGGCGATGGCCCGCTGGCTCGACGGGCTGTGGGAGCGCAGCCGCGCCGCGCTGCTCCGCGCTGCACGCGATCCCGACAATGCGCTTTCGGGCCAGTTCGGCGATGGTCTGAAGCAGATCGGCGAATCGCTGATCAACGATGCGCGCATGCAGACGCAGATCAACCGCTTCGCCCGCAGGACGCTGGTGGGCATCGCCAACCGCTATGGCGACCAGATCGTGCGGCTGGTGTCGGAAACGGTGCGCCGCTGGGACGCGCAGACGATTACCGGGCGGGTCGAGAATGCGGTCGGCAAGGACCTGCAGTTCATCCGCATCAACGGGACGCTGGTCGGCGGGCTGGTGGGTTTGACGATCCACGCGGCGACGGTGTGGTTGGGGTGAAGGCGCAGCTGTAACCTCATCCCGTCACTCTGAACCCTTCGACTTCGCTCAGGACAGGCTCGTTTCAGGGTCCATCTTTCGTCACGCGGCTTCGGCTTTTGCGGCGCGATGGATCCTGAAACAAGTTCAGGATGACGTTTGAAGAACCCCCGTGTCAGCCCCCCAAAGCCTCACCCATTGCGCGCACCGCCTCGACCTTGGCGTATAGCGGTTCCCAATCATCGCGTTCGGCAATGGCCGCCCAGATGCCCTCAACTTCATCGATGAGCATCGATTGCGGCGCATCGCCCTGCCAATAAGGGTGCGACCGGTCGCGCGTCGGGGCATAGCCCGCCTTCACCGCGCCGAAATCCGCCCACAAGGTCTCGCCCGGCTCGCCGTTCAGCGCCGCCGGGCATTTGGGCGCCGCATCGCCCATCCAGGCAAAGAAGAAATCGTCAATGCCGACGCCGCCTTTCAGCATCAGCGCTTCGGCGGCGGCGATCAGCACGCGGTCCTGCTCCACTCCTTGCGGCACGACGCCCAGCCGCCAGCAGAAGCGCCGCGCCAGCGCCTGCTGATAGAGCGGTCCGAACCGTTCGAGCGCGGCGATCAGCGGCGGAGCCTCGCTGATCAGCCGCAGCGCGACCGCCAGCTGGCCGAGATTCCAGTGAATCGCCTCGGGCTGGCGGGCAAAGGCATAGAGGCCCGAATGGTCGAAATAGGCGGCAGTAAAGCCCGGGTCCCATTTGGGCGCGAACCGCCATGGGCCGTAATCGAAGCTCTCGCCGGTGATGTTCATATTGTCGGTGTTGAGCACCCCGTGCACGAACCCTGCGACCATATAGCTCGCCGCCAGATCGGCCATCCGCTCGACCGCGAGGTTCAGCAGCAGCGCCGCCTCGTTCTCCTCCGTCTGGCCGCCATAGAGCGTATCGAGGACATAGCGCACGACGCGGCGCATCTTCGCCTCGTCATCCTCATAGGCGATGCGCTGGAAGGTGCCGAAGCGGATATGGCTGTGGCTGAGCCGAACCAGCACCGCCGAGCGCGTAGGCGAAGGCTCGTCGCCGCGCCACAGGCTCTCGCCGGTCTCGATGACCGAGAAGGTCTTGCTGGTGTTAACGCCGAGCGCTTCGAGCATCTCGGTCGCCAGGATCTCGCGTACCGCGCCTTTCAGCGTCAGCCGCCCATCGCCATCGCGGCTGAAGGGGGTCTGGCCCGAACCCTTGGTGCCGAGGTCGAGTAGCCGGTCCTTGCCGTCGCGCATCTGCGCGAACAGGAAGCCGCGCCCGTCGCCGATCTGCGGATTGTACACGCGGAACTGGTGCCCGTGATAGGCCAGCGCCAGCGGCTGAGGCAGGTTGCCCGGCATCGGGTTGAAGCGCCCGAAATGATGCAACCAGCGCTTGTCGTCGAGCTTGTCCAGCCCCACGGTTGCGGCGTGCCGATCATTGCGGAAGCGGAGCGTGGCTTCAGGGAAGTTCGCCGCCTTGACCGGATGCGCGATCGCATCGGCGATCGTCAGGATGGCGGGGTCGGCGCGGTAGGCTTGCGGATAGGGCGATGTGGCTTGCGGATCGGCTGTCATCGGGCGATAGTGGGGGGTGAAGGGAGCGCATGCAACCATGGCCAGCGACAGTCAGGGCTATAGCGACGGGTTCTGGTGGTCGAACGACGGTTTGCGGCTGCATTTCCGCAATTATCCGGCAGCGCCCGAGCATGCGCATCGCCCGCCGATCATCTGCATTCCAGGCCTGACCCGCAATGCGCGCGATTTCGAGAAGGTCGCCGAGCGGCTGGCGGGCCAGTGGCGCGTGATCTGCGTCGATCTGCGCGGGCGCGGCGACAGCGCCTATGCCAAGGATCCGATGAGCTATGTGCCGCTCACCTATGTCCAGGACATGGAGGCGCTGCTGCGCGAGCAGGCGATCGAGCGCTTCGTCGCCTTTGGCACGTCGCTCGGCGGGCTCATCACCATGCTGCTCGCCTCGACCCGGCCGGGCCGGGTGGTCGGCGCGCTCTTGAACGATGTCGGGCCGCAGCTCGAGGCCGAGGGGCTGGCGCGCATCCGCGACTATGTCGGGCAGGGCCGATCCTTCCCTACCTGGATGCATGCCGCACGAGCCTTGTCCGAAGGTCAAGGTTCGGTCTTCCCCGGCTATGGCGTCAGCGAATGGCTCGACATGGCCAAGAAGACGATGAAGATCGGTCCCGGCGGGCGCATCGTCTACGATTATGACATGAAGATCGCCGAACCCTTCGCGGTGCCCGGCGGCGAGGCGGGGGTCGATCTGTGGCCCGCGTTGACAGGGCTCGCTCCGGCGCAAGTGCTGATCGTGCGCGGCGCATTGTCCGATGTGTTCGCGCAAGCCACGGCCGAGCGGATGCTGACCATGCTGCCGCATGGCGAACTGCTCACGATCGCCAACAAGGGCCATGCGCCTTCGCTTGAAGAGCCCGAGGTGGCGCAGGCGATCGACCGGATGCTGGCAAAAGTCGATGCGGCGGCGCTTGCGACCCAGGCCTGACCGGCTATAGCCCTGAAACCATGAAGTCGAACACGCGGCCCGCGCGCATCCTGCACCTGCACAGCACCTTCGACCTTGGCGGCAAGGAGGCGCGGGCGGTGCGCCTGATGAACCATTTCGGCCAGGCAGCGCAGCACACGATCCTCACTGCCGTGCCCGATGCGCTCGGCGCGCGCGCGGCGATCGCGCCCGGCATCCGTGCCGATTTTCCGAACAACGCGCCGTCGCTGGCGGGCAAGCCGAACCTCGCGCGCTACCGCAAGTTCGCCGACTATTTCGCCAATTTCGACCTGATCCTGAGCTATAACTGGGGCGCGATGGACGGCGTGATGGCGCGCACCATCTTCAACTCGATCACGCCGCTGCCCCCGGTCATCCACCATGAGGACGGGTTCAACCAGGACGAGGCGGTCAAGCTCAAGCTCAAGCGCAACTGGTTCCGCATGGTGGCCTTGGCGCGCACTGATGCGCTGGTCGTGCCTTCGCACACGCTGGAGCAGATTGCGCTCAAGGTGTGGAAGCAGCCCGACAGCCGGGTGCGTCGCATCTCCAACGGCATCGATGTCTCAGCCTATGCCAAACGCCCGCAAAAGGGCGCGATCCCCGGCTTCCAGCGCCGCGATGGCGAGATCGTGATCGGCACATTGGCGGGGCTGCGCGCGGTCAAGAACCTGCCGCGGCTGGTTCGCGCGGTCGCCGCGCTCGATCGGCCGGTGCGGCTGGTGATCGTCGGCGAGGGACCCGAGCGCGGCGCGATCGAGGCGGAGGCGGCGCGCCTGGGTATAGCCGACCGGCTGCTGATGCCGGGTTTCCTCAAGAACCCCGCGCGCTATGTCGGCTTGTTCGATATCTTCGCGCTATCGTCAGACAGCGAGCAACAGCCGATCTCGGTGATGGAGGCCATGGCGGCGGGGCTGCCGGTGGCCGCGCCCATGGTCGGCGATGTCGCGCATATGGTCGCGCCCGACAATGCGATGCTGCTCGGCGAGCCGGGTAGCGAAGCGGGGCTGATCGACAACCTGCGACGCCTGGCCGAAGACCCGGCGCTGCGCACCGCGCTCGGCAACGCCAATCGCGCGAAAGCCGAGGCCGAGTTCGACGAGCGCCTGATGCTGGAACGCTATGCTGCGCTTTACGGTCGCGCGATCGGCAGGCCCGAATTCGGGCGCTGAGAGCGCGCTTCAGCCGCGCATGATCGCTTCGGCAGCGTCGCTCGCCAGACGGTCGGCGCGCTCGTTTTCGGGATGGCCGGCATGGCCCTTGACCCAGTGCCATTCGACCGTGTGGCGGGCAACTGCGCCGATCAGTTCGTGCCACAGATCGGCGTTGCGCACCGGCTTTTTCGAGGCGGTCTGCCAGCCGTTGCGCTTCCAGCCATCGACCCATTTGGTGATGCCGTCCTTCACATAGCTGCTGTCGGTATAGAGCAGCACATGGCAGGGCTCGATAAGCGTATCGAGCGCGCGGATCGCCGCCATCATCTCCATGCGGTTGTTGGTCGTGTCGCGCTCGCCGCCCGACAGTTCCTTTTCGTGGCGTCCATAGCGGATGATCGCGCCCCAGCCGCCGGGGCCGGGATTGCCCTTGCACGCGCCATCAGTGTAAATCTCGACCGTCTTCATCTCTGCTCTATCCATGCCCCAGACCGATGGACCGGTCAGCCGAACAGCCCCGCATGCGCCGGGTCCGCATAGAATGTCAGCCGCCGGGCAAAGGCCATCGGATCCTTGCGCGTCACCAAAGCATCGGGCGGCGTATTAATCCAGTCATAAGCGCGGCTCAGCGTGAAGCGGAGCGCCGATCCGCGTGCCAATATGGGAAGCGCCTGTATTTCCTCGGGATTCAGCGTCAGATTGGCGTGATATCCCTGCAAGAGCGCATCCGATACGGCCGAATCGAAGCTGCGGCCATCGGGCGAGAAGCACCAGGCGCTGTGCGTCACTGCAAGGTCATAGGCGCGCGCATCGCGGCACGAGAAATAGAAATCGATCAGCCCGGAAACACGATCGCCCAGCATCAGCACATTGTCGGGGAACAGATCGGCGTGGATCACCGATTGCGGCAGGTCATGCGGCCAATGTGTGGAGAGAAAGGCCAGCTCGCTCTCCACCAGGCCCTCCAGCGCCGGATCGATCTGCTGCCACTGCCCTGCACATCTGCCTGCCAGATCGTGCCAACTGGCAAGCCCCATGCTGTTGGCCCGCGCGCCGCGGAAGTCCGCGACCGCATGGTGCATCTTCGCCAGCGCCTCGCCCGCTGCATATGCCTGGGCCGGGCTGGGGGCGGTCAGCGATATGCCTTCGAGAAACTCGATCAGGCAGGCGGGCCGTCCGGCAAGCTCGCGGATCTGCACGCCGCTCCGATCGGCAATCGCGCGCGGCACGCGGCAGCCGCGCGCGGCCAGATGGTCGAGCAATGCCATGAAGAACGGCAGGTCCTCCGGCGCGACGCGCTTTTCGTAAAGCGTCAGGATGAAGCGGTGGCCATCCTTGCCACCGCGCGTCTCGACCAGGAAATTGCTGTTCTCGACGCCCTCGGCAATGCCCTTGAAGCTGATCAGCTCGCCGGTGTCATAGTCGTCCAGAAACCGCGCCATCATCTCGGCGCTGACATGCGTATAGACAGCCATCAGGCAGCATCGGCCTCACTGGCCAGCGCGCGCGGCAGCTTGAAGGTGATGCGCTCGTCCACCGTCTTGACCCGCTCTTCGGAGACGTCGAAATGGCGGCCCAGCATGTCCACGACCTCGCGCACCAGGATTTCCGGTGCGCTCGCCCCGGCGGTGAGACCCAGCGTCTTGACGCCCTCGAACCAGCGCAGTTCGATCTCGACCGCGCGCTGGATCAGCTTGGCGCGGGTGCCTTCGCGCTCGGCAACCTCGACCAGACGCAGCGAGTTGGAGCTGTTCGGCGCGCCGATCACCAGCACCAGATCGCAATCATCGGCCATCACCTTGACCGCAGCCTGGCGGTTGCTGGTGGCGTAGCAGATGTCCTCTGCCTTGGGGCCCTTGATCGCCGGATAGCGCTCCTTCAGCGCGGCGATGATCTCGGCCGTATCGTCGACCGACAGCGTGGTCTGGGTGAGGAAGGACAATTTGGTGTCATCCTCGAATGCCAGCTTGGCGACATCCTCGACCGTTTCGACCAGGGTCATGTGGCCCGGCTCGACCTGGCCGAAGGTGCCGACCACCTCGGGATGGCCCTTGTGGCCGACAAAGATGATGTGGCGTCCTGCCTCGACCTGGCGCTCGGCCTGACGGTGGACCTTGGAGACCAGCGGGCAGGTCGCGTCGAGATAGTTGAGCCCGCGCTCGGCCGCCTTGTGCGGCACCGCCTTGGGCACGCCGTGCGCGGAAAAGACGACGGGCACGCCATCGGGCACCTCGTCCAGTTCCTCGACAAACACTGCGCCCTTGGCCTTCAGGCTGTCGACGACGAACTTGTTGTGCACGATCTCGTGCCGGACATAGACCGGCGCGCCATATTTGTGCAGCGACAGTTCCACGATCTCGATGGCGCGATCAACCCCTGCGCAAAAGCCGCGCGGCGATGCGATCTTGACGAGAAGCGGAGGCTTGGCGGTTTCGCTCATGTTCAGAAAGGCTTTCGTAGTTCGTCAGGACTCTTAGGCGAAGCGGGGGCTGGTGGGAAGCCTGTCCCGGCAAGCCTGCCCATATTGCGCCGGGCAGATGCGCCAAATCTGGCCGTTGCGCCGGGCGGCGTCGGCAGATAAGGAGCGATGCACTGTGGCCTCGAAGGATTTCTGTTTGCATATGCCCAATCTGCCCATCAAACCGTCGACCGCCATCATGGGGGCGGGGCTTGCGCTGCTCGGTCTTGCGGGCTGCGCCGAAAAGAACCAGCTGGTGGTGGATACGGGCGTGGGCGTGACGTCCTCGCTATCGGCCTGCCCCAATACCGCGATCCCTGAACATACCGGCGACGTAACCGTGTTCAATCCGCCGAGCAGCCGCGATGCCGCTGCGATCGATGTCGTGGCCACCATCACCAATGTGCGCCCCGCCTGTGACGAGACCGGCGCGGAAATCTATGCGACCGCCACGTTCGACGTGCTGGCGCGGCGCAGCGACAACCGGGGCGCACGGACGGTGACGCTGCCCTATTTCTCGACCATCATGCGCGGCGGCAACACCGTGGTCGCCAAAAGGCTGGGTTCGGTGACGCTCAATTTCGCCGATGGCGAATATCGCGCGCAGGCCCAGGCGAGCGGTGCGGGCTATATCAACAAGGCGGCAGCGACGCTGCCCGAGGATATTCGCGAACGCATCACCCGCCGCCGCAAGTCGGGCGACCCCGATGCGGCGATCGATCCGCTGTCGATCCCCGAGGTGCGCACCGCGTTGCAGCGCACCAGTTTCGAACTGCTGATCGGCTTTCAGCTGACCCAGGAACAGCTGCAATATAACGCGACCCGATGAAGTTCACGCAGTCCTCTCTCCTTCAGGGGAGAGGATACATGGCCTTGTCAGCTTGCTGACCTAGGCCGTGTTGGAGAGGGGAGCCGCGTTGGCGGTTCGCTCTTGCCCCTCTCCGACTGTGACTAGGCCTGCAAGCAGGCCAAGTCTCGTTGTCCTCTCCCCTGAAGGGGCGAGGAGTTTGGATGACAAGGCCAACACCATGACACTCTACACCCGTTTCACCCAGCATCTGCATGAAGCGCTCGACGCGCTGGAAGCCGCCGGTACGCTCCCCGCGGGGCTGAATCGCTCAGCCGTGACCGTCGAGCCGCCGCGCGATGCGGCGCATGGCGACCTTGCCACCAACGCCGCGATGGTGCTCGCCAAACCCGCGGGCACCAATCCGCGTGCGCTGGCCGAGGCGCTGGCGGCGGAGCTGCGCAAGATCGAGGCGGTGACCGGGGTCGAGATCGCGGGGCCCGGCTTCCTCAACCTGCGCCTTGCGCCCTCGGTCTGGGCGGACGAACTCAATGCCATTGCGGCGCTGGGTGTGGATTATGGCCGTTCGCAGCTCGGCGCGGGCAAGACGGTGAATGTCGAATATGTCTCGGCGAACCCGACGGGTCCGATGCATATGGGGCATTGCCGCGGCGCGGTGGTCGGCGACGCGCTCGCAACCCTGCTCGAATATTCGGGCCACAAGGTGATCCGCGAATATTATATCAATGATGCCGGCGGCCAGGTCGATGTACTCGCGCGCTCGGTGCATTGGCGCTATCGCGAGGCGCTGGGGCTAGAAAGCGGCGAGATGCCCGAAGGCCTGTATCCGGGCGACTATCTGGTGCCGCTGGCCAAGGAACTCGCCGCCGAGCTCGGTGATGTGCAGGCCAATGCGCCCGAGAGCGAATGGCTCGTGCCTTTCCGCAAGCGCGCGGTCGCCGCGATGATGGACATGATCCGCGCCGATCTCGCGCTGCTCGGCATCCATCACGACGTGTTCGCGTCCGAAGCCGATCTGCAGGCGGCGGGCAAGCCCGAGGCCGCGGAAGCCGTGCTGCGCGACAAGGGCCTGGTCTATGACGGCGTGCTCGAAGCGCCCAAGGGCAAGGTGGCCGAGGACTGGGAGCCGGTCGAGCTGCCGCTGTTCCGCTCGACCGCGTTCGGCGACGATCAGGATCGCCCGATCCGCAAGTCGAACGGGAGCTGGACCTATTTCGGCGCGGACCTCGCTTATCATTTCCAGAAGCTGCAGGATGCCGACGAGCTGATCGACATCTGGGGCGCGGATCATGCCGGCACGGTCAAGCGGATCAAGGCGGCGGTCGCGGCGCTGACCGACAATGCGGCGCGCTTCGATGTGAAGCTCGTCCAGATGGTCAAGCTGATGCGCGGCGGCGAGCCGCTCAAGATGTCCAAGCGCGCAGGCAATTTCGTGACCCTCGCCGATGTCGTAAACGAGGTCGGCAAGGATGTCGTGCGCTTCACCATGCTGACCCGCAAGGCCGATGCGCAGATGGAATTCGACTTCGAAAAGGTGGTCGAGGCCTCGAAGGACAATCCGGTCTTCTATGTGCAGTACGCACATGCGCGCATCCATTCGATCCTGCGCAAGGCCGCAGGCGAGGGGCTTGCGCCCTCCGCCGATCATCTCGAAAGCCTGGGCACCGAAGAGCAGGCGCTGGTCGCGCTCGCCGCACAATTCCCGCGCATCGTCGAAGCTGCAGCGCTCAACCGCGAGCCGCACCGCATCGCCTTCTATCTCGGCGATCTGGCAGCGGCCTTCCATGCGTTCTTCAATCTGGGCAATGATCGCACCGACAAGCGTATCGTTCTGGCGCATGATCCTGCGACCAGTGGCGCAAGGCTTTTCATGGCGGCGAATATCGGGCAAGTCATCGCCAACGGCCTGGGTCTGATGGCGGTGGAGGCGGCGACGCAGATGTGATGCCGCGCCCGCCGAGGCCAGGCACTTGTGCGAATATGGGGCGGATCGATGAGCAACCGGCTGGATGATGGCATGGATGGCGAGCTGAGGGACCAGCCATTGGGGCTGGATGCTGACGACGATCGGCTGCCCTGGCTGGAATCGGTCGATGACGTGCCGTCGAACGACGGCAATGGCGCCCGGATTCTCGGATTTGTCCTGATGGGCCTGGTCGGGCTGTCGATCGTGCTCGCGGCGGTCTACTGGCTGGGCGGATCGGGCAGCGCGCCCGAAGGCGATGGCAGCCTGATCGCCGCGCCCGAGGGCGACTACAAGGTGCGCCCCAAGGACAGTCAGGAACAGAAGGTCGAAGGCACGGGCGATTCGAGTTTCGCGGTCAGCCAGGGAGAGCAGCCGACCGGCCAGCTGGCCGATGCGGCTGGCGCGCCGCCGCCTGCGGGCAGCGCGCTGGTGCAACTGGGTGCCTATACCGACGAGGCGAGCGCGCTCGACGGATGGGGCAAGCTGACCCAGCGGCACGAGGTGCTCTCGGGTCTCAACCGGCGCATCGTCCAGGCGACGGTCGATGGCGGCACCGTGTTCCGGCTGAGCGTGGTGCTCGACACCCCCGCCAGTGCGAACCAGGTTTGCGACCAGCTGAAGAAAGCTGGGCAAAACTGCCTCGTCGTGCGTTGATTTCCCGAGCGGTCCGGTCGTAAACCGGGGCACATGAAGCCCGTTATCTTCGGCCTTGCCGGCCACAGCCTGTCGCCTGACGAAGCCGCCTTTTTCAAGGACAGCCAGCCTGCGGGCTATATCCTGTTCGGGCGCAATATCGACACGCGCGCGCAGGTCCGCGCGCTGACCGATAGTTTGCGCGATCTGCACGGCGATGACCGGCTGCCGATTCTGATCGACCAGGAAGGCGGGCGCGTCTCCCGCATGAAGCCGCCCGAATGGCTCGCCTTTCCGCCGGGCGGTGCCTTCGACAAGCTTTATGACATTGCACCGGCAAGCGCGATCGAGGCGGCGCGGGCCAATGCCGAGGCGCTGGCGCTCGATCTGGCCGAGGTCGGCATCACCGTCGACTGCCTGCCGCTGCTCGATGTCGCGATTCCCGGTGGCACGCCCGCGATCGGCGACCGCGCGCTGGGCCAGGAACCGCTGCGCGTGGCTGCACTCGGCCGCGCGGTGCTCGACGGGCTGAAGCGCGGCGGCGTGCTGGGCACGATCAAGCACATGCCGGGGCACGGCCGCGCGATGGTCGACAGCCATATGGAACTGCCGCGCGTCACCGCGAGCGAGGACGAACTCGAGCAGGACATCGCCCCGTTCCATGCGCTCAACCAGGCCGAGATCGGCATGACCGGCCATATCCTGTTCGAGGCCTGGGACAAGGAGCGGTGCGCCACGCATTCCGAGTGGATCATCGAGAACATCATCCGCAAGCGCATCGGCTTTGACGGGCTGCTGCTGAGCGACGATCTCGACATGAAGGCGCTTGCGGGCGAGGTGCCCGACCGCGCGGCGCGCGCGATCGACGCGGGCTGCGATATCGCGCTCAACTGCTGGGCGCGGATGGACGAGATGATCGGCATCGTGAACGCGCTGCCCGACATTTCGGAGGCATCGCGCGCGCGGCTCGACTGGGCCAGGGCGGCGATCAACCCGGTCACCGACTGGTCGCACCAGGCCGAGCTGATCGCCAAGCGCGACGCGCTGCTGGCGACGGCGTGAACGAGACCGATCTCATCACCGGTGCGCCGCCATCGGCGCTCGCTCCGGCGGATGGCGAATATATCTTCTTTCGCGAACCCGTGCCCCCAGCCACCGCGGCGGCCGAGGCGCTGCTGATCGATGTCGACGGCTGGGAAGGCCCACTCGACCTGCTGCTCGATCTCGCGCGGCGGCAGAAGGTCGATCTGCGCCAGATCTCGATCCTCGAACTCACCAACCAGTATCTCGGTTTTATCGAGAGCGCGACCAGCCTGAAGCTGGAACTGGCCGCCGATTATCTCGTCATGGCGGCCTGGCTCGCCTATCTCAAATCCGCGCTGCTGCTGCCCGGCGATCCCGAGGTGGAACCTTCGCCCGAAGAGCTGGCGCTGCGGCTGCAACTCAGGCTCCAGCGGCTCTCGGCGATGCGCGAGGCGGCGGCGCGGCTGCTGGGGCGCGACAGGCTGGGGCGCGATGTCGTTGTGCATGGCCAGGCCGAGGGCTTGCGGCTGCTTACCCGCACCCGCCACGATTGCTCGCTATTCGACCTGCTCGCCGCTTATGGCCGCGTCAAGCAGCGCAGCGAGCCGGTGGTGCACATGGTCAAGTCGCGCAAGGTGATGACGCTGGAAGATGCGCTGGCACGTCTCTCCTTCATGCTCGGCACCGCGCTCGACTGGACCGAACTCAGCGCCTTCCTGCCCGAGACCGCCGATCCGCAGCTCAAGCGCTCGGCCAAGGCCTCGACCTTTCTCGCATTGCTCGAACTGGCGCGGCAGGGGCGGGTCGAGCTGGCGCAGGAAGAGGCCTTCGCGCCGCTGCAGGTGCGCCGGGCGGGATGACCGCGCCCGATCCCATCGTGCGGGCAGTGGAAGCAGCGCTGTTCGCGGCGACCGAACCGCAGACGGCGGAGCAATTGCGCGCGCAGATCGGCGAGGAGGCCGATATTGCGGGCGCGCTCGAGCGGCTTGCCAGCGACTATTCGGGCCGCGGGGTCGAACTGGTGGAGCGCGGCGGGCGCTGGCATTTCCAGACCGCGCCCGATCTCGCCTGGCTGCTGCGGCGCGAGACCGAACAGACGCGCAAATTGTCGCGCGCCGCGACCGAGACGCTGGCGATCATCGCCTATCACGAGCCGGTCAGCCGCGCCGAGATCGAGGCGATTCGCGGCGTGCAGGTCAGCAAGGGCACGCTCGACGTGCTGATGGAAGAGGGCTGGGTCGCCCCTGCCGGACGCCGCGAGGTGCCGGGACGGCCGCTCATCTACGCCACGACGCCTGCGTTCCTCACCCATTTCGGCCTCGCCAGCCGCCGCGATCTGCCGGGGCTGGAAGACCTCAAGGCCGCCGGGCTGCTCGATCCGGTCGATCTGGCGCTGGAAGGCGCGCTGGCCACCGACGACGGCGAGGAAGGCGATGACCATTCGTCGGATGAAACCGATTCATTGCTGGAAAAGCCGGGCGAGGGGGACTAGATAGCCGCCGAGGCCTTCAGGAGATTTGCCATGGGATCCTTCTCCCTGATGCACTGGGTTATCGTGCTGATCATCATCGTCCTGCTGTTTGGCGGCGGACGCATTTCCTCGATCATGGGTGACGTTGCCAAGGGCATCAAGAGCTTCAAGAAGGGCATGGCCGATGACGAGGACGAGCCGGTTCAGCCCAAGCGCCCCGTCGCGCAGATAGAGGCGACTCCGGCGCGCACCATCGACGGTACGGCAACGACCACGACCGAAGAGCGCAAGCCTGGTTGATTTTGGGGCCGACCCGACGCACCGGCCCGCATGAAGGCGTGACCATGTCATGATGGACATCGGATCGACCGAATTGCTGATGATTGTCATCGTGGCGATCGTGGTGATCGGCCCGAAGGACTTGCCGCGCGCGCTCTACAAGGTGGGGCAGGTGATCGGCAAGGCCAAGGGCATGGCGCGCCATTTCCGCAGTGGCATCGACGCGATGGTGCGCGAGGTCGAACTCGAGGAAATGGAAAAGAAGTGGAAGGCGGACAACGAGCGCATCATGCGCGAATATGCCGCCGCCAATCCCGCTGCGGCTCCGGTTTCGGCGCCCGCATCCGAACCGGCCCCGGCGATGGAACCGCTGCCCGAAACCCCTGTGGCCATCCCTGCGCCTGCCACACCGGTGACCGAGGGCGAAAGGTGAGCGCCACCGATGACGATATCGACGCCTCGCGCGCGCCCTTGCTCGATCATCTGATCGAGCTGCGCCAGCGGCTGGTCCGCTGCGTCATCGCGCTGCTGGTCTCGTTTGGCATCTGCTTCTATTTTTCCGAGCACATCTTCTCGTTCCTCGTCGTGCCGCTGAAAGAAGCCTTTGGCGATGGCGGCGGCAAGCTCGTCTATACCAAACTGTACGAGGCATTTTTCGTGCAGGTGAAAGTGGCGATCTTCGCGGCGTTCTGCCTGTCGTTCCCGGTGATCATGAACCAGCTCTGGGCGTTCGTCGCGCCCGGGCTCTACCGGCAGGAAAAGCGTGCGCTGCTGCCCTTCCTGTTCGCGACGCCAGTGCTGTTCACCGCTGGCGCGGCGCTCGCCTATTATGTCGTGATGCCGACGGCCTTCCATTTCTTCCTGAAATTCCAGGGACAGGCGGGCGGACTTTCGATCGAAGCGCTGCCCAGCACCGATGCGTATCTGTCGCTGGTCATGCAGTTCATCCTCGCCTTCGGGATCAGCTTCCTGCTGCCGGTGCTGCTGATGCTGCTCAACCGCGCCGGCATCGTCAGCCGTGCACAGCTGATCAGCCTGCGCCGCTACATGATCGTCGCCGCGTTCATCGTCGCGGCGGTGCTGACCCCACCCGATGTCGTCTCGCAGCTGATGCTCGCGATCCCGCTGGTCCTGCTCTACGAGCTCAGCATCCTCGCGATCTGGTTCACCGATCGCAAGGCGGTGAAGGACGCGCCTGCCGAGGACGCCGAAGCCGAAGCGCCAGCGGCTGCCCAGTCGGAACCCGCCGAATAGCCTATTTGCGCAAGGCGTCCACGCACGCCGCGCGATCGACCGACTGGCCGTCCTTGCGCCGCGCATCGACATAGGTCGCGACCTGCGTTCCGCCCGATCCTTCAGGATAGAGAAACACGTCGAGCACGCATGCATTGCCGACGAATTGCAGCTTGCGCGCATCGAATTCGCGCACGTCGAGCCGGGGCGTGCCGAACATCCGCTCGAGATCGCGCTGCCCCTTGCCCAGCACCGCCTCCAGCCCCTTGGTCGGCAAGGTCGTGCTGCGCGCCGGGAGCGTGGGACGCACCGGTGCAACCGCCTTTTGTGGCGCGGCACAGGCGGCCAGCCCGACGCTGAGCGCCAGCACGACAGGATAACGCATCAGACCTTCCCCCCGGCCGCGCGCTGGTGAAAGAGGTGCGTGGCCATCGCGGCGGCTATAATCGGCGCGAGCAGATTGACCAAGGGTACGAGCAGCAGCAGGTTGGCAATCAGCCCAAGCACGAAACGGCTGGTCCGGGATGCGCGCTCTTGCGCCAGATGCGGGTGCCGCGCGGCCACCATCTCGTCGAGATCGCGCCCCACCAGCACCGCGTTCACGCCCAGGAACAGCATCGGCGCGCCGACTCCGGTGAACAGCAGGATGAGCGCAAAAGGCAGCGCGATCGCATTGTACAGCAGAGCGCGGCCGAGGCTGCGTAAGGCCATCGCGATCGAAGGGCCGATCGGCAGGTCGCGCGCGCTGGCGGCGGCTTGCGGGTAATGCCTGCGCTCCACCGCGATGACGATGCGGTCGGCGAACAGTTGCAGCACCGCGATCGCCACGACGCGCCACCAGAACCAGAAGGCGATGATCGTCGCCACCGCCGCCAGTACGCCGGTCCATGCGGCATAGCCGGACAATGGCCCGCCATATTCCGCCATCACCCAGGCGAGGCCCTGCCATAGCGCCCATCCGGTAGCGACGAAGATCAGCACCGCACACAGAATCGTCCAGAACAGCGCGCCCAGGATCGCGCGGTCGCCTAGCTGGCCCAGGCTCTTGAAAAACGCGTTCAGCATCATGGCCGGTGTCGGACAATTCCCGCCCCCGGTCAATCGCGCCGCATTCGGGCTTGAACCGCTGGCTTCAAGTCGATAGGCGCGCGGCAACCGTTTTTCCGCCAGATCGAAAGCACAGCCTTCATGACCAGCCCCCGTTTCGACGTCCTCGCCATCGGCAATGCCATAGTCGACGTGATGGCCCCCGCCGATGATGCGCTGCTGGCAAAGGAAGGCCTGACCAAGGGTGGCATGATGCTGATCGACGCCGACCGTGCGACCTCGCTCTATGCGGCGATGGGCCCGGCTCAGGAAATCAGCGGCGGTTCGGCGGCGAACACGCTGGCCGGCATGGCGGCGATGGGTTGCAAGTGTGCGTTCATCGGCCTGGTCGCCGACGATCAGCTCGGCGAAGTCTTCGCGCATGACGTGCGCGCGCTCGGCATCGATTACGCGACGCCCGTGCGCGCCGGAAGCGACGTGCCGACCGCGCGCTGCCTGATCCTGGTGACGCCCGACGGCCAGCGCACGATGAACACCTTCCTCGGTGCCTCGCAGTTCCTGCCCGCGAGCGCGCTTGACGCCGCGATGATCCAGGAAGCGGCGGTGCTGTATCTCGAAGGCTATCTCTGGGACCCCGAAGAGCCCCGCGCCGCGATGCGCGCCGCGATCGACGCCGCCCGTTCGGCAGGCCGCAAGGTCGCCTTCACCCTGTCCGACGCCTTCGTGATCGACCGCCACCGCGCCGATTTCCTCGATCTGCTGGGCAACGGCCAGATCGACATCCTGTTCTCGAACGAGGCCGAAATCTGCTCGCTCGCTGAGGTCGACGATTTCGAGGCGGCGGTCGCCACCGTCTCGGCCAAGCTGCCGACGCTGGTCGTCACCCGCAGCGAAAAGGGCGCGATCGCGATCCACGAGGGCCAGCGCTATGCCGTCGCCGCCGAGCCGATCGACAAGGTCGTCGACACCACCGGCGCGGGCGACCTGTTCGCCGCCGGTTTCCTCGCCGGACAGGCGCAGGGCCGCGATGTCGAGACGTCGCTGCGCATGGGCGCCATCGCCGCCGCCGAGATCATCTCCCACTTCGGCGCACGGTCTTCGGCGGATTTGAAGGCGCTGGTGGCGCAGAAGCTGGGCTGAGGGTGCAAGAGTCCGTGGGTGATCGCCGGACCGTTGGCCAAATTGGAATAATAGCCGGAGGTCGCAGTTTTCTGCGGCTGTTGGTCATGTCTGCCGTAAGAAAGGACTTTAGGTAAGTTCGATCTGTGGCAACAGGAGAGATTTGGCAGGCTTTCGGGAATTGAGTTGTTGCGGTAATTTGCAAGCCGTGAAGGCTTAGCGCTTGTTCTTTGCCGACCGCTCAGCCTTATCGAGCGCTCGTAGGTCGCGCCATTTCTGAATTTCAAATTTTATTGAAAGCCAAAAGACGAATGCCTCAAAAATGGCTGTAAGTCCCAGTGCCAGATATAGATATGGGGCTGGCGCAGCCGAAGGCGGTCCTTCAAAAACAGGTTCCAGGAGAATGATTGGGGTTAAGCCGATAAGCATAGATATTACCGGCCGTCCCCAAAACTTCATCTCTCTCTCAATCAAATGCGAAATTGATCTCAGAATGCTCACGGTCCGCACTTCCTTGGTGCTCCAATTTCTTGCGTAGGCATACACGCGATGTGCCCATCCGCAATGGCGTCGTTCCCAGTGGGGCGGATTTTTTTTTTAAAAGCGCTCCCAAAATTGCCACCAACGTCGCTCAGCCTGAGCCTGTCACAGGCCCCGCTATATGGCCACCGTGGGCAAGGGGCCATTAACGGTCGCGGGTTGTGCCCACTGTCCAGGCTGAGCGGGAGGACCTGTTGATTTTCCGTTTGCCTGCGCAGGCAGGCAGGCATCCATCTCCTGCCCTCGTACTTGATCGCAACCTTCAGGAGATGGGCCCCTGCCTTCGCAGGGGATCGGGTGATGTGGCGGGCGGGAAGCGTTCCCCTCCATGTCTTCGCGAAACATCTGTTCACGCGGAGAAGCGAACGGCGGTTAAGCCCTCTCCCCTTCAAGGGGGAGGGTTGGGAGGGGGGAGTGCTCTACGCAGGCCCCTCTCAGCTACGGCTAATCGGCACAGCCGATAAGCCTTCGCATCTCTCCCCTGAAGGGGAGAGAGCAATTGTGTGTGCCGCTCTGGGCCATCGATTCGGGGAAAAACAAAACCCCGGCGGAGCATGTCGCTTCAACGCACAGGGCTTCATGAAAATATGAGAGGGGCCGCCGGGAGTCATGGCTCCCTGCGCGGCCCATCACATGGTCAGCGGCCGGAAGTGCCGCCTTCGGAATGTATGTCGCGCTTGATGAAAGCGCCTGCCCTGACCAAAGGGCAGATGGCTATCAGCCGCGAACACTCCGAATGGACTTGACCGACCCTCTTGCTGAACCATGAGACATCGGATCACCTCCTTTCGCTATGTTGAAACCAAGTGAAGGGCCATTCGCAAAAACCCGGTTTTACTGGGGTTTCTGACGATCTGTATTCCTTGCACCCCTTATGTGAATCATCGCCGGAGCCATCGCAAGTCTTGTAATTCAATTTTTTCCGGGTAATCATCTCGCGCTCGCAAAACGCCGTGTGCGCGGTTAAGAACCGGCCCCATGGCAGAGCAGACCCCCCGCCCATCGTCCGACAAGCCGCGCAAGACGCGGATCGACCAGTTGCTGGTCGATCGGGGGCTCGCCGAGAGCCGCTCGCGCGCGCAGGCGCTGATCCTGGCGGGGCTGGTGTTCGCAGGCGAGCGCAAGGTCGCCAAGGCGGGCGAGACGGTGATGAGCGATGCCGCGATCGAGGTGCGCGGGCGTGATCATCCCTGGGTGTCGCGCGGCGGCATCAAGCTCGCGCACGCGCTTGACCATTTTGGCATCGATGTCACCGGCATGACCGCGATCGATGTCGGATCGTCGACCGGCGGCTTTACCGATGTGCTGCTGACGCGCGGCGCGGCGCATGTGTTCGCGGTGGACAGCGGCACCAACCAGCTCGCCTGGAAGCTGCGCCAGGACGACCGGGTCACGGTGCACGAACAGACCAGCGCGCGCATCCTCACCGATACGCATATCACCCGGCCGATCGATATCGTGGTGTGCGACGCGAGCTTCATCGCGCTCGACAAGGTGCTGCCGGTGCCGATGGGCTTCGCAAAGCCGGGCGCGTGGCTGGCGGCGCTGATCAAGCCGCAGTTCGAGGTTGGCAAGGACCAAATCGGCAAAGGCGGGGTGGTGCGCGATCCAGCGCTGCACGCGGCGGTGTGCGACCGGGTGATGCGCTGGCTGGAGAGCATCGACTGGCCTGTCACCGGGCTGACACAAAGCCCGATTACGGGCCCGAGCGGCAATATCGAATTCCTCGTCGCGGCGCAGAAGGGGCGCAGCTGCTGACCCGCAACGGCACGGAAAACCTTGGTAAACCGCGCTGGCGTGCGCCAAACGAATCCGATATGCGAAGGGTCAAGCCCTTTTTGCGGGCAGGAGAATCCGCCTCGATGAATGAAATTGCCTCTCCCATGCAGCTCCGCCTCGCCTTTGTGCGCTGGGCGCTGCTGTTCGTGCCACTGGTCGTTCTGCTCGGCTTCGGAGTCAGCAATTTTTCCGGATCGGGTGAGGAGAATCGCTGGTTCCAGGCGCTGGTAAAGCCCGAGGCGCAGCCGCCCGGCGCGGCGTTCGGCATCGCCTGGTCGATCCTGTACGTCATGATGGGCCTTGCGCTGACCGTGGTGGTGACCGCACGCGGCGCGCGGCTGCGCGGCCTCGCCGTGCTGCTGTTCTTCGTCCAGCTGGCGCTCAACCTCGCCTGGCCGATCTATTTCTTCCGCATGCACCAGGTGTCGGGCGCCTTCTACCTGCTGGTTGCGGTGTTCGTCGCCGCCTTTGCCACGACGATCGTGTTCGGGCGCATCCGTCCGCTCGCCGCATGGCTGATGGTGCCCTATCTCGCCTGGCTATGCTTTGCCTCGGTGCTCAACAAGCAGATCGACGAACTTAACCCGAATGCCGAACAGCTGGTGGTGCCGCGCGATGCGCAGCGCATCCAGCTCGCCCCGCCGAGCCAGTAACGCGTGGTTGCGATTGGCGGGCACGGTCCCCACATGCTATTACCGTGGGAAGCCCATGATAAACTGATATTGGGACGCGGGACGCGTCTTTCCCCAAGGAGTGAGACATGCAGAACAAGTCCGAATTCGGCGGCGATTTCGCCAAGTTCATCAACGGCCTGGCCGGCACCGTCGCGGGCATGAGCCGCGAGGCGGGCGAGAGCGCGCGCGAACGCACCCGCGAGTGGATTGCGGGCCTCGATTTCGTCAGCCGCGAGGAATTCGAGGCGGTCAAGGAAATGGCCGCCAAGGCGCGCGAGGAGTCGGAGAGCCTCAAGGCGCGCGTTGCGGCGCTGGAAGCGGCCCTTTCGGCCAAGGCTGCAGGCGGGGCCGAGTAAGGCGACATTACCCCTGCTTATCCACAGTTTTTGAACAGACTTCGAGACAAGGCGGACGGTGGTCGATCGTCCGCCCATTGCGTGCAACCGGGCATCGGGTCATCTTGGAACATGTGCCATGGGGCGCGAAAGGAATTTCATGAACGAACAGCAGCTTGACCTGGATCGGGAGGAAGCCGCGCCGGTCGACATGCTGGCCGCGCTGTTCGAAGCGCGCGGCTGGCCGTGCGAGATGGTGGGCGAGGACGAGTTGCTGACCGAGGTCAAGGGCAGCTGGACCAGCTATCAGCTGCGCGCGATCTGGCGGCACGAGGACAATGTGCTGCAACTGCTCGCCATGCCCGACATCCGCGTTCCCGACGACAAGTTCGCGGTGATCTGCGAGGCGCTGGCGCTGATCAACGAGCAGCTGTGGCTCGGCCATTTCGACATCTGGTCGAACAGCGGCGTCGTGCTCTATCGCAACGGCATGATGCTGGGGAGCGATGCGATGCTGGGGCTCGACCAGGCGCAGCTAGCGGTGGAGGCAGCGATCGACGAGTGCGACCGCTTCTATCCCGTGTTCCAGTTCATCCTCTGGGGCGATAAGAGCCCGCAGGAAGCGCTGGCGGCGGCGCTGATCGATACCCAGGGCGAGGCTTGATCCGCTTCCGCTAGGAACAACCCCTCCGCGTTCCCGAGCGAAGTCTAGGGACGTGCGCGCAAACGTTCACGATAACGTCCCTCGACTTCGCTCGGGACAAACGGAGGTTGGTTTGGTTCGGCCATTCCCCCAATCGCTGCTCGTGATCGGCTCGGGCAACATGGCCGGCGCGATGCTGCGCGGCTGGTTTGCACAAGGGCTCGATCCCGCGAGCGTTACTGTGGTCGATCCTAGCCCACGCGACCTGCCCGCCGGTGTCCGCCACCTGACCGAGATCGATGCCAGCATTTCCGCGCCCGACTGGCTGCTGCTGGGAATCAAGCCGCAGATGCTGGGCGATGTCGCGCCGCTGCTCGCCAGGGTCGACCTGTCACGGGCGCTGGTCGTCTCGATGCTCGCGGGGGTTGAATGCACAGGTCTGCGCTCTGCTATCCCGAATGCACGCGCGATCGCGCGGATCATGCCGAACATGGCGGTCAGCATCGGCCAGTCGGTCACCGCGCTCTACGCCGACGGGCTGGGCGATGACGACCGCGCCCGGCTTGAATCCTTGTTTGGCATGCTGGGCTCCGCCGAATGGCTGGCCGAGGAGGCGCAGATGCACCTTGTCACCGCATTGAGTGGTTCGGGCCCGGCCTATCTGTTCCGCTTCATCGACGCGCTGGGCAAGGCCGCGGAAGGTCTCGGCATGCCCGCCGATCAGGCCGCGCGCTTCGCGATGGCGATGGTACGCGGCTCGGCCGAGCTGGCGCACCGTTCCGACGAAAGCCCTGCCGAGCTCGCCGAACGCGTTGCCAGCCCCGGCGGCACGACGCGCGCTGCGCTCAACGTGTTCGATGCCGACGCCGCGCTCGACCGGCTGGTGGCCGAGGCCATGGCAGCGGCGGCCAAGCGCAGCGTCGAACTGGGTCAGTAACCGCTCAGCTGCAGGGCAGGTCGTAGAAGGTCCGGATCTTCGTCCAGGCCTCGTCTGCCGTCTCGACAAAGCTGAACAGGTCGAGATTGCCCGGCGAGATCACGCCTTCCTCCGCCAGCGCCTCGAAATTGACGACGCGGTTCCAGAAGTCCTTGCCGAACAGCATGATGGGGATCGGCGCCATCTTGCCGGTCTGGATCAGCGTCAGCAGTTCGAAGAATTCGTCGAACGTGCCGAAGCCGCCGGGGAAGACGGCGACCGCGCGGGCACGGAGCAGGAAGTGCATCTTGCGCAGCGCGAAATAATGGAACTGGAACGACAGGTGCGGGGTGACATAGCGGTTGGGCGCCTGTTCGTGCGGCAGCACGATGTTGAGCCCGACCGAATCCATGCCGACGTCGGCCGCGCCGCGGTTCGCGGCTTCCATGATCGAGGGGCCGCCGCCCGAGCAGACGACGAACTGGCGCTTGCCGTCTTCGACCACGCCGCATTCGCTGGCCAGCTGCGCAAGCTTGCGCGCCTCGTCATAATATTTCGCCTTGGCGACCAGCCGTTCGGCAACCTTCTTTTCCTCGGGGCTGCGCGCGGCCTCGACCATGCCTTCGGTCTTGTCGGGCGCGGGGATGCGCGCGGAGCCATAGATCACCAGCGTGGAGCCGATTCCGGCCTCTTCGAGCAGCATCTCGGGCTTGAGCAGTTCCAGCTGGAAGCGCACCGGGCGCAATTCCTGGCGCAACAGGAATTCGGTGTCGCCAAAGGCCAGCCGGTAGGCCGGGTCCTGGGTCTGGGGGGTGTCGTGAACCGCGCGTTCGGCGGTCTTGGCGTCTTCGGCGGCGCGGCGAAAGCGCGGCTCGGTCAGGTCTTTCTTGGTCATCGCCCGCAATTAAGGGGCGATCGCCTTATCGGCAATAGCCTTGGCCGCTCATGTCGACATGCAGGTGATCGCGGTGCGCGGCATTGTATTCGGGTCCGAGCACCGTTCCGAAGCGCTTGCAGGCGCTGGCATGGATGGTGCGCAGGAACGCGCGCTCCTGGTTGCTGCCGTTCCACCCGTCCTTGACCGAGATGCGGCGGCCATCGGCCAGCACGAACCCGGCAATGTCGATGGCATTGGCATGGGCGTGCTGCGAGAGCTTGAGCGAGCCGGCGATGTTGCGGCAGGAATAGCTGCCCATGGTCTCGATCTTGACGAGCGGGCTGCCCAGCATCTGCTCGGCGGCGCGGGCAATGCCATATTGCGCCCATCCGGCAAAGCGCTGCGCCAGTTCGCAGCGCACCGGGCCGATATTGCTGATCGCCAGCTCGCTGCGCCCGCGCCCGGCTTCCATCAGGCTGATCGCCGAAAGGCGAACGCTGCCGAGCTGCGAGCAGCCCGCGCCGAAGGTCTGGTCGGGCACCGGTGTGAAGCGGACCTTGGCCTGGCTGAGCTGGCTGATGCACTGGCGCGTGTCGGCCAGCGGCGGAGCGGGGAGTGCAGGGCGCATCGCCTGCTGGCTTCGTGCGGGAGCGGAAACGGGCGCCCGCGACAGGCCGCGTCCTTCGGGCAGCATCGAGCAGCCCGCGATCAATACCGAAAGCGCCGCGACCAGCGCCATGCGCTGCAGCTCGGGCGATTCGATCATGGCGGTGAAACGGGGATCGAGGCGACGCGGCGCGGACCGTGCACTCCTGTGCAGGCCCGCGCCTTCGCCAGCGTTCATCTGCGCACTGTCGCCGCCGCCCAGGGGCAGCGGGCCACCAGCGGCCAGGGAGGGACCTTGATGAACGCCTCGTTCCATGGCGTTGATCCTACTCAATGAAATTTAACCCTGTTGTTCCGAAAATGGTTAACGCTGCGATAGGGAACGAAAGCGCGGCATTGCGCGGACCTTGCGGCAGGACTAGCGCTGGCCGGGACGAAGCGGTGCGCTTTGAGGATGGGTGCGGACACGATGTTGCGATTGATCAACGTGCATGGGTTTTTCTGGGTGTTGCTGGCGATTCCCGCGATTGGCATGTCCATCGGCTTCCTGCGCGATCCGGTGACCGCATTCGATCTGATCCACCCGAGCGGCGAGTTTTCGGTCCGATTCATGATCATCGCGATGATGATCTCGCCGCTGCGCGCGATCTTCGGGCGCAGGCGCTGGCTCGACTGGCTGCTCGCACGGCGCCGCGCACTGGGCGTGGCGGCGTGCCTTTATGGCGTGCTGCACCTGGCCTTCTATCTCTATGACATGGGCGACTGGGGCATGATCGCGGAAGAGGCACTGATCTTCAGCATCTGGACCGGCTATGCGGCGCTCGCCATCTTCGTCGCCATGGGGGTGACCAGCAACAACGCCTCGCAACGGGCGATGCGCGCGAACTGGAAGCGGCTGCAGCGGCTGGTCTACCCTGCTGCCTTGCTGATCGCGCTGCACTGGGTGTACGTTGACGGCGAATATATGGGGATGGTCGTGCATTTTGTTCCGCTGCTGATTCTGGAAACCGCACGGGTCATGCTTATGTTCAAGCGGCGTTCAGCGCGCCGTGGCACACAGGCAGGAGCATTGGGGCTTTAACCGCTTGAACGCTTGAGAGAAGAGGGACGTCTGATGAAATTCGCACAGGCCATGCTGGCCGTCGCCGCCGCCACCGCGATGCAGTTTTCCGCTGCTCCGGATGCCTTTGCCACCGGCAAGATGAAGTGTGACGCCGGCCCGCAGACGGGCTGGAAGAGCCGCGCCGATCTGGAAGCCAAGCTCAAGAAGGACGGCTGGACGGTCAAGAAGTCGAAGGTCGATGGCGGCTGCTACGAGGTCTATGGCGTGACCCCCGAGGGCCAGAATGTCGAGGCCTATTTCCACCCGGTGACCATGGAAAAGCTGCTCGTCTCGCAGCGCGGCAAGGTCATTTTCAAGAAGTGATTCGTCGCCGCCCTGTGCATTTGTTGCGCAGGGCGGCGCGAATCTGGACCCGTTCGGCATTTGGTGATTGCTTTATGTGCAATTCGCCCCTAGGGCCGTCGACGGGCCACGCGGTCCCAACGCCGCGCGTGCTCTCTGCAAGGAGAGACTGACATGACTGATACCGTTGGTGCGGGCGCTGTGCTCGCCAAGAAACCTGCCACCCTGCCTGCCCGCCCGTATTTTTCCTCGGGCCCCTGCGCAAAGCCGCCGGGCTGGTCGGCAGCACAACTTTCCACCGAATCGCTGGGACGTTCGCACCGGTCGAAGATCGGCAAGGCGCGGCTGCAATATTGCATCGACCTGATGCGCGAGCTTCTGAAGCTCCCCGACACCCACCGGATCGGCATCGTGCCCGGATCGGACACCGGCGCCTTCGAAATGGCGATGTGGACGATGCTGGGCGCTCGCCCCGTCACCGCGCTTGCCTGGGAAAGCTTCGGCGAAGGCTGGGTGACCGATGCCGCCAAGCAGCTCAAGCTCGATCCCGTCATCCTGCGCGCCGATTACGGCCAGATCCCCGATCTGAACGCGGTCGACTGGTCGCACGACGTGCTGTTCACCTGGAACGGCACCACCTCGGGCGCGCGCGTCCCCAATGGCGACTGGATCGCGGCCGACCGCGAAGGCCTGAGCTTTGCCGACGCCACCAGCGCGGTGTTTGCCTATGACCTGCCCTGGGACAAGATCGATGTCGCCACCTTCTCCTGGCAGAAGGTGCTGGGCGGCGAAGGCGCGCATGGCGTGCTGATCCTCGGCCCGCGTGCGGTCGAGCGGCTCGAGACCTATACCCCCGCATGGCCGCTGCCCAAGGTGTTCCGCCTGATGAGCAAGGGCAAGCTCGCCGAAGGCGTGTTCAAGGGCGAGACGATCAACACCCCGTCGATGCTGGCGGTGGAAGATGCGATCTTCGCGCTCGAATGGGGCAAGTCGCTGGGCGGTGCCGATGCGATGATCGCGCGTTCCAACGCCAATGCAGCGGCGCTCGACGCCATCGTTGAGGCGCGTCCGTGGCTCGGCCATCTCGCGCCCGATCCCGCCACACGATCAACCACGAGCGTCTGCCTCACGGTCGAGGGCGCGGACGAGGCCTTTATCAAGGCCTTTGCCGGACTGCTCGAAAAGGAAGGCGCGGCCTTCGACATCGCGGGCTATCGCGATGCCCCTCCGGGCCTGCGCATCTGGTGCGGTGCGACGGTCGAGACCGCCGATATCGAGGCGCTCGGCTCCTGGCTCGACTGGGCCTATTCGGAACTCACTTCCAAGTAACACCCACCCGCCCTCTCTCCTTTAGGGGAGAGGGAAGAGCCGCGCAGCGGCGAAGGGAGAGGGGCTTACCCGCTTCATTTCACTCAACAATAGGGCCGGGACCAGAGGCCGTTCCCCTCTCCCCGGCCCTCTCCCCTGAAGGGGAGAGGGAGACATAAAATGCCCAAAGTGCTTATTTCCGACAAGATGGACCCCAAGGCCGCGCAGATCTTCCGCGAGCGCGGTTGCGAGGTCGATGTGATCACCGGCCAGACCCCCGAAGAGCTGGCCGCAATCATCGGCCAGTATGATGGTCTCGCCATCCGCTCCTCGACCAAGGTGACCAAGGCAATCCTGGATGCCGCGACCAACCTCAAGGTCGTCGGCCGCGCCGGAATCGGCGTCGACAATGTCGACATCCCCGCTGCCTCGGCCAAGGGCGTGGTCGTGATGAACACGCCGTTCGGCAACTCGATCACCACTGCCGAACATGCCATCGCGCTGATGTTCGCGCTTGCCCGCCAGCTGCCCGAGGCCGATGCCTCGACCCAGGCCGGCAAGTGGGAAAAGAACCGCTTCATGGGTGTCGAACTGACCGCCAAGACACTGGGCCTGATCGGCGCGGGCAATATCGGCTCGATCGTGGCCGACCGGGCGCTGGGCCTGAAGATGAAGGTCATCGCATTCGATCCCTTCCTTACGCCCGAGCGCGCGGTGGAACTGGGCATCGAGAAGGTGACGCTCGACGACCTGCTGGCGCGGGCCGATTTCATCACGCTGCACACCCCGCTGACCGACCAGACGCGCAACATCCTGAGCAAGGAAGCGCTGGCCAAGACCAAGAAGGGCGTGCGCATCATCAACTGCGCGCGCGGCGGGCTGATCGATGAGGCGGCGCTCAAGGACGCGCTCGATTCGGGGCATGTCGCAGGCGCGGCGCTCGACGTGTTCGCGACCGAGCCGGCGCACGAGCATCCGCTGTTCAACACGCCGAACTTCGTCGCAACGCCGCATCTGGGCGCTTCGACCAGCGAGGCGCAGGTCAATGTCGCGATCCAGGTCGCCGAACAGATGGCCGACTATCTGGTCAAGGGTGGCGTGACCAACGCGCTCAACATGCCCAGCCTCTCGGCCGAGCAGGCGCCGAAGCTGCGCCCCTATATGGCGCTGGCGACCAATCTGGGTCGTCTGGTCGGCCAGCTCGAGAGCGACCGCGTCAAGAGCATCGCGATCGAGGTCGAGGGTGCGGCGGCCGAGCTCGACATGAAGCCGATCACCGCTGCGGTGCTGGCGGGCTTCATGAGCGCGTTCAGCGACGCGGTGAACATGGTCAATGCGCCGTTCCTCGCCAAGGATCGTGGGCTTGACGTGCGCGAGGTGCGGCATGACCGCGAGGGCGATTATCACACGCTGGTGCGCGTTTCGGTCGCGACGGCGGATGGCGAGCGCTCGGTCGCGGGTACGCTGTTCGGCAACGCGACGCCGCGTCTGGTCGAGATCTACGGCATCAAGATCGAAGCCGATCTCGCCGGGCATATGCTCTACATCGTCAACCGCGACGAGCCGGGTTTCATCGGTCGTCTGGGATCGACGCTGGGTGAGGCCAATGTCAACATCGCGACCTTCCACCTCGGTCGCCGCGAAGCGCGCGCGGGTGGCGAGGCGGTGCTGCTGCTGTCGCTCGACGGCGCGGTCGAGGAGCCGGTGCTGTGGAAGCTGTGCCAGCTTGCCGGAGTGAAGACCGTCAAGAGCCTGAAGTTCGATTGACCTTATATTGCCCTGCCTGCAGGCCGAAAGGCCGGGGCAGGGCCATCGCCGCCGGGGCTGCGGTGCCTATTTGTCGCGGCGCGCCAGTGAGATGGTTGGGCGATAGGTGTTCTGCATCGGCTTGAACCGTGTGAACACGTGATTCTCCAGCGGCTTGTTGACCTTCGTGTCCCAATTGGAATTGTTGAAGGACAGGCTCTGCACCTCCTTGGTGTCGATCCTGAGGTCGGATGTCAGCTGCGCGCCGAACTGGCCGTTGCGTACCCAGCGCACCTCCGCTTCGAACCGCCCCAGGCCCGGCCGGTCGATCTCGACCACATCGCCGGGCTCCAGAGGCGCGGCGCACCGGCCGCCCAGGCCACCGCTCGAAATGTCGCGGATCACCCCATCGGCGCTGCCGAACCGTTCGTGGAACAGCGTGACCTTCATCAACCGATGCACACGCGGCTCGCGTTGCGGTAGGTTCGCATCACCCTGCGGCGCTGCGTCGAAGGTAGGTCCTGTCAGTCCTTTTTTGCCGAATGACATGGTGGGTGCGTCCTTTGCACCTCAGCCCTAAACAGAAACCCTTAAATCGAGGTAAAACGCAAGAAGCGCCGATCAGGCCAGCTCGAACCGGTCAAGATACTGATCGAATTGAGCTTCACCCAGGCTGGTCAGCGTCACGCGGGTGCGCCGACGATCCGAACGGTCGGGCACCATATCGGCATAGCCCTTTTCGCGCAGCTGGTGAATCAGCCGCAGCGCGGTGCTTTCCGGAGCATCGCTCATCAGGCACAGGTCGCTCATCGAGAGCTGATTGCCGTTGCGCTTGGCGGCCAGCAGCGCGACCAGCATGTCCCAGAGCGGGTTGCGCAGCTTGAGCTCAGGAAAGCAGCTGCTCCGCAGGCGTGCCGATTGCTGTTCGCGCATCACCAGCCGGGTGCGGCGATCACCATCGTTCTGCGCCGTGCGAGGAGCATCGTTCTGCACGCCTTCCGGGCGGATGGGACGGTGCCACGTGGTGGCGGGGCGGGGGCTGGTCTCTCTCGCTAACGATTTCACGTGCATATCCCTGTTGTTGCGCGCGCGCCCGTTGGCCTTGTTATCGCCTCATCCGATCGATCCTTCTGACCGATGGGCGGCGTTGGCTCTGTGACGAGAGTTCTTGCAGCATCTTCAATTGCTTACCACCCCGGTTTTTAGGGGGTGGACCCGTAACAGGGGTATTTTTTGCTTCCATTTCGGATCGAATATTGCGCGTCGGGCTACGAAACCTGCCGAGCGATCGACGAAGAATTCACTGCTATGCGCGCAATTATCGCGTGAAATCGGGTCTTTAACCTTTGCCCGCGCCTCGCGAGCCTTGTCCGGGTTCGCTGGGCGATTGCGCTTGGTCAGCGCCGCGGTAAAGGTGTCAAAAAAGCGCAAGTTACAACGGACCCGAGGCGATGACCGAAATGCTCCACCTTCCGATGCGGTCATGGCTGTTTGCCCCTGGCGACAGCGAGAAGAAGATGGCCAAGGCGGCAGAGAGTGCCGCCGATATCGCGCTGTTCGATCTGGAAGATGCCGTCTCGGCCGAAAACAAGCCGATGGCGCGCAGCCTGGTGCGTGACCAGCTGGCCAGCCGAAGCGATGGGCTCGAGCGGCTATGGGTGCGGGTCAACCCACTCGACGGACCCTGGACGCTGCAGGATCTTGCCGCGATCATGCCCGCGCGGCCCGGTGGCATCATGCTGCCCAAGGCGCGCGGTCGGCACGATGTCGAGCTTCTCGACCATTATCTCTCTGCGCTCGAGGTGGCGAACGGGATCGAACAGGGATCGACCCCGGTGATCGCGCTGGTCACCGAAACGGCCGAGGCGATGTTCACCACCGGCGACTACAAGGGGGCCGCGCGGCTCGTCGCGATGAGCTGGGGCGCGGAGGATCTGGCCGATTCGATCGGCGCGGCCAGCAATCGCAATGCCGATGGAAGCTATGGCTTTACCTATGAGCTCGCGCGCAGCCTTTGCCTGCTCGGCGCAGCCGCTGCAGGGGTTGCCGCGATCGAGACGATCCAGGGCGATTTCCGCGATCTGGATGGTCTGAAGGCACGCGCCGAAAAGGTGCGCCGCGACGGCTTTGCGGGCATGCTCGCGATCCATCCGGCGCAGGTCGATGTCATCAATTCCGCCTTCACCCCCAGCGAGGAGGAGCTGGCTGAAGCGCAGGCGATCGTCGACCTGTTCGCGGCCCATCCCGGCGCTGGGACGATCGGCTACAAGGGCGGCATGCTCGACCGCCCGCATCTGTCGCGCGCGCTGCAGCTGCTGGCGCGCGTGGGCCGGGGCTGAACGCGACCCTCTCGCAAATTCTGCAACCGCTCCCCTTGCGTTGCAAAGATGCAACACTATGTGTCTGTGGCAAGGGCTAGATAGGGTGGAGAAACTCCCATGAACCTCGAGAAATTTACCGACCGCGCCAAAGGCTTCCTGCAATCGGCGCAGACTGTTGCCATTCGGATGAGCCATCAGCGGATCAGCCCGGAGCATATCCTCAAGGCGCTGCTCGAAGACTCCGAAGGCATGGCCGCGGGCCTGATTGCGCGTGCGGGCGGCAACGCCCCTGCTGCGGTGCAGGAGGTCGATGCCCTGCTCGCCAAGGTGCCTGCCGTCTCGGGTGGTGGCGCGCAACAGACGCCGGGTCTGGACAATGACGCGGTGCGCCTGCTCGACAGCGCCGAACAGGTTGCCAGCAAGGCGGGCGACAGCTTTGTCACCGTCGAGCGGCTGCTGCTCGCCATTGCGCTCGCCAAGGGCACCAAGGCGGGTGACGTGCTGGCCAAGGCGGGCGTGACGCCCGAAGCGCTCAACACCGCGATCAATGATCTGCGCGGCGGCCGCACCGCGACCTCGGCGAGCGCCGAGGAAAGCTATGAGGCGATGAAGAAATACGCTCGCGATCTGACCGCAGTCGCGCGCGAGGGCAAGCTCGACCCGGTGATCGGCCGCGACGAGGAAATCCGCCGCACCGTGCAGATTCTCGCGCGCCGCACCAAGAACAATCCTGTGCTGATCGGCGAACCCGGCGTCGGCAAGACCGCGATCGCCGAAGGCCTCGCGCTGCGCATCGCCAATGGCGACGTGCCCGACAGCCTCAAGGACCGCCGCCTGATGGCGCTCGACATGGGCGCGCTGATCGCGGGCGCAAAATATCGCGGCGAGTTCGAGGAACGGCTCAAGGCCGTGCTCGACGAGGTCAAGGGCGCCGAGGGCGAGATCATCCTGTTCATCGACGAGATGCACACGCTGGTCGGTGCCGGCAAGGGCGAGGGCGCGATGGACGCCTCGAACTTGCTCAAGCCCGCATTGGCGCGCGGCGAACTGCACTGCATCGGCGCGACGACGCTCGACGAATATCAGAAGCATGTCGAAAAGGACCCCGCGCTCCAGCGGCGATTCCAGCCGGTGTTCGTCGGCGAGCCCAATGTCGAGGACACGATCTCGATCCTGCGCGGCCTCAAGGAAAAATACGAACTGCACCATGGCGTGCGCATCACCGACAATGCGCTGGTGGCGGCGGCCACGCTCTCCAACCGCTATATCTCGGACCGCTTCCTGCCCGACAAGGCGATCGACCTGATGGACGAGGCCGCGAGCCGCATCCGCATGGAAGTGGAGAGCAAGCCCGAGGAAATCGAGGCGCTCGACCGGCGGATCATCCAGCTCAAGATCGAGGCTTCGGCGCTGGGCAAGGAAAGCGATGCCGCGTCGAAGGATCGCCTCGCCACGCTGCAGAAGGACCTGGCCGAGCTGGAACAGCAATCGGCCGAGCTGACCACGCGCTGGCAGGGCGAGAAGGACAAGATCCATGCCGAGGCGAAGCTCAAGGAAGAGCTCGACGCTCTGCGCATCGAGCTCGAACAGGCGCAGCGCAATGGCGATCTCGCGCGGGCAGGCGAGCTGTCCTATGGCCGCATTCCCGAACTCGAGCGCAAGCTGGCCGAGGCACAGAGCCAGACGGCGGGTGCGATGCTGCGCGAGGAAGTGACCGAGGACGATATCGCTGCCGTGGTGAGCAAATGGACCGGCATTCCGGTCGATCGGATGCTCGCGGGCGAGCGCGAGAAGCTGCTCGCCATGGAAGAGCATATCGGCAAGCGCGTGATCGGCCAGCAGGCGGCGGTCGAAGCGGTGTCCAAGGCGGTTCGGCGCTCGCGCGCAGGGTTGCAGGACCCCAACCGTCCGCTCGGCAGCTTCCTGTTCCTCGGCCCCACGGGTGTCGGCAAGACCGAACTGACGCGCGCGCTGGCGGGCTTCCTGTTCGACGACGACAATGCGATGGTGCGCATCGACATGAGCGAGTTCATGGAGAAGCACGCGGTCGCACGGCTGATCGGCGCGCCTCCGGGCTATGTCGGCTATGAGGAAGGCGGCGTGCTGACCGAGGCGGTGCGGCGGCGGCCCTATCAGGTCGTGCTGTTCGACGAGGTCGAAAAGGCGCATCCCGATGTGTTCAACGTGCTGCTGCAGGTGCTCGACGACGGCCGGCTGACCGATGGCCAGGGCCGCACGGTCGATTTCTCGAACACGCTGATCATCCTCACCTCGAACTTGGGCAGCCAGTATCTCGCGGGCATGACCGAGGACCAGAAGGTCAAGGATGTCGAGCCGCAGGTGATGGAAGTGGTGCGCGGGCATTTCCGCCCCGAATTCCTCAACCGGCTCGACGAGATCATCCTGTTCCATCGTCTGGGCGAGGAGCATATGGCGCCGATCGTCGACATCCAGGTTGCGCGGGTGGCGAAGCTGCTCAAGGACCGCAAGATCACGATCGACCTGACCGACAGCGCGCGCAAGTGGCTCGGCCGGGTGGGGTACGATCCGGTCTATGGCGCGCGGCCGCTCAAGCGGGCGATCCAGCGCTATCTGCAGGACGCGCTCGCCGACAAGCTGCTGCGCGGCGAGGTGCCCGACGGCTCGACCGTGCACGTCACCGACGGCGACGGGCAACTGGTGCTGACGGTGGGGTGACAAACCTCTCCCTGCCGCTTGCGGGAGGGGTGCCAGCACGGGGGGGGGGGAGCTATGTCATAAGCCTTCCAAACCCCGTCCGCTCAGCCTGAGCCTGTCGAAGGCCTCGCGCGGAGGCTCGCGATATTGCCATATTGCTTTCCGGCGAAAGCCGGAATCCAGGACGCGCGCAGTGCTAGCCCGCCCTTGGACTCCGGCTTTCGCCGGAGAACGGCCGTGTTGCGGGAATGGGACGCGCGGGGCCTTCGAAAGGCTCAGGCTGAGCGGGGTTGGGTGCGTGGCGCCTTTACCTAACTCCCCGCGATCCCCCGCTTCGTCGTCAGATACGTCGCGAAGCTGCCCAGCCAGTGGCTGCCTTCGTAATTCTTGTCGCTCACGGCCTTGAGCCCGCTATCGGCATGCAGCTTCGCGGTCGCGAGCAGCGCAGGCACGCGCGGGTCATCCTTCGGCAGCGCGCTAGCGATCCCCTCCATCGCCCAGGCGCGCGAGAGGTTGACGCCGTCGAGATGGACCAGCTTGCCGTCGGTGGGATCACGCACCTCGCCGGGCGTGAGCCAGCCGGTCGAGCCGTCCGTCGGGATCTGCGGCAGGAACTTGGCCAGCCACGCGGCATATTCGGCCTGCGGCATCACGCGGCGCATCAGGTCGGCCTCCATCAGACAGGGGGAGAGGAAGTCCTCGCCTGAAGGTTCATAGGCGAGCGGGCAATTGACGTCGCTGCGGTGGAACTCGAGCGACTTTGCGACGAGTTGCTTCTCGAACGCATCGTTCTTCACCCGCCGCGCATAATCGAGCATCAGGCCGAAGGCAAAGGCGCTCTGGTTATGCGTGCCCAGCCGGATCGGATAGGCGAGCTTGGGCAGCCAAGCCTCGGTCTCGCCGACGATCTTCTGCTCGAGCGGGCGCAGCGTCTCGCGCCAGGCCTTGAGCTTCGGGTCCTCGCTCTCGTCGAGCTCGGCGACCAGCTGCAGGAACCAGGCAGTGCCATAGGGCCGCTCGAAGCCCTTGCGGCCCTCGCCCTCGATATATTTGAGCTCGGCCGCGATATTCTCCGTGGTGAAGCTGCGATCCAGCGCGGCGAGGATCGCGGGCTTCATCGGCGACTTGGAATCGGTCTTGAGGATGCGCACCAGCAGCCAGTGGCCGTGCACCGACGAATGCCAGTCGAAACAGCCGTAAAAGGCGGGCGTCAGCTCGCGCGGCGGCTTCGCGTCGCCGTCGTCGTTCATCACGTGCGAAATCTTGTTGGGGTATTCCTTGTGCACGCAGGTCAGCGCCAGTCGGGCGAAGCGATCGTTCACCGCATCGGGCCGCGCCTCGGGGATCGCGACGGCTTCTTCCTCGCTCCTCGTTCCGGGCGATCCGCAACCCGCGATCAGCAAAACGCCGGCCAGTGCCAGCCCCGTCCAGTTTCTCAATGCCGTGTCCCTTTCCAGCGTCCTTGAGCGAATACACACCAGAAGCGGGGCCAAGACAAGGATCGCAAGCCACGAAATCGACTGAAAGGATGACCGCGATGGCGGCGCATTTCCTGTCTTGCGGCACTGCACAATAGCTGTCACATCTTATGTCAATGACAGGGGATAAACCGCACTTTGACGAGATGCTGCTGCCCGATGGTTCGGTGCGCGCTCCCTATAGCGAATTTTGCGAATGGTATGGCGCCCAGGATGCATCCCGCCTCCGCACCAAGGCGCGCGATGCGGAGAATTTCTTCCGCCGCACCGGCATCACCTTCGCGGTTTATGGCGAGGAAGAGGCGAGCGAACGGCTGATCCCGTTCGACATCGTGCCGCGCATCATCTCGGGCCGCGAATGGGCGCGCCTCAGCCGCGGCATCGAGCAGCGCGTGCGCGCGATCAACGCGTTCCTGCACGATATCTATCACCGCCAGGAAATCCTGCGCGCGGGCCGTATCCCGGTCGAGCTGATCGCGAAGAACGAGGCGTTTCTGCCGCAGATGATCGGCATGGACCCGCCCGGCGGCATCTACACGCATATCATTGGCGTCGATATCGTCCGCACCGGGCCCGACCAGTTCTATGTGCTCGAGGACAATGCACGCACCCCGTCGGGCGTATCGTACATGCTCGAAAATCGCGAGACGATGCTGCACATGTTCCCGGAGCTGTTCCGCAAGGTGCGGGTGCGCGAGGTGTCGGACTATCCGCGCAAGCTGCGCCGCTCGCTCGCCGCCAGCGCGCCACGCGCATGCAACGGCCCGCCCGAGATCGCGGTGCTCACGCCCGGCATCCACAACAGCGCCTATTTCGAGCACAGCTTCCTCGCCGACCAGATGGGGGCGGAACTGGTCGAGGGGCATGACCTGCGCGTGGTCGATGGCCGGGTGGCGATGCGCACGACGCAGGGTTATCGCGCGATCGATGTGCTCTATCGCCGCGTCGATGACGATTTTCTCGATCCGCTCACCTTCCGCCCCGATTCCGCGCTCGGCGTTCCGGGCATCATGGACGTGTACCGTGCAGGCGGCATCACCATCGCCAATGCGCCCGGCACCGGGATTTCGGACGACAAGGCGATCTACAGCTACATGCCCGAAATCGTCGAATTCTATACCGGCGAAAAGGCGATCCTCGAGAACGTGCCGACCTGGCGCTGCTCGGAAACGGATTCGCTCGCCTATGTGATGGAGCATCTGCACGAACTGGTGGTCAAAGAAGTCCACGGATCGGGCGGCTACGGCATGCTGGTCGGACCGGCGGCGAGCCGCAAGGAAATCGCTGCCTTCCGTGCAAAACTCAAGGCGCGGCCTGGTAATTATATCGCGCAGCCGACGCTCTCGCTATCGACCGTGCCGATCATGACGCGCCAGGGGCTCGCCCCGCGCCATGTGGACCTGAGGCCCTTCGTGCTCGTCTCGCCCAATGGCATCGACATCACGCCCGGCGGGCTGACGCGCGTCGCGCTCAAGAAAGGATCGCTGGTGGTCAATTCGAGCCAGGGCGGCGGCACCAAGGACAGCTGGGTGCTCGACGAATGACCGCCGGTGCCAAGATCAAGGAGGCGCGCTGATGCTGGGCAAGACCGCAGGCGGCCTGTTCTGGATGCAGCGCTATCTCGAGCGCAGCGAGAATATCGCGCGGCTGGTCGACGCCGGTTTCCGCATCGCATTGACGCGATCGGAAGCCGCCGAGGACGAATGGGCCTCGGTGCTGACCACGGCCGGCGTGCGTCAGGCCTATGCCCAGCGTTACGACAAGGTCGATGGCTCGAGCGTCATCAACTTCCTGTTGCGCGACAAGACCAATCCGTCGAGCGTGCTGTCGGTGATCGAGGCGGCGCGCAACAACGCCCGGCTGGTGCGCACCGCGCTGACCCGTGAGGTGTGGGAGGCGACCAACGAATGCTGGATGACGCTGAAAGAGGCGCTGCGCACCCAGATTTCGGATAACGAGCTGCCCGATGTGCTCAGCCTCATCCGCCAGCAGAGTGCGCAGGTGCGCGGTGCGCAGAGCGGCACGATGATGCGCAACGACATCTATTTCTTCGCGCAATTGGGCACGTTCGTCGAGCGTGCGGACAGCACCGCACGCATCCTCGACGTCAAATATTACGTGCTGCTGCCGTCGCTGTCCTATGTCGGGTCGAGCCTCGACAATGTGCAATGGGAGACGATCCTGCGCTCGGTCTCGGCCTATCGGGCGTTCCGCTGGCTGAACCCTGGCGAGACGAACCCGCGCAACATCGCGCAGTTCATGATCCTCGACCAGGTGATGCCGCGCTCGCTGTCCTTCTGTGCCAGCCGGATGGCGAGCGCGCTCGAAGCGATCGCGCGCGAATATGGCGGGGCAGGCGACAGCTTCCACCAGGCCGCAGGGCTCAGCCAGGAACTGGCCAACACCAATATCGACATGATCGTCGATAATGGGCTGCACCAGTTCATCCAGGATTTCATCAAGCGCAACAACAGCATCTCGGCGCAGATCGAGCAGGAATTCCGCTTCTATCATTGAGGCGGGGCGGAATTTTACAGGGGTTACGGGTCACTCATGCGGCTGCACATCGTCCATCGGACAAGCTATCATTACGACACGCCGATGCCCTATGCGTTGCAGCGGCTGCGCATGATCCCCAAGGATTCGCACGGGCAGAAGGTGATCCGCTGGACGACCAATGTCGATGGCGGCACCAAGCAGGTCGAATTCTACGATCACCACAACAACCATGTCGAGCTGTTCAGCTTCGATCCCGACCAGCATGAGATCATCATCCAGTGCGAGGGCGAGGTCGAGACCAGCGATCATGCCGGGATGGTCGGCCAGCATATCGGCTCGGCGCCGCTCTGGTATTTCAAGCGGGAGACCCCGTTCACCAGGCCGGGCCCCGCGATCCGCAAGCTGCTGCGCCAGTTCGAGGACCCCGGCACCAGCAGCGGCGATGCGCCGCGGCTACACGCGCTGTCGGCACTGGTGCGCGGTGCGGTGGCCTATCAGGTCGGGCAGACCGGCGTTACCACGACTGCGGAAGAGGCGCTGAACGCCGGGCACGGCGTGTGCCAGGACCATGCGCATCTGTTCATCACGCTCGCGCGCATGCTGGGCTATCCGGCGCGCTATGTCAGCGGCTATCTGCTGATGAACGACCGGGTCGATCAGGATGCCGGGCACGGCTGGGCAGAGGTTCATGCGCATGGCCTCGGCTGGGTCGGGTTCGATGTCTCCAACGGCTATTCGCCCGACGAGCGTTATGTCCGCGTCGCGACCGGGCTCGATTATCGCGAGGCCGCGCCGATCGCGGGCATTACCTTCGGGCGCGGCAACGAGGCGATGACGGTGACGCTGCAGGTGCAGCAGGTCCAGCAGTAGAACCACTACTGTGCTTGGCCCATCACCCCCGCGAAGGCGGAGGTCCTGCTATTTTCATCGGCAAGGCAACAGAAGCGGGATTCCCGCGTTCGCGGGAATGACGGTGTTGATGGCGCAGCGGGCAGCGCAACCCGACTTTTCCACAAAGCCCATTGCCGCTTGACCGATTGTTGCGCTTAACGCCTTATGCGCGTCATGCGAATGAAGGGGGAGGACGCTCCTATGACATATTGCGTCGGGATGCGCCTGGACAAGGGGCTGGTGTTCATGTCGGACACCCGGACGAACTCGGGCGTCGACAATATCAGCACGTTCAAGAAGATGTTCACCTGGGAAAAGCCGGGCGATCGCTACATAACACTGATGACGGCGGGCAATCTTGCGACCACTCAGGGTGTGATCAGCGTGCTCGAGGAACGGACCAAGGCTCCAGCCGAGCGCAAGCCTTCGATCATGGAAGCGCCGACCATGTTCCAGGTCGCGCGGATCATCGGCGAGACGTTGCGCGACGAGATTGCGCGGACGCGCGCGATTGCGGGAGAAAGCGCGTCTTCCACGTTCAGTGCCTCGATCATCGTGGGCGGCCAGATCAACGGCATGGAGCCCAAGCTGTTCATGATCTACCCCGAGGGCAATTTCATCGAGGCGGGCGACGACACGCCCTTCTTCCAGATCGGCGAGACCAAATACGGGCGCCCCATTCTGGTGCGCGCTTATGATCGCGACATGTCGTTTCATGACGCGATCAAGCTGCTGATGGTGTCGTTCGATTCGACGATCAAGGCAAACCTGTCGGTGGCGCTGCCGCTCGATCTGCAGATCTATGCCGCCAACAGCTTTGCCGGGCGCAACCGGCGCATTCAGGCGAGCGATCCCTATTACAACCTGATCGCCGACCAGTGGAGCGATGCCCTGAAGAGCGCGTTCCACTCACTGCCCGATTATACCGGGTGATGCCGCTTGCGCCCGCTGGGGCTGCGCCCTAATTTGGGGCCATGAAAACCAAGACGCGCAACATCCTCATTTTTCTGGGCCTCACGACAGCGGTTGTCGGGGGTGCCGGCTGGTATTTCCTGAGCGGTGACAAGGCGCAGCTCGATATCGCCGAGGTCAGCGGCCCGTCGCCGGAAATCACCGCGCCGCGCAAGGAAATCTTCCCGACGATCAACGTTGCCGATGTGAAGCCCTGGGGCCCGAACGAAGCCCCCAAGGCGGCCGAAGGGCTGCAGGTGGCGCGTTTTGCCGATGGGCTCGATCATCCGCGATCGATGCTGGTGCTGCCCAATGGCGATGTGCTGGTCGCCGAAACCAACAGCCCGCCGCGCGAAAATCCCGGCATCGAAGGCATGGTGATGCGCCTGCTGATGAACAAGGCGGGCGCGGGCGTCAAATCGGCCAACCGCATCTCGCTGCTGCGCGACAGCGATGGCGACGGCAAGGCCGAGACCAAGACGCCGTTTCTCGAAGGACTGAACTCGCCTTATGGCATGGTGCTGATCGGCGACACGCTCTATGTCGCGAACACCGACGCAGTCATGGCCTTTCCCTATTCCGAAGGGCAGACGAAGATCACCGCCAAGGGGCGCAAGGTGCTGAGCCTGCCCGCGCAGAAGCCCAACAACCACTGGACGCGCAACCTAATCGCCAATGAAGATGGCACCAAGCTCTATGTGGCGATCGGCTCAGCGTCGAACGTCGCCGAAAAGGGGCTCGAGGTCGAGAAGGGCCGCGCGCGGATCATCGAACTCGACCTCGCGACCGGCAAGAAGCGCGACTTTGCGGTCGGTCTGCGCAACCCGGTCGGCATGGCGTGGGAGCCCAATTCGGACGCGCTTTGGACGGTGGTCAACGAACGCGACATGCTGGGATCGGACCTCGTCCCTGACTACCTCACCAAGGTGGAAGCCGGCATGCATTTTGGCTGGCCGTGGAATTACTGGGGTGGTTACGAGGATTTCCGCGTCGAGCCGCGCCGTCCCGAGCTGCGCGAATATACCCGGCGTCCCGATTACGCGCTCGGCACGCATGTCGCGCCGCTGGGCCTGACCTTTGCGAGCAAGGCGGCCCTGGGTACCGGCTTTGCCAATGGCGCGTTCGTTGCGTTGCACGGATCGTGGAACCGCAAGCCCGCCTCGGGCTACAAGGTGGTGTTCGTTCCGTTCGGAGAGAACGGTCGCCCCGCAGTCACGCGCGATGCCAAGGGCAAGGTCATCAGCGGGTTGCCGGTCAACATACTCTCGGGCTTCCTGACCAAGAGCGGCGATGCCAAGGGCCGCCCGACCGATGTCACAATCGACAGCAAGGGCGCGCTGCTGGTCACCGATGACGTCTCGGGCATCGTCTGGCGGGTAAGCAACCCGCAGGTCAAAGCAAGGCCGGTCGAGACCGCGATGCGCTGAGCTTCGTTGGCGATCGCTTCCCAAAGCCCTCCTCCTTGATGGGGGAGGGTGGGGTGGGGGTGATCGCGCCGGATCAGGCAGCCAATGAGCCATCGAACCCAATCATTTAAACGCACCATCACCCCCACCGCTGCGACATAGGCTGCAAGCAGCCAAGTCTCCGCAGCCTCCCCCATCAAGGGGGAGGAGATATTTCTGACACTCCCTCTCGCTCCTGCAGCGAGCATGAGAATTGGGCGTGAAAAGCAGGAACGTGCGCCCATCTCCCGCGTAAATCCTGCATGACCGATACAAACGAAAATACCTCGCCCGCGCCCGATCAGGTGCGCCTGGCGGAGAAGGCGCTCAAGCTGAAAGAGCAGGATGCGCAGCGCGACGATCCGGAATATCTGGATCGCCAGACCGATACCGCACATCAGGGCCGCATCGACGGCCCAAGCGATCACGACCCGCCGATGGGCGCTCTCGACGCCGAAGGCCATCGCCCGGTTCTCGAACGTTCCAGAAAGGTCCGCTGATCCATGCATATCCAGTTCAACACCGACAATCGCATTACCGGCGATGAAGCGCTGGCGGCCCAGGCCGAAGAAATCATCCAGTCGCGGCTGAACCGCTTTTCGGGTCGCCTGTCGCGCGTCGAGGTCCATCTCGCCGACGTGAACGGCCCCAAGGGCGGCAGCGACGATATCGTCTGCACGCTCGAGGCGCGGCCAGAGGGCGGCAAACCGGTGACGGTCAAGGGCAATGCGGGGCAGGTCGAGAGCGCGATCCGCGACGCCTCGGACAAGATGCAGGCGCTGCTCGATACGCATTTCGGCAAGTTGCGCACGCACTGATTGCCATAAATTCCAACGAAAAAGGCCCGCTGTCACGGCAATGACAGCGGGCCTTTCTTGTGTCAGACCAACGCGCTTACCAGATGCGGATGCGCTGTTCCGGCGGCAGGTAGAGCGCGTCACCTGGCTTGACGTTGAACGCCTTGTACCATTCGTCGAAATTGCGAACGGTGCCGTTGGCGCGATAGTTGGGCGGCGAGTGCGGATCGGTGTTGAGCTGCTGGCGCAGATATTCGTCGCGCGACTTGTTCCGCCATACTTGCGCCCAGGCCATGAAGAATCGCTGGTCGCCGGTCAGCCCGTCGATCACCTTGTCTTCCTTGCCGTTGAGGTGGATCTTGTATGCGCGATAGGCCATCGAGAGCCCGCCGACATCGCCGATATTCTCGCCGAGCGTCAGCGCGCCGTTGACGCAGGTCTTGCCATCGTCGAGCGGGCAAAGCGCGCTGTACTGGGCGACGAGCGCGCTGGTCAGCTTCTTGAAATTGGCCTGATCTTCGGGCGTCCACCAATCGCGCAGCACGCCGTCGCCATCAGACTTGGAACCCTGGTCGTCAAAGCCATGGCCCATTTCATGGCCAATGACACCGCCAATCGCGCCGTAATTCACCGCCGGGTCCGCCGACAGGTTGAAGAAGGGCGGCTGCAGGATCGCCGCGGGGAAGACGATCTCGTTGCGCGGCGGCGAATAATAGGCGTTCACCGTCTGCGGCAGCATGAACCATTCGGTCTTGTCGATCGGCTTGCCGAGCTTGGACAGATTGTCTCGATAGGCCCAGGTGCCCGCCGCGATCGCATTGTCGAGCGCCTTGCCCGGCATGATCGTCAGCGTGTCATAGGTTTCGAACTTTTCGGTATAGCCGATCTTGGGGGTGAACTTGGCGAGCTTCTGCCGCGCCTCGACCTTGGTCGCCTCGCCCATCCACTTGATGTCGTTGAGATTGGCGGCCATCGCCTTGCGGAGGTTGCCGACCAGCTCGTCCATCGCGGCCTTGTTTTCCGCCGGGAAATAGCGGTCCGCATAGATCTTGCCGACGATCTCGCCCATCGATCCCTCGACCGCGGCGACGCCGCGCTGCCAGCGCTCGCGCTGCTGCTTCTGGCCGCCGAGCACGGTGCCGTAGAACGCGAAATTGGCGGCATCGATGTCCGAAGGCAGCACGCTGGCAGCGTTCGAAAGGAAGCCGGCTGCCAGCCAGGCCTGCCAGGCCTCGATCGGCGCGGTGTTGGCGAGCTTGAACAGGCCGGGAATGCCGCTGCCCAGCTTCGCCACCTGTTCGGGGGTCAGCTTCTCCGTCGCGATTTCTTCGGCGGTCGGGCTGAGCTGGCGCACGACATATTCCTGCTGTCCATCGACACCCACGGTCTTGATGAAGGTCTCGACCGGGAAGCCGTTGCCCAGCGCGAGCATTTCGGCCTTGCTCAGCTTGTTATAGGTGATGTTGCGGTTGCGGCCGATGGCGCGGTCCCAATGCTCGGTCGCGATCGCCTTTTCGAGGTCATAGACCATCTGCGCCGCCTTGGCCGGGTCGGCATAGCCTGCCTTGCCGAGCAGGAAGGTCAGATACTGCATATAGGCGGCGCGGACCTTGAGGTTCGCCTCGCTGTCGACGAGATAATAGTCGCGGTCGGGCATGCCGAGGCCCGCCTGGGTGACCTGGAAGATATACTTGTCGGTCTGCTTGGAATCGATGTCGACGAAACCGGCCACCGGGCTGCGGAAGCCGGGCGTGCCGAACAGCTTGGCCAGATCCTCGCGGGTCTTCACCGCCTTGATCTTGTCGAGATAGGGCTGGGCAGGGGCAAGGCCGGCAGCATCGATCGCGGCGGTATCGAGATAGGCGTTGTAGAACGCGGCGACCTTGCCGGCTCCGGTGTCGATCGCGGGCTTGGTCGCCGCGAGCTCGTCGATGATCTTGCGCACGCGCTGCTCGGACTTTTCGGCGAGCAGGGTGAAGGCACCATAGCGCGCGCGGTCGGCCGGGATCTCGAACGTGTCGAGCCACTTGCCGTTGACATAGGCGTAGAAATCGTCGCCCGGCTTGACCGCGGGGTTCATCAGCGTCGTGTCGACGCCCCAGGTGCCCCAGAAATCGCGCGCGGTGGTGGTGATGCCTTCCGCATCGGTGGTGCCGCCGCTGGCGGTATCGCCCGCGGCTTCGGCCTCGATCAGCGTATCGATATCGCCCGGCTGGGCATCGTGCTCATGCGCCTGGGCGGGTGCCGCCGCGAGTGCGACCAGCGCAGCGGACGCAAGCAGGAAATTCTTGACCATTTTAGCTCCCCGGATGGTGTCTGAAGGCCCGGACATACGGGCGCTTGCCATCGACCCGCAGCGTGCGGGAGGCGATGATGGTTTCAAACGTAATCTGACCCCCCAGGGGCTGCAAAGCTTTTCGGCAGGCGGTCGTTTGTCGTCGACAAACGGCTTGGACGATCAGACCGACAGCGTGGCGTCCGCAGGGCTCCAGCGCGACCAGCCGGGCTCGGCCAGGACCTTGCGGCCCGGCAGCACGCTGCGGCTTTCGGTTCCGGCAAGGTCAAGCGTATGTTCGCGGATGGTGCGCATCGCATGCCAGTTCGACGTCGCACGATCCTGGGTCAGGTTCACGGTCATGTAGCCGCGGCTGCTGGTATCGGCCCATTTGAGCTGCGGGTTGCCGCGGATGAGTGCGCCCGCGACATCCTTGGGCGATACCGTCGGCGCATAGGTCTCGAAGCCCGGCGAGCTGACCGAATGGCCGGCGAATTCGACGCCCGCCGGCTTGCCATCGGCGGCCAGATCGAAGCCCCAGGCGTTGTGGCTGTCGCCCGACAGCACGACCAGATCGGCATCCGCGGCCTGGGCCGACTTGAGCAGCGCCTCGCGCTGGACCGGATAGCCGTCCCAGGCGTCCATGTTGAACGGCAGCCCCGCCTTGCTCGCGGCGAGGCCGGCGGCCGAGCGGGTGCGCACGATCTCGGGCGCATCCTTTGGCACCCAATCGGCGGTTTCCATCGGCAGCTTCATCGACCCCATCACGCATTGCTGCGCCCAGACCTGCCAGCGCGTGCCCGATGCCTTCGATGCCTTGAACTGCTCGCCCAGCCAGCGCGCCTGGTCGTCGCCCAGCATGTGGCGGCTCGGGTCCATCCAGGTCTCGTCGCGGAATTTCGCCAGCGCCTTGGCCAGATCGCCGCCACCGGCAAAGGCCTCGGCCAGCTCGGCGGGCTTGTCGCGGCCCGACAGGCGGCTTTCGGTGCGGATGATCGTCGCGAGATTGCCGATCTGATAGCTGGTCCACAGCGTATCGGCGGGGCTGAGGTCGGCCACCGGCATCCATTCGCGATAGACCTGCTCGGCAATGCGGCGGCGGGTGGCATAGTCGCCCTCGACCCCGTCCTGATGGTTCTGCGCGCCACCCTTCCAGGCGTCGTTGGCAATCTCGTGATCGTCCCACATTGCGATCATCGGCACGCTCTGGTGCAGCGCCTGCAGATCGGGATCGAGCCTGTAGCTGGCATAGCGCAGGCGATAGTCGGCGAGCGTGATCATCTCGTGATCGGGCTGGACCAGACGACCGGCCAGCGCCTGCGTGCGCGTCGGGTACACGTCCGGGCCATATTCGTAGATATAATCGCCCAGGTGCAGCGCGAGGTCGATATCCTTGCGCGCAGCCGCATGGCCATAGGCGTTGAACCAGCCGAAGGGCAGGTTGGAGCAGGAAAAGACGCCAAGATTGAACGCCTGCGTTTCGCCCTTCGGCAAGGTGCGCGTGCGGCCCACGGGCGACTTGGATCCGTCTGCGGCCACGAAGCGGTAATAATACCAGCTGCCGGGCTTGAGGCCGCGCACCGTGATCTTGGCGATATGATCGCGCGCGCCGCTGGCCGTCACCGATCCGCCGCCGACAACCTTCGCAAAATCAGACGTCGCGGAGAGCTCGGCGGTGAGGCGCGCGTCATTGTCTGCGACATAGCGCGTCCACAGCAGCACCGAATCGGCGGAGGGCTCGCCGCTCGCCACGCCATGGGTGAAGCCGCGGGCCGATGCAAAGGCGAGCGCTGCGCCGGGCAGCGAAAGCGCCGCAAGCCCGAAGGTTCCGGCCTTGAGCAGCAGTCGGCGATCGATCGTCATGGTCATGGGCAGGCCCCTCTCGTGTTGTGTTTGCGTCCATCGGACAGCGCGGGCGCCTTTTGGTCAAGGGACATTGCGGGCGTGTGACAATCGTCCAGTCCGTGAAAATTACAGAAATATGACATTAAGGAGTAATTTATGTGACATTCATATTGCCATGGGTGTCACATAAGCGTAGCATTTCACTCGTCACACACGGAAAGGATATGCTGACATGAACACCAAAGTTATCACATTCGCGGCGCTGGCCGCCCTCGGTATGGCTGCTCCGGCGATTGCCCAGCCTGTGCAGAACCGGGCGGCGGCGAACGAAATCGGCTATGAGAGCGGCTCGCTCGGCTATGCCGCGCTGCTCAAGGGCAATTATCCGGTCGCGCTCGAACAGATGCAGGCGGCCGAGCAACAGGTTTCTCCTTCCGCCCGGCGCGATCCCGCCCGGCTGATCAACATGGGTCTGGCCTATGCCAAGATGGGCGATCTCGCCCAGGCGCGCAGCCATTATCAGGCCGCGATCGATGCCGAGCGCTCGTTCGACGTGATCCTGTCCGATGGGCGGGTGATGGACAGCCGCGTCGCTGCACGGCACGCGCTGCGTCGTCTCGACCAGGGCTATGCCAGCCGCTGATCGCGCTCCGCCCATCAGGGGCTGACAGAACCGACCCGGCCGGAGACAATCCGGTCGGGTCTTGTCTTGTGGATGAGCCAATGTGACACATTGGCCACGCAAGGCACGCATAATCGCTTCATCTGCACGCCGCCCGTGCGCGCGGCAATTGTTTGCAATGCCCTGTCCGCCGCTCAGGCCATTGGCCTAACGCGCCGAAAACCAAGAGTTTTGTCACTCGGGCGCGGCGTTTGTCGCACAATTTTCACATAAGACTCCAAAGAGTCATATTCCTGTCGCTGCTCTGTCATGGAAATGGCCCCGCCGGGTCATCATGGCTGCCTATCTGCCGCCCCGAACGGTGTTCCAGGGGGTGGAATCAGCTCATCTCCGCTCGTTCCTCAAAAGGCTGACAGCGATCGCTGTCCTGATTTGCGGAGATTCCAAGATGCTTAATGCACGTGTTCGTTCGGTCCTGATGGTTTCGGTGGCCGCGCTCGCGGTTTCGGCCTGCGGTGCTGATGATGTCGCCTCGCCCGGCGAAGGCACCATCGTCGTTCCCGCCCCCGCTCCGGCACCTGCCCCGGCTCCGACTCCGACGCCGACCCCGACGCCGACCCCCACCGGCCCGGCTGCCGACTGCCCCAATGGCACCGCCAATGTCGGCACCATCACCACCGGCGGCGGCGCGGTCGTCCGCAACTGCCAGCTTTCGGGCACCATCACCACCAACCTGGTGATCCCGCGTCGCGCCGGCACCATCTATTCGCTATCGGGCCGCGTCCAGGTCGGCATCGATGTTGGCCCCACCGCCAGCACCGGCACCCCCGCCATTCTGACCATCGAGCCGGGCGTGACCTTCTTCGGTTCGTCGGGCGCCGACTTCCTGCTGGTCAATCGCGGCTCGCAGCTGTTCGCCGAAGGCACCGCCGATCGTCCGATCATCTTCACCGCGCGTGACAACATCACCGGAACCGCAACGGCCAATTCCAAGGGCCTGTGGGGCGGTGTCGTGATCCTCGGCCGTGCGCCGCTGTCCGACTGCGCCACCGGTTCGCCGACCAACCCCGGCGGCACCCGCACCGATTGCTCGGGTGTGGTGGAAGGTACCAACGCCAACTATGGCGGCGCGGTGCCGACCGACAATAGCGGCCGCATCGCCTTCTTCCAGGTCCGCTATTCGGGCTTCGAGGTCCAGCCGGGCAACGAGCTCAACGGCATCACGCTGGCAGGCGTCGGCTCGGGCACCTTCTTCCAGAACGTGCAGGTCTATAACAGCTCGGACGACGGCATCGAATGGTTCGGCGGACGCGTCAACGGCCGCAACCTGGTCGGGCTGGGCAATGACGACGACACGTTCGACATGGACCTCGGCTACAAGGGCTTCAACCAGTTCCTGCTCGGCATCCAGACCGCCAGCGCCAACCACGTGATCGAAGGCGATTCGAACGGCAACGAGCAGGCCGAGCCGCGCACCGCCTGGTCGATGTCGAACGCGACCTTCGTATCGACCCAGACCACGGCTGACGAAGCCGCGATCCTGCTGCGTGGCGGCATGGACTTTGCCGCGTTCAACAGCGTCATTACCGGTCCCGGCTGGTGTCTCGATGTCGACTCGGCCGTGACCGTGCAGCCAACCGGCACCGCGGGCGCAGGCGACGAAGCTGGTCCGCCGCGCTTCGAATCGGTGTTCCTCAGCTGCCCCAACGCCTTTACCGACGATGGCAACGTCACCGTCGCGGCGATCCAGGCGCTGTTCACCGGTGGCACCAACAACACCACCAACGGCACCTCGACGCTGTCGGGCATCTTCATCAACGGCGCGAACGAAACCGCGCGTCCGGTGTTCAACGTGACCGCGATCAACAGCTTCTACACCGCCGTCACCTATATCGGTGCGGTGCGCGATGCGGCTGACACGCGCTTCCAGGGCTGGACCTGCGGCCTCTACAGCTCGACCCCGGCTTGCACCGCTGTGCCGAGCATTCCGACCACCTGATAGCGATCCGCTGACCGGTTACGGGGCGGCGGCGACACCACGCCGCCGCCCCTTTTTTGAATTTCTGGAGGGACATATGGCGAAGTTCACGCCGCTTTCATTCGCTGCATTGCTGATGGTCAGCTCGGCGCTGGTTTCGCCGGCGGCCTTTGCCCAGGAGGCGCCCGCGCCCCAGGCCGATGCTCCCGCCGCCCCCGCTGCCGATGCCCCGGCCGAAGACGTGCCGGCCGAAGACGATATCGAGATTTCGGGTCCGGGTGCCGGCGGCAACAGCGAAATCGTGGTGCGCGGTGTCTTCATCCCCAATGTGATCAAATCGACGCCCGAAGTGGTGTCGGTGCTGAGCGAAGCCGATATCGCGCGCACCGCCGATGGCGATATTGCCGGGTCGCTGCAGCGCGTGACCGGTCTCAGCGTCGTCGGTGGCCGCTTCGTGTTCGTCCGCGGCCTGGGCGAGCGCTATTCGCTCGCGCTGATGAACGGATCGCCGCTGACCTCGCCCGATCCGCTGCGCCGCACGGTGCCGCTCGACATCTTCCCGACCAGCGTCATCGCCTCGACCACTATCCAGAAGAGCTATTCGGTCGATTATCCCGGCGAGTTCGGTGGCGGCGCGATCAACCTCACCACCAAGTCGGTGCCGCGCGACCCGTTTTTCAAGATCGAGTTCAGCACCGGCGGCGACACGATCACCACCGGCGAGGTCGGCTATACCTATTTCGGTTCGTCGACCGATTTTACCGGCTTCGACAATGGCGCGCGCACGCTGCCGCGCAACCTGCGCGATGCCTTCGCCTCGGGCAACCCGATCACCGCCGGCGCCAATTTCACGGCAGCCCAGGTGCGGGACCTGACCGCCAGCCTGGCCAATGCCAACACCTCGCTCATTCAGCGCAACAACAACATTCCAGTCAATTTCTCGGGCCAGCTCAGCGGCGCGACGAACTTTCTGGTCGGTGACGTCAATATCGGCATTGTCGGTGCGGCCGGCATCAACAACACCTGGCGTACGCGCGGCGGCGTGCAGCAGATTTCGCAGGGCATCGTGCCGCAAAATGGTGTCGACGCGCTGCTGCCGGACATCAACTTCAACTATCTGACGACCGAAAACCGCATCGTGGTCAACGGGCTGTTCGGTGTCACGGCAGACGTGGGCGAGCACAAGTTCAAATGGACCAACGTGTTCATCCGCGACACGGTGAAGGACGCCTCGATCCGCGAAGGCATCGATGCGCGCATCACCGATACGCGCCTGATCAATCGCAGCCGTACCACCTGGTTCGAACGCCAGCTGATCAACACCCAGTTTGTCGGCGAGATGAAGTTCGACGACTTCCGCCTGAACTTCCGCGGCAGCTATGCCAATTCGCAGCGCGAAGCGCCGTACGAGCGGACCTTCGACTATACGTTCAGCGCCGCCGCGAACGATTTCGTCAACGACCTGCAGTCGGCGGGCGAGGGCGCACGCATCGCGTTCAGCGATCTCGATGACAATGTCTACGGCGCGAATGTCGATCTGGCCTATGAGACCGATATCGGCGTGCCGATCACCTTCACGGCGGGCTATGCCTATTACAAGAACGATCGCACGTCGATCCGCCGCGACTTCCGCTTCCTGAGCGGCCAGGGCCCGCTGCCCTTTGCCGTGTCGCAGCAGCGTCCCGATTTCCTGCTGTCGGACTTCAACGTCTACACCTTCGACGTGCGCCTGTTCGAAACCTCGGGTTCGAACGGTGCGGCGGCCTATGACGCCGGGCTGGAAGTCCATGCCGGCTATCTGCAGTTCGAGGCAGAGCTGGCCGACAGCCTGCGCCTGCAGGCGGGTGTCCGCTATGAGGACGGCGACCAGTTCGTTCAGCCGATCGACCTGTTCGGTCTGGGCAGCGCCAATCTGGTGCCCACCAGCATCAAGAAGGACGACTGGCTGCCGGCCGCGACGCTGACCTGGAACCTGGCCGAGAACATGCAGCTGCGTTTCGCGGCGTCGAAGACCATTGCCCGCCCGCAATTCCGCGAACTCGCGCCGCAGCAATATCTCGACCTCGAATTCGACCGCACGTTCTTCGGCAACCCGTTCCTGAAGAACAGCCGCCTGATCAACCTGGAATCGCGCTTCGAATGGTATTTCGAACGTGACCAGCGCCTGACCGCCGCGATCTTCTACAAGGACATCAAGGACCCGATCGAAAACCTGGGCTTCCGTCAGGGCGACAACTTCTTCACCACCTTCGCCAATGCACCCAAGGCGACGCTTTATGGTGCGGAAATCGAACTGGTGAAGTTCTTCGACCTGATCGATCTGGGCGGCACGTTCTTTGAAGAGCGCCGGATGCTGATCGCAGCCAACTATACCTATACCAATTCGGACGTGAAGGTGACCGCGCAGGACATGATCGCCGACCCGCTGAGCGGCGCGATGGTGGCGGCTTCGACCATCTTCCGCACCGGCGGCTTTGCGTTGACCGGCCAGTCGGACCATATCGCCAACATCCAGTTCGGCATGGAAAGCACCGGCGAACGGCTGTCGCAGCAGACCATTCTGCTGTCGTGGAACAGCAACCGCGTGACCAATCGCGGTCCGGCCGGCCAGCCTGACTTTGTCGAATATACCGGCCCGCGGCTGGACTTCGTCTGGCGCGAAGGCTTCAAGCTGTTCAACCGGACGGGCGAGCTGAAGTTCGAGGCGCGCAACCTGCTGAGCACCGACTATGTCGAGTTCCAGCAGCTCAACCGCTCGCTGATCCTCAACAACGCCTATGAGATCGGCCGCGGCTTCCAGATCAGCGCTTCGCTGGAATTCTGATCACGCGGGCGTCCGCCCATCAGAACATGAAAGGGGGAGCCGGGCACCGCACCGGCTCCCCTTTTTCGTTCGCGCCCATCGGGCTGCGCAGCATCACCTTCAAATATCTGTCACAAACTGGTAATCCAACCGTCACGGGCTGCGCCTAGCAGCATCGCGAGGCCATGGGGATCGGCCTGAAGCGGGGAGTGATTCGTGGCATCAGCGGCCCAGAATGGCGCGCAGACCGGCCTCAGTGCTTCGCTATCCCGTTTCCGTCTCGCACGGTTTCAGGGGCAGCAGAGCGGCTGGGCAAGGTTTTTCCCGCAGGGTCTTTATGGCTGGCTGCGCGCGCTGCTCGTTCTGGCGCTCATCATCCAGGTTGCCCGGCTCGTCTGGACCATTGTCACGCCCATCGCACCGCTGGGTGACTGGCAGGCGCGCACCGCCAATGTCATGTCACCCGCCGCGCGTGCCGCGCTTTTCGCCAGCTTCGACGGTTTCGATCGCGCCGCTGCCGGGGGCGGGGAGGCCAGTGCCGCCGTCACCTCGCTCGACCTCACGCTCTACGGCCTCAGGATGAACGAGGCGTCGGGCGGTGGCTCTGCGATCATCGCGGGCTCGGACGGGGTGCAGCGCAGCTATGCGGTGGGCGAGGAGGTCTCGCCCGGGGTCAAGCTGGTGCAGGTGCTGTTCGACCATGTCGTGCTCGAACGCGGCGGGACGCGCGAAAGCCTGTTCCTCGACCAGTCGGTGCCTGCCGAAACTGTGGGCGATGCGCCGATGACCGCAGCCCCAGCCGCCGGTGCCACGCCGCCGCCGACCGTCCAGGCGCCCGGCCCGCTCAATGCAGACGCGATCACCGGCGGCATCGGCTTTGCCCCGCGCATGGAAAATGGCCGCCCCACAGGCTTCGCTGTGACCCCCAAGGGCGATGGCGCGGTCTTTGCCCAGGCGGGCTTTCGCGCCGGCGACATCGTCGTCGAGATCAACGGCCGCAAGGTCAGTTCCGCCGCCGATGCCGCCGCGCTGACCGCTCAGCTAAAGCCCGGCGCTCGGCTTTCGCTGCAGGTCGAGCGCGGCACCGAAACCCTTCCCATCGCGATCATCATCCCGGAAAAATGAAAAAACACATCTCCCTTTTCGCGCTGGGCGTCGCCCTCGTATTCGCCCAGCCCGCAGCGGCGCAGCACAGCCTGAACGTGCGCGATGCCGATGTCCGCGCGTTCATCGAGGATGCAGCGCAGGTCACCGGTCGCACTTTCATCATCGATGGCAGGGTGCAGGGCAAGGTATCGGTGGTGACCGATAGGCCGCTGAGCCGCAGCGAGTATTTCGAGGTGTTCCTCTCCACCCTGCGCGCCAACGGTCTGATCGCGGTGCCGACCGCGAACGGTGCCTATCGCATCCAGCCGACCGATGGCGCGGCGTCCGCGCCGGGCCGGGTCGGCAGCCGCGGCGCGCAGAACGAGTTCGTCACCGAGGTGTTCCGCCTGCGCGCGATCGACGCGACCACCGCGGTCGAAACGCTGCGCCCGCTGGTAAGCCGCGAGGGATCGATTACCGCCAATCGCAGCGGCAACAGCCTGGTCGTGGCCGATTATGCCGACAATATTCGACGCATCCGCGCGCTGATCGGCCAGATCGACCGTGACAATGCGACCACGCAGGTCATCACCTTGAGTCATGCGGGCGCGCGCGAGATCGCGATGACGCTGCAGCAGCTCGCACCTGCACCCGGCGGCGGCGCGGAAGGCGGCGGCGGTGCGCCGCTGGTGTCGGTCGTTGCGGTGGATTCGAGCAATTCGGTCGCGCTGCGCGGCGATGCGCCGACGGTCGCGCGGCTGACCGCGATCGCCAAGGAGCTCGACGCGCGCGCGGCGAACGGCAGCGAAATCCGCGTGATCTGGCTCGATTATGCCGATGCCGAGCAGCTGGTGCCCGTGCTGCAGATGATGGTCGGCGCGCAGGGCGGCGGCGCGGTGACGCCGATGTCGGCGACCCCGGCGGCGGCTCCGTCCGCCAACGGCGCAGCCCCTGCTCCCGCAGCCGCAGTGGGCGGCGCTGTCGCGCTATCCAACGGGCGCGGACAGGCGATCATCACGCGCTATGAGGGCGCGAACGCCGTGATCATCTCCGCGCCGGTCGATGTCCAGCGCTCGCTCGCCGAACTCGTACGCCAGCTCGACATCCGCCAGGAACAGGTGCTGGTCGAGGCGATCATCGTCGAGATTTCGGACCGGGTGGCGCGCGAACTCGGCGTGCAGTTCCTGATCGGCGGCAAGGACATTCCTTTCCTCGTCACGCCGTTCAGCAACGTCTCGCCCAATATTCTCGATATCGCGGGCGGCCTGCTCGCCGACGAGCTCGACGAGACGACCACCGTCATCAACGGCAACACCGTCACCACCAGCAACAACAGCGCTGTGGGCAACCTGCTGCGCCAGAACGCGGCGCAGAGCATATTGGGCGCACGCGGCGGCTATTCGGGCTTTGCCGCCGATATCGGCAGCAACCGCGTGCTGGGCGCGATCATCAACGCAGTGCAGGAAGACAGCGAATCGAACATCCTGTCGACGCCGTCGCTGACGGTGAACGACAATGTGAAGGGATCGATCCTGTTCGGCCAGGAAATCCCGATCAGCACCGGCGAGGCGCTGTCGAACAATTTCGACAATGCCTTCCGCACCATCCAGCGCCAGAATGTCGGCATCGAACTTGAGGTGAAGCCGCAGATCAATGCGGGCAACCAGGTCAAGCTCGACATCCGCCAGGAGGTCAGCTCGATCGTGGGCCCCGTCAGCGACGATTTCAACGAGCTCATCATCAACAAGCGCGAGGTCAAGACCACGGTCACGGTCAAGGACCGCGAGATCATCGCGCTGGGCGGGCTGCTCGACGACAACGAGCGGCGCACGCTCCAGAAGATTCCGCTGCTCGGCGATATTCCCATCCTGGGCGAGCTGTTCAAGTCGCGCGGCAAGCAGCGGACCAAGACCAACCTGATGGTGTTCATCCGCCCGACCATCTTGCGCACCGCTGCCGACGCGCAGGCGATCGCCGCGCGCCGCTACAATTATGTCCGCGCCGCGCAGATCGAGTTCGACCCCAAGGCCGAGTCCTCGCTCGACAAGATCGTGCTCGAATATCTGGGTGCCAACGTGCCGGTTGCGCCGCCCGCCGGGCCGAACGATCAGGTGATCGCGCCGCGCGCCATGCCCGGCACCGCGCCGATCGACAGCACGACGCTGCCGCCCAGCCAGCCAGCCCAGCAACAGCAGCAGCAGGAACTCCCGCCAACCGGAGGCCAGCCATGATCATCCGCAAGGGCGATGCGCCGGACGAAGCCGCCGACACCGCCGTTGATGCCGAGCAGCCAGCCGCTGTCGAACGTACGCTGACCCGGGTGATGCTCGACATTCCCTATGGCTTTGCGCGCGACAATGGCGTGGTGATGCTGGGCGAGATCGATGGGCGGCTGAAAGTCGCGCTACGCGAGGGTGCGGACCCGGTCGCGCTGCTTGAGGTGCGGCGCTATCTCGCGATGCCGTTCGATGTCGAGCTGGCGCCGGTAGCGCAGTTCGAACGCTATCTGTCCGATCATTATGCGGTCGACGGCAATGCTGCAGCGATGGCGAGCTCGCTCAACATCGATGGCGGAGATCTCGAACTGCTGGCGGCCGATCTGCCCAGCGCCGAAGACCTGCTCGACAGCGCCGACGATGCGCCCGCGATCCGCCTGATCAACGGCGTGATCGCCGAGGCCGCGCGCCAGGGCGTGTCGGACATCCATATCGAGCCGTACGAGACCGGCCTCGTCATCCGCATGCGCATGGATGGCGTGTTGCAGGAAAAGCTGCGCATGCCGCCCAATGTCGCGCCGGTGATCGTCAGCCGCATCAAGGTGATGGCGCGGCTCGACATTGCCGAGCGCCGCGTGCCGCAGGACGGGCGCATCGGCCTCACCATCGGCGGCAAGCTGCTCGACGTGCGCGTCTCGACGCTGCCCAGCCGCGCGGGCGAGCGCGTGGTGCTGCGCCTGCTCGACAAGGAAAATGCGAACATGGATCTGGGGCTGCTGGGCATGAGCCCGCGCACGCACAAGATCCTGGCCGAGGCGCTGGCCGAACCCAATGGCATCATCCTGGTCACGGGCCCGACCGGATCGGGCAAGACGACCACGCTCTATTCCTGCCTCAAGCAGCTCAATGACGGTTCGCGCAACATGCTGACGGTCGAGGACCCGGTCGAATATGCGATCGAGGGCGTTGGCCAGACCCAGGTCAATGCCAAGGTCGGGCTGACCTTCGCCGCGGGCCTGCGCGCGATCCTGCGCCAGGACCCCGATGTGGTGATGATCGGCGAAATCCGCGATCACGAGACCGCGGAAATCGCGGTCCAGGCCTCATTGACCGGGCATCTGGTGCTTTCGACCGTTCACACCAATGACGCGATCGGCGCGATCACCCGCATGCGCGACATGAAGATCGAGCCGTTCCTGCTCGCCTCGACGCTTCGCGCGGTGGTGGCGCAGCGGCTGGTGCGGCGGCTGTGCCCCGAATGCCGCGAGCCGGTCCAGGCCGATGGCTCGCTCGCCTCGCTGCTCGGCTTCGACAAGGGCACCGTGGTCTATCGGCCGGTTGGCTGCGATGCCTGCAACCATACAGGCTTTGCCGGACGCATCGGCGTGTTTGAGGCGGTGCGGGTGGACGAGACCATCCGCCGCCTGATCAACGACAATGGCGACGAGGCGATCATCGCGCGGCACGCGTTCCTGAATGCGCCGAACCTCGGCTCGGCCGCGCGCGAACTGGTGCGCACCGGCCAGACCACGGCGGAAGAGGCGATCCGCATCTCGCGGCGCGAGGCCGAGCCACCGGCGGTCGCGCCTGAAACGATCGATGGCTGACTTTGCCTATCGGGTGATCGATGCCGCCGGGCGCGAGCGGGAAGGGCGCATTTCCGCCGCCTCCGACGCACAGGCGCGCGCCGCGCTTATCCGCAAATCCTTCCATATCGTCACGGTCAGCCCTGCACCGCCGCGCAAGCCGTTGCTGTCGCGCGATGCGACTGCGCGGCTCAGTCCCAAGCAGCTGACGCTGTTCACCCGGCAGATGTCCTCGCTGATGTCGGTCAGCCCGCTCGAAGAGGCGCTGCGGACGATCAGCCGCCAGACCGAGAAAGCGAACGCGCGCGCGGTGCTCACCAACGTGCATGGCGGGGTGATGGAGGGCCAGTCGCTCGCCGAGGCGATGGCGCGCGAGCCGCGCAGCTTTCCGCCGCTCTATCGCGCCATGATCAGCGCGGGCGAAAGCTCGGGCTCGCTGCCCGTCATTACCGAACGGCTGGCGATGCTGCTCGAACAGCAGGCCGAGGTGCGCGGCAAGCTTATCTCCGCGCTCGCCTATCCGATCATCCTGACGCTGGTCGCGCTGGGCGTGGTCGCGGGCCTGATGATCTCGGTGGTGCCGCGCGTGGTCGAGCAGTTCGACAATGCGCAGACCCAGCTGCCGCTGATCACGCGCATCGTCATCGGCATTTCCGCGTTTCTCGCCGATTGGTGGTGGGCCATTCTGGCGGCGATGCTCCTGGCGGGCCTCGCCTTCTGGCGCGCGATGAAACTGCCCGCGTTCAAATATCGCGTCGATACGCTGCTGCTGAAACTACCTTTCATCGGCCGCCTGATCCGCGACATGAACGCGGCTAGGCTCGCACGGACGCTCGCAACCATGGTGCAGAGCCGGTTGCCGCTGCTCGAGGGGATGAAGCTCACCACCCGCACCGTGCGCAACAGCGTATTGCGCGAGGCGCTGGAAGAGGCGGTGGAGGCAATCCGTTCGGGCGGATCGCTGTCTGCCGCGCTCAGGAATGCCGGGACATTTCCGCCGCTGCTCGTGTATCTTGTCGCCAGCGGCGAGAGCGCGGGACAGCTCGACATCATGCTGGAACGCGCCGCCGATTATCTGGAGCGCGAGTTCCGCAATTTCACGACCACCGCGATGGCGCTGCTGGAACCCGCGATCATCGTGGTGATGGGCGGGGCGGTCGCGCTGATCATCCTGTCGATCCTGCTGCCGATATTGCAGCTTCAGAACCTGACCGGACTCTAGAGGAAGACCCCATGTTGAATATCCGATCCCTGCTGTTGAAGCGTCTGAGCCACAAGAGCCGCAGACGCGCCAACGGCTTCACGCTGGTCGAGCTGATGGTGGTGATCTTCATCATCGGCCTGTTGGCTACCATCGTCGTCATCAACGTGCTGCCCAGCCAGGACAAGGCGATGACGGAAAAGGCGCGCAGCGACATTGCCACGCTGTCCCAGGCGCTCGAAATGTACCGGCTCGACAATCTGGCCTATCCGGGCACGGCCGAGGGGCTGAACGCGCTGGTCACCGCGCCGCCGACGCTCGCCCAGCCGGGCCGCTATCGCAGCGGCGGCTATATCAAGAAGCTGCCGCAGGACCCCTGGGGCCGCCCGTATCAATATGTCAGCCCCGGCACGACCGGTGCGTTCGACCTCTATTCGCTGGGCGCCGATGGCGCACCGGGCGGCGAGGCGGAGAATGCGGACATCAAGGCCGATGGGGCTTGAGGGCGCTTCGGAACCAGAAACTCACCCGTGGATGATTCGCCGCCTTTTTCCTTCGTCACCCCCGCGCAGGCGGGGGTCCCGCTTTTATCGCTATCTGGCCTAGCAAAGCGGGATTCCCGCTTTCGCGGGAATGACGGCGAGGGGTTGATTGCGTTGTCACCCTCACCCTTCCGGCGCTTCGCGCCTCCCTCCCTCTCCCGCCGGGAGAGGGAAGGGGCCCGCGACGCGGAGCGGCGTGGGAAGGGTGAGGGTGAGCAGGGCTTCACCCTGATCGAACTCATGGTGGTGCTGTTCATCATCGGCCTGGTCGCGGGAGCCGTCGTGCTGGCGCTGCCCGGCGACAGCGCGGCGCTGTCCGAGGACGCCGACCGCTTTGCCGCACGCGTCGCGGCGGCGCGCGACGAGGCGGTGGTGAGCGCGCGCCCGATCGCGGTGTGGATTGCGCCCTCTGGCTATGGCTTCGATGCGCGCCAGGACCGCGCATGGGTGCCGCTCAATGCGCGCACCTTGCCCAATCAGGACTGGAAGCCGGGGACAATCGCGCGGATCGAGCAGGCGGCTGTCGAGGGAGAGAAGGACAAAGCAGAGCAGGGCCGCGCGCGCTTCTGGTTCGATTCGACCGGCCTGCCCAATACGCCCGTGACGGTGGTGCTGGCGCGCGGGGCCAATAGCGACCGGATCGTGATCAGCGCGACCGGCGAGGTCGGCCGCCCCAAATAGTCACCGCCAGCGCAGGTTGCCGCGACCGAGCTGGTCGAGCCGGGTAACGCCCATCAGCTTCATGCCGCGCTCGATCTCGGCGCTGAGATTGGCGAGCGTCCGCTCCACCCCGCGCTGGCCGCCGGCGGCGAGCGCATAGAGATACAGCCGCCCGCCCGAACAGGCCTTCGCCCCGACGCTCAACGCCTTCAGCACATGCGTGCCGCGCGTGATGCCGCCATCGCAGATCACCTCGATCCGGTCGCCGACCGCATCGACGATCTCGGCCAATTGATCGAATGGCGCGCGGCTGCCGTCGAGCTGTCGTCCGCCATGGTTCGAGACCATGATCGCGGTAGCGCCGATATTGACCGCGCGGCGGGCATCCTCGACGCTCATCACGCCCTTGAGGCAGAAGGGTCCGCCCCATTGGCTGCGGATCTGCTCGGCCATTGCCCAGTCCATGTTCTGGTCGAGCATGGTGTTGAAATAGTCTGCGACCGAAATCGCGGCATTGGTGCCGGCGGCGACATGGCTTTCGAGATTGGGCAGCGAAAAGCGTTCGCGCCCCAGATAGTTGAGCGTCCAGCCCGGATGCGTCGCGAAGCTGATCGCGGAGGAGGGAGTCAGGCGCGGCGGCGAGGTGAAGCCGGTGTGCAGGCAGCGTTCGCGCTTGCCCGAGACGATGGTATCGACCGTCAGCGCCAGCGCGTCGAACTTCGCATCCTTCGCTGCCTGGATCAGCGCGGCGTTGAGCCCCTTGTCCTTGTGGACATAGAGCTGGAACAGCTTGGGGCTGGAAATGCTCTCGCCGATCTCCGCGAGGCTGACGGTAGCGAGCGAGGAAATGCCGAAGAACGTGCCGAATTTCTCAGCCGCCGCGCCGACCGCCTTCTCGCCGCGCCAGTGGAACAGGCGCTGGAGCGCGGTGGGGGAGAGGAACAGCGGCATGTCGATCCTGCGGCCCATCAGCGTCGTCGACATGTCGATATCGGCGACGCCCGCGAGCACATTGGGGACGAGATCGCAGTCCTCATAGGCCTGGGTGTTGCGGCCCCGCGTCACCTCGTCATCGGCCGCGCCGTCGATATAATGGAATACCGGATAAGGCAGCTTCTTGCGCGCCAGCTCGCGAAAATCATCGACCGTGTGGCAATCGCTCAGTCGCCGCACCGGAAAACGTCGCATGTCGTGCCCCTTCAAAATCCTCCCCGGGACGGGGAGGGGGACCGCGAAGCGGTGGAGGGGCAGCCGGATTGCACCTGGCTCCGGGCGACCGCCTGGACGCTTCCCCTCCGTCTCGCCTGCGGCGAGCCACCTCCCCTAAAGGGTGAGGATTTTGAAACAAGTCACTTCACTGCGTTCGGTTCCGGCGCGGATGGATATTTGCAGCCGCGCTGCAGACCGACGCCCTTCAAAAAGCTGCGGCGCACGACGCCCGCATAGACCGCCGCGTTATACCGCCGCTCCTGCGCCGCCGCGCCCGAAATCTCGCGGATCACGCCGCGAAACGGGATGATCGAATTTATGATCGTGCCGCCGACGCGTCCGGCAGTCGCCTTTCGCTTTTCGTCACGGCTGGCCTCATACGGCACGTCGAGATCCTCGCCCAGCACCGCGTCCATGTCGCCGATGGCGCTGCGAATCTGCGCGCAGGTCTTGATGCCGACCAGCGAATAGGGCTTGTCCTGGATGCGCAGCAGGTTTTCCGGAATATCCTTCTTGTCGATGCCGACATCCTGCACGGGCTGGGTGACGACATCCTCGGCCATCTTTTCGGTCGTCTTGGGCCGTTCGGCGGCCTGGTTCTGGGCCGCGGCGGGCAGGGATGAGGCCATCACGGCCAGAGTGGCGAAAGCGATCATCGAACGGCGCATATGTCTTCCCCTGTGGTTCGGCACCCGTTCAGGGCACCTGTTGCAAGCGCATACGCACCATCCGGGCAAAAGGCTGCGCCCCTTGTCAGAGGCGGGCCGCGCTGAACGTGTCGCACTGCGCCGGATCACCGGTGGAAAGCCCCTTCTTGAGCCAGGCCATGCGCTGCGCCGAGGTGCCGTGCGTAAAGCTTTCCGGAACCGGCCTGCGCCCTGCCGCCTTTTGCAGCGTGTCGTCGCCGATCGCGTTGGCGGCGGTCAGCCCTTCCTCGATATCGCCGGGCTCGATCCGCTCGCGGTTGCGCGCGGCCCAGACCCCGGCATAGCAGTCCGCCTCCAGCTCCATGCGCACCTGCAGCTCGTTACCTTCGGCCTCGCTCGCAGCCTGTTGCGCGCGACGGACCTCGTTCGAGCGGCCGGTGATCGTCTGGATGTGATGGCCAACCTCGTGCGCGATGACATAGGCCTGGGCGAAATCGCCCGCCGCCTGGAAGCGCGTGGCGAGTTCGTCGAAAAAGCTGGTGTCGAGATAGATGCCATTGTCCGCCGGGCAGTAGAACGGCCCCATCGCACTCTGCGCCGCGCCGCAGCCCGAGCGGCCGTTGCGGTCATAGAAGGTCAGCGTGGCGGGCTGATATTGCTGCCCCTGTTCGCGGAAGATCGCGCCCCAGGTGTCCTCGGTGCTGGCGAGCACCTGGCAGCTGAACTTGCTCTTTTCATCGACCGCACAGCTCTGCGCGGCATTCTGGCCGCCCGCTTGCGTCTGCACCGGCGCGCCACCGGTCATGCCCCCGCCCTGCATCAGGTCCATCGGATTGATGCCAAAGACCAGGGCCGCGATGCCCAGAATGATGACCGTGCCGATCCCCATCTTGCCGCCGCCGATCGGCAGGTTGAAACCGCCGCCTCCGCCACCGCTGCCGCGCTGGTCGGAAATATTGTCGCTGGTGCGATAATCGTCGAGCTTCATGTCCGGCGCTGTTCCCTTTTGCGGCTTGGCTTCGAACAGTAACACCGGAAGGTGCGATTTAGCACCATCGATTTTTTCGCGAACTGGTCTATTGTGCAGTGCGGCATAATTGCGCTGCCCCATGCCCTGGAGAAACTGGAATGCCCGCATCGCTCGAACAGATGGACCTGCAATCGGCCGCAGTGCCGTTGCCGCCGACGGTTGCCTTGCTGCTGCAGGGCGGCGGGGCGCTCGGCTCGTATCAGGCGGGCGTGTTCAGCGAGCTGGTCCGCCAGAATGTGCGGATCGACTGGGTTGCGGGCATCTCGATCGGCGCGATCAACTCGGCGATCATCGCGGGCAACGAGCCGCATGTCGCGTGCGAGCGGCTGCGCGAATTCTGGGAACTGGTGACCTCGGGCTCTCCGAATTTCGTCTGGGGCGACAGCGACGCGCTGCGCGAGATCAACCATTTTGCCGGCGCCGCTGCGGCCGCCACGGTCGGCGTACCGGGCTTCTTCCGCCCGCACCTGATCCCTGCGCCAATGGCCTGGCCGGGCACGCCGGCCGCGGTCAGCATGTACGATACCAGCGAGATGGCCAAGACGCTCGATCGCTTCGTCGACTGGGACCGGCTCAACAACGGCCCGGTGCGCTTCTCGGTCGGCGCGGTGAACGTGGAATCGGGCAATTTCTATTACTTCGACACGCGCGATCCGCAAGGTCCGCAGACCATCGATGCGCGGCATATCCTGGCCTCCGGCGCGCTGCCGCCCGGCTTTCCGCCGATCGAGATCAACGGCAAATATTACTGGGACGGCGGTTTGGTCAGCAACACGCCGCTGGCCTATGTGCTCGAGAACCAGACCAGCGACATGCTTGCGTTCCAAGTCGATCTCTTCCCCGCCAAGGGCGAGGTGCCGACCAAGTTCGCCGATGTGATGAGCCGCGAGAAGGACATCCGCTATTCAAGCCGCACCCGCCAGGTGACCGACTATTATCTCAAGCTGCGCAAGGAGCATGCCGCGCTGCGCAACGTGCTGGCGATGCTGCCGTCGGACATGTGCTCGCAACCCGATGTGCAGCGCGTGCGCGCTCTGGTGACCGACAATGCGGTCAACATCGTCCACCTGATCTACAAGGTGCAGAAATGGGAGAGCGGGATGCGCGATTTCGAATTCTCGCGCGCGACGATGGAAGTGCACTGGCAGCAGGGCATAGACGCGGTGCGCGCGACGATGCAGAAGGGCGACATCCTGGCGCAGAACATTCTGGACGGAAAGACCGCCGCGTTCGACCTTGCGCCGCACAAATAGCAAAGCGGGAGAGGCTCGATGCAATTTGGTTCGAAGGCGCTGGCGGCAATGGCGCTGCTGTCGGCAAGCGGCGCGGCGATCGCCGAGCGCTGGCAGGATGTCGCCACCCCCGCCGACGCCGCGCGACTGAAGCAGCGCGATGCGACCTTTGCCGCCGCGCTGAAAGAGGTGCGCGCGTCCGAATATGCCGGTGAACTGGCGAAGAACCCGCTGCTCTACGATCCCGACAAGCGCCTTGTCGATCCGCTGCCGCCCGAGGGCAAATACCGATGCGCGACGCACAAGCTGGGCGGGCAGTATCTGGCGTTCATCGCCTATCCCGATTTCGTCTGCGCCATCTATGGCTCTGGCGACAAGAGGCAGTTCGTCAAGCTCACCGGATCGCAGCGCCCGGTCGGCTATATCCATGCTGACACGAAGCGCAGCGGCGTGTTCCTGGGGTCACTGATGCTCGGCGACGATGCCGGGCTTGTGCCCTATGGCCGGGACCAGGAGCGCGATCTGGCGGGCACGGTCGAGCGGATCGACAAGGACCGCTGGCGGATCGTCTTTCCGCGGCCCTATTACGAATCGACGATGGACATTATCGACCTGCGACCGATGAAATAAGGGCTGCCGCCATCGTCACCCCCCGCGCAGGCGGGGGTCCCGCTTTCCATTTCCGTGTTTATGCAAAAGCAGGATTCCCGCGTTCGCGGGAATGACGGGCGGAAACCGATTGGCGTAACCGCATCAAGGCGTTAGCCTGACCTCCAACACATGTCTGGGGAGACACTCATGCCGGTCGCCAAGTTTCTCGCGCGCGCTTTTGCCGCATCCGCCTTAGCGCTGGCAGCAGCCACGCCGCTCGCTGCGCAGGACACGATCCGTGCCGATATCGCTGCCGACATGCCGGGGCTGATGGACCTGTACCGCGACCTGCACGCCAATCCGGAACTGAGCTTCCAGGAAGTGCGCACCGCCAAGAAGCTCGCGGCCGAGGCGCGCAGGCTGGGCTTCGAGGTGACCGAGGGCGTCGGCAAGACCGGCGTGGTGGCGGTGATGAAGAACGGCCCCGGCCCGGTGGTGATGCTGCGCGCTGATATGGACGGGCTGCCGGTGGTCGAACAGACCGGCCTTCCGTTCGCCAGCAAGGTGCGCGCGATGAGCCCGGCGGGGATCGAGACCGGCGTGATGCACGCCTGCGGCCACGACACGCACATGACCGGCTGGGTCGCCACCGCGCGGCAGCTGGTCAAGCGCAAGGCCGAATGGTCGGGCACGCTGGTGATGATCCTGCAGCCGGCGGAGGAAATCGGCTCGGGCGCGGTGGCGATGCTGAACGATGGGCTGTTCACGCGCTTTCCCAAGCCGCAATATGTGCTGGGCTTTCACGATGCCGCCCAGGCCCCGGCCGGGTTCATCGGCTATACCCCGGGCTTTGCGCTCGCGAATGTCGACAGCGTCGATATCAAGGTGAAGGGTCTGGGCGGGCACGGCGCCTATCCGCAATCGACCAGGGACCCGATCGTGCTCGCCGCGCGCATCGTCACCACGCTGCAGACGCTGATCAGCCGCGAGCTCGATCCGCAGGATGCCGCCGTGGTCACCGTCGGCAGCTTCCAGGCAGGCGCCAAGCACAATATCATCTCGGACGAGGCGACGCTGCTGCTCACCGTGCGCAGCTATTCGGACGAGACCCGCGCGAAGATCCTCGACGGGATCAAGCGGATCGCGAAGGGAGAGGCGATCGCTGCGGGCGTGCCGGAAGATCGCATGCCCGAGGTCAAGCTTGCCGATACGTTCACGCCCGCAGTCTATAACAGCCCCGAATTCACCACCGAGATCGGCACGTTCCTCAAAGGCCGGTTCGGCGAGCAGCGCGTCGCGCAGGTCGCGCCATCAATGGGCGGCGAAGATTTCAGCCGCTTCTACCGGGCCGATCCCGACAATATCAAGAGCATGATCTTCTGGGTCGGCGGCGTGCCTTTGCCCGAATATACCAAGGCGAAGAAGGAAGGCATCGAAATGCCCTCGCTGCACAGCCCGTTCTGGGCGCCCGAGGCCGATACCGTCATCGCGACCGCCGCCGAGGCGATGACCGCGATGACGCTGAAGCTTATGAAAAAGCCCTGATCAGATCAGTTGTGGCTGGCGCTCGGGCGAGCGGCTGCCCACGCCCGGCAGGTTGAGCGCGGAAACCATCTCGCGCAATTCCTGCCGCGCGATGATGTGGCTGGTCCCGAGATCCGCCAGATGGCCCTTGTCGAGCAGGGTGAGGCCCGAGGGGAAGAGTTCGCGATAGACCACGCGCTCGGACAGGCCCTGGACATAGCGGAAGCCGACGCGCTTGGAGAGCTCGGCGAGCGCGGCATCGAGCCTGCGCTTGTTGCGCGCATCGGTCTGCTGGGTGCGGTTGCGCAGGACCACCCAGTCGATCTCGATCCCGTCAGTCTTGGCGCGCGCCTTGCGCGCCTCCCAGATCAGTTCGGCATAGAAGCTGAGGCGCCGGACCTTGAAATTCTCGGGATCGACCTGGCCGATCAGGTCGAAATCGACGAAGCTGTCGTTGAGCGGGGTGACCAAAGTGTCGGCACGGGTGGCGACGAAGCGCGCGAACTTGTCGTCGCGGCCCGGCGTGTCATAGACCAGGAAATCGCAATCGCCGCTCAGCGCTTCGACCATCTGTTCGAGCCGCGCCTGATTATCGTCCTTGAACACCTCGAACTTCGGCGTGGGCAGCTCGATGCCGCGGCGCTGCTGGGTCTGGACGCGGTTTTCCAGATAGCGGTGCAGCGTGCGCTGGCGAGGGTCGAGGTCGATCGCGCTGACGCGAAAGCCCAGATACGACAAGGCGACGGCGACGTGCACCGCGCTGGTCGATTTGCCGGTGCCGCCCTTTTCATTGGCAAACACGATATGATGCGGAGACGCCTTGCGCGTCATCATGTCCATGGTCTTTCCAGCCCCTTCCAGCAGGCCCATGATTGTGCCAGTGCTGCAGTGTGAATCGCTTGGGCCATGTGCCCGGCGATGTTGCCGCGTTCCCTATCGGAGGCTTTACCAAGGTGCAAATCTTACGTCGGGTTGACAGGCTGCGGTCGGCGGTATCGCTGCTCAGGGGGCAGGGCGGGCATGTCGCGCTGGTGCCCACCATGGGGGCGCTGCACGCCGGGCATATGCAGCTGGTGAAGGAAGCCAAGCAGCGCGCCGACCATGTCGTGGTGTCGATCTTCGTCAATCCCAAGCAGTTCGGTGCCAACGAGGATCTCGATGCCTATCCGCGCCAGGAGGACAGCGATGCCGCCATGCTGAGCGAGGCGGGCGTCGCGATCCTGTGGGCGCCCGATGTCGAGCAGGTCTATCCCGCAGGCTTCGCAACCAATATCAGCGTGGCCGGGGTCAGCGATGGCCTGTGCGGCGCGGCCCGGCCCGGCCATTTCGATGGTGTCGCAACCGTGGTTGCCAAGCTGTTCAACCAGGTCCAACCCGACATGGCGCTGTTCGGCGAGAAGGATTATCAGCAGCTTGCGGTCATCCGCGCGATGGCGCGCGACCTCAATTTCGGACTCGACATCATCGGCGTGCCGACGGTGCGCGATGCCGATGGCCTCGCGCTGTCCTCGCGCAACGCCTATCTCAGCGGCGAGGAACGCGCCGCCGCGGCGATGCTGCCGCGCGCAATGCAGGCGGGCATCGCGGTGATCGAGGCGGGAGGGCCCGTCAAGGTCGCGCTCGAGGGCATCGAGCAGGCCCTGCTGTCTGCCGGATTCGCCTCGGTCGATTATGTCACACTGGCCGATTCCGTGACGCTGGAGCCCTTGGACGAGGCGAACAGGCCCGGCCGTCTGCTGGTCGCAGCGCGCATCGGACGCACGCGTTTGATCGACAATATGCCGGTAGCCCCGCGATGATTGTAAAACTTTTGGCATGGTATCTGCCGAATTAACCATTTCTTCACCATGGTTTCCCAATCTTGCCGCGTCGGAAAAACCGGCCATGCAATAGAGGGGCATGTGAGATGGCAAACAGTCTGAAGTCTGCGACCTTTTTGATCGAGAGTAAGCTCGCGGCGGCCGCGCGCGGCGACATCAACGCCTATTTTGAACTGGGCGTGGCGTTCTCCACCGGCGGGCACGGCGTCAATGTCGACCTGATCGAGGCGCACAAATGGTTCAACCTCGCCGCCGTGAAGGGGCATGAGGAAAGCCAGCTGTGCCGCGCCGAGATATCGGAAGAAATGACCGCACGGCAGATCGCCGAAGCCCAGCGCGAAGCCCGCGCCTGGCTCCAGCAAATCGCAGCGCGCGCCGCCTGAAGGCCTAGAGTGATTTCGAGTGAAATGGAACATTTCACGGCTCGGAAATCACGGTAAAACAGAAAGTTAGACCCAGCTTTTGACTCGATCAAAAGCGAACAGGGTCTAGCGCGCTGCCTTGCGGTAGCGTTCGAACCAGGCGATGATCGCCGAAGCCTTGGCCGCGCTTTGCGACGGCCTCGCTGCGATTCCGCCATGGCTGGCACCCGGCACCTTGACCAGCGCCGTCGGCACGCCGACCAGCTTGAGCGCGGTATAATATTGCTCTGACTCGCTCACCGGGGTGCGATAATCCTCGCTGCCGACGACCACCAGCGTCGGCGTCTTCACATTGGCGACCAGCGACAGCGGCGAGCGCGCCCAATAGCTCGCCTGATCTTCCCAGGGCAGCTTGCCGAACCAGTATTTCGCAAAAAAGGCCGGGCCATCTGCGGTCAGCGCCTGGCTGGTCCAGTTGATCACCGGCTTCTGGGTGGCCGCTGCCCTGAACCGCGTCGTCTTGCCGACGATCCAGCTGGTCAGCACGCCGCCGCCCGATCCGCCGGTGACGAACAGCTGGTCGGGATCGGCCACGCCATCGGCTATCGCCTTGTCGACCATCGAGATCAGATCGTCATAGTCGTTGCCCGGATAGGCATGGTGGATGAGGTTGGCGAACTCTGCGCCATAGCTGGTCGATCCGCGCGGATTGACCGAGAGTACCGCATAACCCGCAGCGGCATACAGCTGGTTGTCGGTCGAGAAATGGGGGCCATAGGCCGCAAACGGCCCGCCATGGATTTCCAGCACCAGCGGCACGCGCTGCCCCGCTGCATAGCCCGGCGGCAGCGTCAGCCAGCCTTCGATCTCGCGGCCATCGAACGACGAGGCGACGGTCATCTTGCGCACCTCGCCCAGCCGCTTCGATGCCATCAGGGACTGGTTGAGCCGGGTGAGCATCCGCGTCCTGCCCCCGTTCGCCAGCATGACATCGGCAGGCCTGGTCGCGTTGCCCCCCGAATAGGCGATCGCGCCGTTCTTCGCGACGCTGAACGATCCGCCCGAATAGGGCCGGTCGAGCGAAGAGCCAGTAAGGCCGCGCACGATCTCGCGTACCGATCCGTCGAGGCCGATGCGCGCGACCAGCGTCTCACCATGATCGTCATACTGCGCGATCAGCGCCTGGCCGTCGGGGGCCCAGACGATGCTGTCGATGCTCCGGTCGAGCGACGGGGCAACCGCCCGTTTGGCGCTGCCGTCGCGGTTCATCACATAGGCCTGGGTGTTGTGATAGCCGAGCAGCTTGTCGTCGAAACCGAGATAGGCGATCCTGCTGCCATCGGGCGAGACGACGGGCGAGGCATCCGGCCCGTCGCGGTCGGTCAGCGCGCTGATGCTGCCGCTGGCGATGTCGAGCGCATAGATCTCGGCGTCCTGGGGGTCGTTTTCCCAATTGGGGGAGCGGTTGCCGCTGAAATAGAGCGTCTGGCCGTCCTTGCTCCAGGTGAGGCCGCCGCCGTCATGATAGTCGCCAAAGCTCAGCTGGCGGGGTGCGCCGCCGGTCGCGGGCACGACGAAGATCTTGTCGAAACCGGGCTTGAGATAGCCCGCACCATCGGCGCGATAGGTCAGCAGGTCATAGGTCTCGAGCGGCGCGGCCCAGGTCGCACCCTCGGGCTTTTCGGGCGCCTTGCCAAGCTTCAGCCCCTCGGCGGGCACGAACATCGTGTACGCGATCTGGCTGCCATCGGGCGACCAGGCGATATTGCCGGGGCTCTCGGGAAGGCCGGTGATCCTCACCGACTGACCCGTGCCGACCCAGCGGACATAGAGCTGCGGCGCGCCGCCTTCCGCCGTCGAGACATAGGCGAGGCGCTTGCCGTCGGGCGACCAGCGCGGCTGGCTGTGGCTGCCGGGTCCGGCGGCGAGCGGGGTCATCTCGCCGCTCATATTGTCGATCAGCCAGATCGACGAGACCGCCTTGTCGCTCATCACGTCATTGGCGCGGCGAACGAAGGCGGTCCTGCTGCCATCGGGCGAAATCTGCGGATCGGCCGCAGCCTCGAGCGAGAACAGGTCCTGCCCGGTTAGCCGCGTATCGGGCGCATTCTGCGCCAGCAGCGGGGCGGGGCTGGCGCAAGCGAGCAACAGGGCGGCAAGACGGATCGTGCGCATGAGGTCAGGCTTTCTGCAGGAAGAACAAGGATTTGAACGGACTGTTGCGCCCGATGGTGCGCCCGGTTTCCGCCTGCGTCAAGCCTGTCGCTCGCCCTTGCGGAAGGGCAGCATCTCGGTGAGCATTTCGCGGTCGGCAGCGACCGCCGCGCGCTCGCGTTGCAAGAAATCGGCGACCGCGCGGCGGAAGCCCGGATCGGGGATATAGTGCGCCGACCAGGTGAGTTCGGGCGCATAGCCGCGCGCCATCTTGTGCCCTCCCTGTGCGCCCGCCTCGACCCGCTTCAGCCCCCGCGCCAGCGCCGCGTCGATCGCCTGATAATAGCAGAGCTCGAAATGCAGGAACGGCTTGTCGACGGTGCAGCCCCAATAGCGGCCGTACAGCGTGTCGCTGCCGATGAAATTGAGCGCACCCGCGATCGGGTGGCCCTCGACCTGGGCGAGGATCAAGAGGATGCGGTCGGCCATATTCCGGCCCATCAGGCTGAACGCCTCGCGGGTGAGGTACGGATGGCCCCATTTGCGCGCGCCGGTATCCTGGTAAAAGATCCAGAACGCATCCCAGTGCGCCTCGGTGATCGCATCGCCGGTCAGGTGGACGATCTCCACCCCGTCCTGCGCCTTGCTGCGCTCCTTGCGCAGATCCTTCCGCTTGCGCGAGGTGAGCGATTCCAAAAAGCCCTCGAAATCGCCATAGTCCTGGTCGTGCCAGTGGAATTGCGTGTCCGAACGCAACAGCCAGCCCGCCTTTTCGAACAGCGGCAGCTGCGCAGGCTCGATAAAGGTCGCGTGGACCGACGACAGGCCGTTCTGGTCGGCGAGATTTTCCGCCGCGCTCAGGATGGCAGGCGCCCATTCGGGGTCCGCGAGCAGCAGGCGCGGACCGGTTGCGGGCGTGAACGGCACCGAAATCTGCAGCTTGGGATAATAATGCCCGCCCGCATTTTCCCAGGCATGCGCCCAGCTATGGTCGAACACATATTCGCCCTGGCTGTGGCTTTTCAGATAGGCGGGCAGCGCGGCGACCAGCCTGCCGTCCTCGCCCTTGATCGTGATCGGCGCAGGGTTCCAGCCGGTCCCGCGCCCGACACTGCCCGATTGCTCGAGCAGGCTGAGGAACGCGTGGGACACGAATGGGTTGTCGGGCCCCGCAAGCGCGTCCCATTGGCCTGCATCCAGCGCGGCGATGCTGCGACCGACCTCGGCGGTGATCGCGCGCTCGCTCATGGCTGGATTTGGGGCTGGGGCTGGCCGCGCTCGTAGATCGGCGCGTCAGCGTGTTCGGCGGCCAAGGCATGCTGCTCGTCGGTGCGCACCGTCCAGGTCAGCAGCGGCAGGCCGCGCGCGCGCTGGCTCGCGGCGAAGCTGCTCGGCAGGTCGCGAATGTCATAGGCGAGGAAATCGGGCTTGGCGGCCCAAAGGTCGCGATGGCGGCGAAGATTGCCCTTCCAGCCGCGCGCCTCCTCCTCGGTGATGACCAGGCCACGAGTGATGTGCTTGGCCTGGCGCCGGAACCAGGCGCTGACGGCAGGATCGAAGCTCATCACCGCCGCCTTGCCGCCATAGCCTTCCAGCGCGCGGCGTACCGCGAGGCACAGCGGCGCGACATGGCCGCTTTCGGTCTTGATCTCGATCAGGATCGGCGCGCGACCCCGGACGACGCCGAGCACCGCGCCCAGCTCCGCGATCGCGCCATTCTGGCCGAGCAGGCGGATTTGCGTCAGTTCCGCCGCCGTCTTGCTGGCGACCCGGCCCTGTGCCAGCGTCAGCCGACCGAGCGAGAAATCGTGAAACACCACCGCGCGGTTGTCGACGCCGCGCTGGACGTCGCATTCGATGCCATGGCCCGCCGCGATCGCCGCGGTAAAAGCGGGCAGCGCGTTTTCCAGCACTGGCCCGTCCCACATGCCGTCATGCAGGCCGCGATGCGCATAAGGCTGCTCGCTCAGCCAGGCGATGCGTCGCTGTGCTGGCGCCGGGGCCAGCCAGCGGTCAAGCAGGCCGAACGGCGACAATGGCATCGATCTCCACCGGAGCGCCCAGCGGCAGCACGGGTACGCCGACCGCGCTGCGGGCATGCTGACCGGCGGGGCCGAATACCTGGACCATCAGGTCCGACGCGCCATTGGCGACCTTGGGCTGGGCATTGAATTCGGGCGTGCTCGAGATGAACGCGCCCAGCTTGACGATCCGCTCGACCCGGTCGAGCGAGCCGAGCGCCGCCTTCATCTGCGCGATCAGCATGATGCCGCAGGCGCGTGCAGCGGCTTCGCCCTGTTCGAGCGAGACATTCTCGCCCAGCCTGCCGGTGACGACCTTGCCGTCGATAAAGGGCAGCTGGCCCGAGATGTAGAGCAGGCCGCCCACTTCCACCGCGGGGACATAGGAGGCGACGGGCGCGGCGGGCTGCGGCAGTTCCAGGCCCAGTTCGGCGAGTTTCTGTTCGATCGTGTCGGTCATGCTTCTATCCTGTAAGAGCTGTGAATCAGGCCGCAGCCTGGACGCCCGGCGCGTGCACGCCTGCAGCAAAACGGTCGAGGATCCAGGCGAGCGCCTCTTCCCAGCGGTCGATGCGCGCATGGGCGTGCCCGGCATTGGCGGCACAGGCGATATGCGGCGCAAGGCCTTCTTCGCCCACCATGTGCAGCCGCCAGACATGCGGGACATGCTCGGCGGCGGATTCGTGATGCTGCGGCAGGTCGTCGACGAAGATCGCGACGCTGGGATTGTGCTCCTCGACGATCCGCCGCAGCGGCTCGCCCTTCGGTCCTTGGTTGCATACCACGCGGTGGTGGAGGCCGAACCGGGCGAGCTGTTCGCTGCGCGCCTGCTGGCGGTCGTCCATCAGATTGGTCAGCACGACGATATCGGCATGCTCGCCGATCGCCTTCAATGCCTCGACCGCGCCCGTGATAGGCGTCTGGCGGTGCATCTCGGTATCGAAAAATGCGCCCAGCAGCGGCCAGATATCGCCAGGCTTCACCGCCTCGCGCGTCTTGCGGTCGATCAAGGCTTTGGCGAAATCGCCGCCGGAAAAGTCGAACTCGATATCGTGTTCCTCGTCCAGCCAGGCCTTGAAGGGGGCCACCATGTAGAGCAGCACCTCGTCACAATCGGTGACCAGCAGGGGGCGGGAAGGGGCAGTCGTCGCGCTCATCAATACTCCATCTCGTTCAATGCTGGCGTTCCAGCTCGATCCGCGCATTGACCAGCCGCACCGGCGTCGTGCCGATCGCATCCGCCGCCGCCACCAGATCGGCTTCATAGCCTTCCAGATAGCGGATGATTTCGGACAGGATGCGCGGGCTGTTGGCCCCTTGGCGCAGGTCTTCCGCCGTCATTCCGGTCAGCGCCAGCAGCCGCGAAGCGCGGTCCTGATCACCGAGCAGCCATCCCAGTGCCATCAGCGCGAGAGTGGCTGCATCATCCTTTCCGTGCTCGCCTGCACCGATTGTGTCGCCCACGGCTTTCGCCTACATCCCCAGTTGTTATCAACGCCCCGGATAGTTCGACCCGGCAGAATTGGATAAGCGGTTCAGTGGCAAAAAGAGTGCTGGTTGTCGAGGACAACGACCTTAATCGCAAACTTTTCTGTGATCTGCTCAGCGCACATGGCTTCGCGGTCGAGGGGCTGGCCGATGGTCGCGATGTCATCGAGCGCGCGCGCCAGTTCGTGCCGGGGCTGATCATCATGGACATTCAGCTGCCGCATGTCAGCGGGCTGGAACTGATCGAGGCGATCAAGGCCGATCGCGACCTCAGGCTGATTCCGATCATGGCGGTGACCGCCTATGCCGGCAAGGGCGACGAGGACCGTATCCGCGCCGCCGGGGCCGAGGGCTATGTGTCGAAGCCCGTCTCGATCGGCCCGTTCATGGCGGCGGTGAACGCGCTCGTCTGAGCCGCGCCCACCGCCTGGCTTTTCGTCAGATACGTTCGATGATGATCGCGGGGGCCATGCCGCCCGCCGCGCACATCGTGATCAGGCCGTAGCGGCCGCCCGAACGCTCGAGCTCGTCGAGCGCGGTGCCGATCAGCATCGATCCGGTCGCGCCGATCGGGTGACCCAGCGCCATCGCGCCGCCGTTGATGTTCACCTTCTCGCGATCGAGATCGAGGTCGCGGATGAACTTTTCGGCGACGACGGCAAAGGCCTCGTTGATTTCCCAGACGTCGATATCGTCCTTGGTAAGGCCAGCGCGCTCGAGCGCCTTCTTGGCCGCGGGGACGGGCGCGTTGAGCATCAGCGTCGGGTCATCACCCATGTTGACATAGGTGACGACGCGCGCGCGGGGCTTGAGGCCATGCTTGTCGGCATAATCCTTCGAGGCGAGCAGCACGGCGGCGGCGCCATCGACCACGCCCGAGCTGTTGCCCGCGTGATGGACATGCTCGATCTTGAGATCGGGATAGCGGCGGTTGATCTGCTTGCGGAAGGTCGTGCCGCCAATCTCGAAATCGGCCATCCCGGCAAAGGCGGGCTTCAGTGCGGCCAGGCTCTCGGCGGTGGTGTCGGGCCGGGGGAATTCTTCCTTGTCGAGCGCGACCGTGCCATCGGGATTGTAAACCGGGACCACCGATTTGTCGAACCGGCCTTCGGCAATGGCGCGCGCGGCGCGCTGCTGGCTGACGAGCGCGAGCGCATCGAGGTCCTCGCGCGAAATGCCTTCCATCGAGGCGATGGCATCGCCGCAGACGCCCTGGTGCGACTGCGGGTGCAGTTCGTCGAGCGCGGGGTTATGCGATCCCATCAGCGGCGGTGGCATGCCGGCATTGGCCTCGGCAGCAGCGACGACCTGGGTATAGCTCATCATCTCGGTGCCGCCTGCGATCACGCAATCCTCCATGCCCGACATGATCGCGGCGGTGGCAAGGTTCACCGAGGTGATGCCGCCGCCGCAGAAGCGGTCGAGCGTCATGCCGCTGGCCTTGATGTCATAGCCCGCCGCGAGCGCGGCCATGCGACCAAGGTCGCCGCCCTGCTTGCCCTTCTGGGTCGAGGTCGACCAGATCACGTCATCGACGGTTGCGGTGTCGAGGCCGTTGCGCTCCTTGATCGCCTTGAGCACGGTCGCGGCCAGGTCCTGCGGGTGCAGATGCGACAGCGCGCCCTTGCCGGGCTTGCCGACCCCGCGCGGGGTGCGGACGGCATCGATGATATAGGCTTCGGCCATGTTCAGGCTCCTCTCCAACTGGTTTAATCGCTCGGTTAAACCAGTCGACAGCGCCCGGCAAGCCTATTCCAGCGTCTCGAGCATTTCGTTGCTCTCGAGCCAGGATGCTTCGGCTTGTGCGAGCTCATCGGCGATCTTCGAACGACGGCGCGACAGTTCGCTCATGGTCAGCCTGGCCAGTTCGCCGCTGGCGGAGGCCGGATCGAACATCGCCCGGTCGATCTCGCTCATCCTGGCCTGCAGCGTCGCGATCTGTTTCTCTGCCGCGCTCACCTTGTTGCGGATTTGCCGGGCCTGTTCGCGCTTCTCTGCCTCGGCTTTCTTGTCCTTCTTTTGCCTAGGCCTGGCCTCGCCCTTGGGCTGGTTCACGCCCAGGATGAAGTCGATATAATCGTCCATGCTGCCGGCGAACTCGCTGGCGGTGCCATTGTCGACCAGCACCAGCCGGTCGGCGGTCAGCTCGACCATGTGCCGGTCATGGCTGATCAGCAGCACCGCGCCGGTATATTCGTTGAGCGCCTGGACCAAAGCCTCGCGCGCATCGACGTCGAGATGGTTGGTCGGCTCGTCGAGGATCAGCAGATGCGGCGCGTCGCGGGTGATGAGCGCGAGCGCCAGCCGCGCGCGTTCGCCGCCCGACAATGTGCCGACCTGCGATGTCGCGCGGTTGCCCGAAAAGCCGAACCGGCCGAGTTGCGCGCGCACCGCCGCCGGGGTCTTGCCCTGCATCGCGCGGGTCATCTGTTCGAGCGGGGTGCTGTCCGCCTCCAGCTCCTCGACCTGATATTGCGTGAAATAGCCGACCTGCATCTTGCCCGCGGTGTTCATCGCGCCGTCCATCGGCGGCAGCTGCGCGGCGAGCAGCCGGGCGAGCGTGGTCTTGCCGTTGCCGTTGCGCCCGAGCAGCGCGACGCGATCATCGGGATCGATGCGCAGGTTCAGCCGCTGCAGGATCGGCTTTTCCTCTGAATAGCCCACCGCGGCGAGATCGAGCGTGATCAGCGGCGGTTTCAGTTCTGACGGGCTGGGGAAATCGAAGCTGAGCGACGGGTCCTCGATCAGCGCGGTGATCGGCTGCATCTTGGCGAGCATTTTCGCGCGCGACTGGGCCTGCTTGGCGGTGGAGGCGCGCGCCGAGTTGCGCGCGATATAGTCCTGCAGCTTGGCGCGCTGGGCATCCTGCGCCTGCTTGGCGGCGGCGAGCTGCGCCGCGCGTTCGGCGCGCTGGCGCTCGAAACTGTCATAGCCGCCGGGATAGAGCGTCACCTTGCCGCCCTGCAGGTGCAGGATATGGTCGACGACATTGTTGAGCAGGTCGCGTTCGTGGCTGATGACGATCAGCGTCGCGGGATAGGCCTTGAGGAAGTTCTCTAGCCAGACCGTCGCTTCGAGGTCGAGATGGTTCGACGGTTCGTCGAGCAGGAGCACATCGGGCTGCGAGAACAGCAGCGCGCCCAGCGCGACGCGCATCTTCCAGCCGCCCGAAAAGCTGTCGAGCGGGCGGTTCTGCATCTCCTCGTCGAAGCCGAGGCCGGTGAGGATGATCGCCGCACGTGACGGTGCGCTATAGGCGTCTATGGCGAGCAGCCGTTCGTGGACATCGCCCAGCCGGTCGGGATCGGTGCAGGTCTCGGCCTCTTCCAGCAACGCGGTACGCTCGGCATCGGCGGCGAGCACGGTATCGAGCGGGGTCGCATCGCCATGCGGCGCTTCCTGCGCGACATAGCCCAGCCGCGCGAGCCGGGGCATCTCGATCTCGCCATCATCGGGCTCGAGCTCGCCGATCATCACCTTCATCAGCGTCGACTTGCCCGCGCCGTTGCGCCCGATCAGGCCGACGCGGCTGCCCGGCGGGATCGCCGCCGTTGCGCCGTCCAATATGGTGCGGCCGCCCAGGCGCACGGTGATGTTGTTCATCGAAAGCATGGAATGAGCGCCTATCAGCACACGCGCCATTCGCCAAGCTGTCCGATGCTGCGGCGCAGCGAAAAGACTTGCGCCGGGATGAACGGAGTGAGCGATCCGATACATTTTACGACACTTTTATGGGCTGCACGGCATAGCTGTGCGACAATGCCGGGCTAAAACAGCGGTCATGGGAGCCCCTTCGGACTGTGGCCTGCCCCCTGCTAGCCTGGTCCGGAGCGGCTTCCGCCCCCGAGATGGAATTGAAGGAATGCCCCCCATGAAGAAGACCCTCATTGCCGGCGCTGCGCTGGCTGCAATGCTCTCCGGCAGCATGGCGCTGGCGCAGCCCGCCCCTGGCCAGAAGCGCGGACCCGATGCCAATCAGGACGGTGTCGTCACGCAGGAAGAGGCGCGCGCACAGGCCGCCAAAATGTTCGAACGCATCGATTTCAACAAGGACGGCAAGGTCGACAAGGCCGATCGCGATGCCCGGATGGCCGAACGTTTCAAGAAGATGGACACCGACGGCAGCGGCGAGCTCAGCCTCGCCGAGATGACCGCCGCGCGCGAGGCGCGGCAGGAGAAGCGTGCCGAGCGCATGGCGATGCGCGCCGATCGCGGTCCGGGCGAGCCCGGTGCGCGCATGGGCGGCAAGCGCGGCGGCCCCAGGATGGGCATGCGCGGTCATGGTGGCATGCGCGGCGGCATGATGCGGCTCGATGCCAACAAGGATGGGGCGATCACGCTCGCCGAATTCGAGGCGGGCGCGCTCGAGCGCTTCAACCGTCAGGATGCCAACAAGGACGGCAAGATCACCCAGGAAGAGCGGGCCGCAGCCCGCGAGGCAATGAAGCAGCGCTGGCAGCAGCGCCGCGCCGCGCCGCAGGGCTGATCGTCAGCCTGACCCACTTCCGGCTCCGGGCGCAGACTCCCCTGATGCGCCCGGGGCCGGTTGCCTTTCTCCGCCGCTCCCGGCACATGCTGAAGCCCGATGACCGATCCTGTCCATATCCTGCTGATCGATGACGAGCCGACCCTGCGCGAGCCGCTGGCCGAATATCTGACCGGCCAGGGCTTTGCCGTGACCGAGGCGGGCGATGCCGCGAAGGCGCGGACGCTGATGCGCGACCAGCGCTTCTCGATTCTGCTGCTCGACATCATGATGCCCGGCGAGGACGGCTTGAGCCTCTGCCGTCATGTCGCGGCGCAATCCGAAACACCGGTCATCCTGCTCACCGCCAAGGGCGAAGCAATGGACCGCATCATCGGGCTGGAAATCGGCGCGGACGATTATGTCGTCAAGCCCTTCGACCCGCGCGAGCTGGTGGCGCGGATCAAGACCGTGCTGCGCCGCGCCGCCCGCGTGCCCCAGCCCGCCGAGGACGAGCCGCAAGGCTTCGAGTTCGATGGCTGGACGCTCGATACGGTCAAGCGCCGCCTGACCGATCCCGATGGCGCGCTGGTTCCCATCTCCACCGCCGAATTCAAGCTGCTCCAGGTATTCTGCGAGCATGCAGGACACGTGCTCAACCGTGACCAGCTGCTCGATCTCGCGCATGGACGCGAGGCGCATCTGTTCGACCGCGCGATCGACAACCAGATCAGCCGGTTGCGCAAGAAGGTGGAGGCGGACAATCGCTCGCCGCGCCTGATCAAGACCGTCTGGGGTGGCGGCTACACGCTCGCCGCGCGCGTCCGGCGTCTTGCCGGTCCGGACACGCCATGAGCGTTTTCCAGCGGCTCTGGCCGTCGAGCCTAGCTGGACGATTGCTGCTGACCATCGCGCTCGCGCTGTTGGCGGGGCAGTTGGTCAATGCCGCGCTGCTGGTCCGCGCGCAGCGCGAACAGGCGCTGGACCGGATCGCGGCAGAGGCCTCGGTCCGGCTGATTGCCGCAACCGACCGCCTGCAACAGGGGCGACCGTTGCGCGAGCGTTTCGGCAGCCGCATCGAGCGAGCGCCCGGCTTCCGGCTTCGCCGCACCGACCTGACGCCAAACAATCCGGTCCGGGCGGACATGCGGCCCGCTCCCGGACTGGTCTCGCGCCTGGCCGCCATCCTGCCGAGCTATGGGGTTTCGCCTGCGCGGATCGATGCGGCGCTGATGCCGGCCCCGCCGCGCGCCCGCAGGATCGACCGGCTGGCGGCCGAAATCGGCGGGCGCAATGAACGCCCGATCAGCCAGCTCGCCGTCATCGCCATCCAGCGGCCCGACGGACAATGGCTCAGTGTTCGGGTGCCCGTGCCCGAAGCCTCGGTGCGCATTCTGGCGACCATTATCGGACAGACGGTGATCCTGTACCTGGTCATGCTGGTCCCGCTCGTGTGGCTGACACGCCGGATCGCCCGATCGATGGGAACGTTGCGCGAAGGCGTGGCGCATTTCGAGCGGACGCAGGAGGCGCAGCCGATCGAGCCGACCGGACCCAGCGATCTGGCCGACCTCACCCGCTCATTCAACGCTATGAGCGCGCGGATCGCCGCGATGCTGAACGAGAAGGACGTGATGCTCGGCGCGATCGGGCATGATCTCAAGACGCCGCTTGCCGCGCTTCGGGTGCGCGTCGAATCGGTGCCCGACGACCGCCAGCGCGAGCGGATGGTCGCCAGCATCGACGACATCACCCGCACGCTCGACGACATTCTTACGCTTGCGCGGATCGGGCGGACGGGCGATGCGCCCGAGCCGGTGAACCTTGGCGCGCTGGTCGAGATGATTGCCGACGAATATCGCGATCTCGGGCAGGACGTCGCGCTCGCCGACACGCCGCGCATCGTTGTGCCGCTGCAGCTCACCTGGATCCGCCGCGCCTTGCGCAACATCATCGGCAACGCGGTGCGCTATGGTCAGCGCGCGCGGGTCAGTATCGCCCAGGGGCCGGGCAGGGTGAGCATTACCATCGATGATGACGGCCCCGGCATTCCCGACGACCAGATCGAACGGATGTTCGAACCCTTTACCCGGCTGGAAGCCTCGCGCAACATGGCCACCGGCGGCACGGGCCTCGGCCTCACCCTCGCGCGCGCGATCCTGCACCAGCACGGCGGATCGTTGCGGCTGGAGAACCGTCGCGGGGCGGGCGGTCTGGTGGAAGGCTTGCGCGCGACGATGACGCTGCCGATGGGGTGAGCCCCAGGGAGTCTGGAGGAATCCACCAGGACTCCCCTCCCTGAAAGGGAGGGGCAGGGGGTGGGTAAAAGCCATTACAGAACTGTCGTTGGCGCAAACGACCCACCCCTATCCCCTCCCTAACCAGGGAGGGGAGCGCGAGAAAGGCGAGAGTGGTGTCCCAGGCGCCGCATCCAACACCGCTTCCCCTTGGCGCACCCACTCGCTAAGACCGTTCCATGAGCTCTACACCTGTCGCCTCCGCCTATCCCGCCACCCGCCTGCGCCGCGCGCGTGCCACCGCGTGGAGCCGCGATATGGTGCGCGAGAACAGCCTGTCGCCTGCCAACCTGATCTGGCCGCTGTTCGTGACCGAGGGGCAGGGAACGGAAGAGCCGATCGCCTCGCTGCCCGGCGTGTCGCGCTGGTCGGTCGACGGCATTGTCGAGCGCGCGCGCGAGGCGGTGGACCTCGGCATACCCTGCCTGGCGCTGTTTCCCAACACCCAGCGAGACCGGCGCAGCGACGATGGCGCAGAAGCGCTCAACCCCGACAATCTGATGTGCCGCGCGATCCGCGCGATCAAGGATGCGCTGGGCGATTCGATCGGCGTGCTCACCGATGTCGCGCTCGACCCCTATACCGCGCATGGTCAGGACGGGCTGATCGATGCGCAAGGCTATGTGCTCAACGATGCGACGGTAGAGATACTGGTCGGCCAGTCGCTCAACCAGGCGCGGGCCGGTGCCGATATCATCGCACCGTCGGACATGATGGACGGGCGCATCGGCGCGATTCGTGATGCGCTGGAATCGGACGGGCATCACAATGTCCAGATCATGAGCTATGCCGCCAAATATGCGAGCGCCTTTTACGGCCCGTTCCGCGATGCCGTCGGCTCCTCCGGGCTGCTGAAGGGCAACAAGAAGGGCTATCAGATGGACCCAGCGAACAGCGACGAGGCGCTGCGCGAGGTCGCGATGGACATTGCCGAGGGTGCAGACAGCGTGATGGTCAAGCCCGGCATGCCCTATCTGGACATCGTCTCGCGGGTGAAACAGGCGTTCGGCGTGCCGGTCTATGCCTATATGGTCTCGGGCGAATATGCGATGATCGAGGCACTGGCCGCAGCAGGCGCTGGCGATCGCGACGCGGTGGTGCTGGAAAGCCTGCTCGCCTTCCGCCGCGCGGGGTGCAGCGGGGTGCTGACCTATCACGCCGCACATGCCGCGCGCCTGCTGGCAAAGGTCTGAAATCATGAACGATGTTTCGATCATCAGCCTGCATGGCAAGACCCCGCGCATCCATGACAGCGCGTTCATCGCGCCGGGCTGCCGCATCATCGGCGATGTCGAGATCGGACCCGATGCGAGCATCTGGTACAATTGCGTGATCCGGGCGGACGTGAACCGCATCGTCATCGGCGCGCGCACCAATGTGCAGGACGGCACCGTCATCCATTGCGACAGCCCGCGCCCCGGCGCTCCGGAGGGCTTCCCGACGATCATCGGCGAGGACGTGCTGATCGGTCACATGGCGATGGTGCACGGCTGCATTCTGGAGGACCGGGCGTTCGTCGGCCTTGGCGCGATCGTGATGGACGGCTGCCGCATCGGCGGCGATGCGATGCTGGCGGCCGGCGCGATGCTGACACCGGGCAAGTCCATGCCCTCGGGCCAGCTCTGGGGCGGGCGGCCCGCGCAATACATGCGCGATCTGCCTGAGCCCGCGATCATGGGCATGCGCATGGGCGTCGCGCATTATGTCGAGAATGCCAGGGCGCACAAGGCAGCCTGCAGCGAGCAATAGCGCGTTTCGATGAGCGTCACCCTGATCGAGCATCTGCCCTGGCTGTGCGCGCTGGTGGCAACGCTGGCCGCGCTCGAGCTGCTGCGGCGGTTGCGCCGGGCGCAATGGCAGCTGGAGGCCGGTCGCGAGGCTCCAGGCAGCGTCGCTCAGGCGCTCGATCATGCATTATCGGTCGGCCGGATCGGCAACTGGCATTATGAATGGTCAGACACGTCGCTGGCTTGGTCGGACGAGGTGTTCGCCATCTACGCGCGCGATCGCAGCCAGGGCGAGCCACCGATGTCCGAAGCGATTCTGGCCTATCACCCCGATGACCGGGCCAAGGTGCGGCGGGCGGTGCAGCGCGCGCTCGACCATGGCGAAAATATCGATTTTCGCGCCCGGCTGCGCAATGAGGCCGGCGAGATGCGCACCATTCTGGTGCGCGGCGCCTGCCGTCATGACAAGGACGGTGCCATTACCGGCGTGCTGGGCTTCATCATCGATCAGGGCCCTGCCGAGCCGCCGGTGGGCTGACCGGTCTCAGCGACCGCGATAGTCGCGCGGCGGGACGAAGCGCTCGCCGCGTGCGCGCGCCATCATGGCCTCGTCGGCAATCGCGGTCTTGCGCTCGACAGCGGCGATGCGCGTCGCCTTGCGCCGGGTGAATCCGCCGCCTTCCTCGCCGATCGCGGCGGCGATCCGGCGGATTTCGTCGCCGCGTGTCCCGATGACCAGAGCCATGAAGACCGATGCGAGCGAGATCGACAGGAACGAAATGAACAGACTGTCCGGTGACATACTGACCCCCATTTATCTGGTGTTGATCATGATTTGGGAGTCCGCTGGTTAAGCGCGTCCTGCCGTCAAAGGTTAAGCAGGCGTTGACGACAGATTTATCTTATCTTTACCTCCCGCGACCCCGTCAGGCCCTCCCTCCACCTGCTGAAAGCCGTCCATGCCCAGCCAGATTGCCCCCACCCTGGTGCTGCTCACCATCTCGAACATCTTCATGACCACGGCCTGGTACTGGCACCTGAAAGGAGGCCCCGCTGCCGCCGCGTCGCGGCCCTTGTTCTGGGTGATCCTGACCAGCTGGGGCATCGCGCTGGTCGAATATTGCTTCGCCGTGCCCGCCAACCGCATCGGCTTCGCGCATGGCTGGACGCCGGGGCAATTGAAGGTGGTGCAGGAGGCGCTGGCGCTGACGGTTTTCGGTGTCTTCATGGTCACGGTGCTCGGCGAGGCACTCAATTGGCGGCATTTCGCGGCCTTTGCCTGCATCATGGCGGGGGTGGGCTTTCTGTTCGTCGGAAAATGATGCGCTTCGTCGCACAGGTAAGCTTTGATTTACCGCGCGCCTCCACATTCGGGCGATGGCGCGTCGATCCCATGCCTTTCGCTCTCAGCCCGGCTCTCGGCGAACCCGCCATAACCGGGTCGTCAGCCGCGCGACCGAAGCCCGCATATCGACGCTCGCCATCCTTCTGGCGCTTCTGGCGGGATGGAACCTCAACGCGTGGCTCTGGCCCGAGACGACGATGGTCCCGTCCGCTGCCGCGCCGACGGCGTGGTCGGACCCCTGGGCCGTCTCGCGCCAGCAACGTCAGCTGTTAGAGGCGCAGGAAGGTCCGCCCGCACCGATCGCAGCGACCGGCTCTGCTGCCTCGGCCCCGGGTCGCGGGGGCTCCTTCCGCTTTGCATCCTGTGCCGGCGGTGCGCGGTATACCTGCGTCGTCGATGGCGACACCTTCTGGCTGGAGGGACAGAAGATCCGCGTCGCCGATATCGACACGCCCGAAATCTCGTCGCCACGCTGCGATGCCGAATTTCAGCTCGGCCAGCGCGCCAAGCAGCGGATGCAGCAGCTGCTGAACGCCGGGCCGATCGCGCTGGAACCGGCGGACCGCGCGACCGACCGCTATGGCCGGGCGCTGTTCCGGGTCACGCGTGGCGGCGCAAGCCTGGGCGAAACGCTGGTCGGCGAAGGGCTGGCCGTCTGGTATGGCGGCGGCAAGCCCAACTGGTGCTGATCGTCAGATCCGTGCGCGTTCGGGCCTGACCCGCGCGGCTTCGGGCATGTCGAACAGCACGCGGCGCTGCTTGAAATCGATCATCATCCGGCTGAACTGGCGCAAGGTGCTCATGCCCAAGAGCAGCGCCGGCGTCTTGTCGAGCCCCAGCTCGCGAAACGCGTCGGCATCGGCAAAGACGATCGGCACATAATCGAACTGCGCACGACCGATGCGGAAATCCTGCGCAAGGCCTGCATCGGCCATGATCGTCTGCCCGGTGACCGAGGTGAGGCTCGCCTGCTGCGCGCTCAGCTTATGCGATGCGCCCAGCCGCTTGAGCAGCGCCAGATTGCCGATATTCGATTGCGCGCCCGTATCGATGACCACGCTGATCCGCTTGCCGCCCAACGTCGCGTCGGTGAAGATCAGCTGGCCCGACTTGCGCCGCGCGCTCACCACGATCTCGAAATCGCTGACGCGGGGGCGTTCGGTAATGTCCTCGATCGTGATCGCATTTTCCAGGAAATCGAATAGGATGCGCTGGTCCTGCAGCCCGTCGAGGCCGAGGATGCCGTCCGCGCCGATATGGTGGGATTCGAGCATCGGTGCCACCAGCTCGCCATAATTGCGGCGGCCGAGCGTCACTTCGGGCAGGTAGACGGTCTGCACCATCTTGCTGCCCGCGATGCTGACCAGCCGCGCGATCTCGGCCATTTCCAGCGACAGCACCGAGGCGATGTCGCTCGACACCACGGTGCGCTCCGACCCTGTGTCGATCATGAACTTGAACGGCCCGCGCCCGTCGATGCTCACCGGCACGGTCATGCGGCTGGCGCGGTCGCGGGCAAGCGCGATCCGTTCGGCTTCCTGGGTCAGGCGGTCGGCATCGGTCAGCGCCCCGACCGTGGTATTGGCAAAGCCGCTCTCGGGCAGTGCATCCTGCGCGATCGCGCCGGGTGCGGCGCAAAGCGCCGCGTACAGGGTCAACGCACCGGCCAGCGCGCGATACAGCATCGGTTCGATCCTCTCGTGCCGCGATGACCGCAGCCTCTGGTTGTCTTGCAGATGTAACACGCCGACGCGCCGGCTGGCAATCAGTCCGCGCGCATCGCGGTGGCGGCGAGCGATTCCGCCTCGGTGAGCAGCGCGTCGTCGGCAGAGCCCTGCGCGACGCTCTCGCGGCCGATCATCACCAGCACCGGCACCGCCAGCGGGCTGACGCGCTCCAGCTCGACATGCAGCATCGTGCCCGCCGCGCGGTCGAGCAGATCGCCCAGCCGTCCGATATCGGTCATCCGCGCGCGTGCATCGGCCCAGGCGGCTTCAAGCAGGACATGGTCGGGCTCATATTTGCGCAGCACGTCGTAGATCAGGTCGGTCGAGAAGGTGACCTGCCGCCCGGTCTTCTTCTTGCCGGGATGCTGGCGCTCGACCAGCCCGCTGATGATCGCGACCTCGCGAAAGGCGCGCTTGAGCAGGTACGAGCTTTCGACCCATTCGGTGAACTCGTCGGCGAGAATATCGGCGGAAAACAGGTCGGCGGGGTCGGTAACGCGCTTGAGGCCCCAGACGGCGAGCGCATAGTCGTTGGCGACGAAGCCCATCGGCTGCAGCCCGCGATCCTCCATCCGCCGGGTGAGCAGCATGCCCAGCGACTGGTGCGCGTTCCAGCCCTCGAACGGATAGCAGACCATGTATTCGCGGCCATGGTGCGGAAAGGTCTCGACCAGCAGCTGGTCGGGCTCGGGCATGGCCGAGCGCCAGTCCTGCATTTCCAGCCATTCGCGCACGTCATCGGGAAAGCGCGCCCAGCCCGCGCGGTCGGTGAGGAATTCGCGCACCCGCGACGACAGATGCGTGGTCAGCGGCATGCGCGCGCCATTGTAACTTGGGATCTGCGTCGCCTTGGCCGATGCCTTGACGATCAGGTCGAGATCCTTGATCCGCTCGACCTCCAGCCCCATGCCCGCGAAGACGAATGTGTCGCCGGGCGCGAGCTGCGCGGCGAAATCCTCCTCCACCCGGCCCAGCGATCGTCCATTCTTGAAGCGGACGTCGAGCATCGGGGTATCGACGATAATGCCCGCGTTGAGCCGATAGGCCTGCGCGAACTTCGGGTGCGCCAGTCGCCAGGTCCCGTCCTTCTCGCGCACCAGCCGCTTGAACTTGTCATAGGCGCGCAGCGAATAGCCGCCATTCTCGACGAACCCCAACACGCGCAGGAACGCCTCGCGGGTGAGCGCGCTATAGGGCAGCGCGGACTGCACCTCGGCGCATAGTTCGTCCTCGTGGAACGGCCCGGCACAGGCCAGGCCCAATATATGCTGCGCGAGCACGTCGAGCCCGCCCGGGCGGAAGCTCTCGCCGTCGCGCTGGCCCTCGTTGACCGCATCGAACGCCGCCTGCGCTTCCAGATATTCGAAGCGGTTGCCGGGGACCAGGATCGCCTTGGAGGGGCAGTCGAGCCGGTGGTTGGCGCGGCCGATGCGCTGCAGCAGGCGCGACGAGCCCTTGGGCGCGCCCATCTGGATCACGCAATCGACATTGCCCCAATCCACGCCGAGATCGAGGCTGGCGGTGGCGACCAGCGCGCGCAGCTCGCCGTGCGCCATCGCGCCTTCGACCTTGCGCCGCGCCTCGACCGAGAGCGAGCCGTGATGGATGCCGATCGGCAGGTGCTTCTCGTTCAGCTCCCATAGCTTCTGGAAGATGAATTCGGCGAGAAAGCGCGTGTTGCAGAAGACCAATGTTGTCTGGTTGCGCTCGATCTCCTCGAGCACCTGCGGCACCGCATAATGGGCGCTATGCCCCGCCCAGGGGACGCGATCGTCGGTGATCAGGATCGACAGGTCGGGGTCTGCGCCCGGCTCGCCCTCGACCAAAGCCACCGCATCGATATCGCCATGCGGGGCAAGCCAGGCGCGGTAGCTGTCGGCATCGGCGACTGTCGCCGACAGCGCCACGCGCCGCATCTCGGGGGCGAGCGCCTGAAGCCGGGAGAGCGAGAGGCTGAGAAGGTCGCCGCGCTTCGACGCGGCAAAGGCGTGCACCTCGTCGATGATCACGGTCTTGAGGCTCCCGAACATCTCCGCGCTTTCCGGATAGGAGAGCAGCAGGCTCAGCGATTCCGGCGTGGTGAGCAGGATGTGCGGCGGGCGGGCGCGCTGGCGGGCCTTTCGGTCCGACGGCGTGTCGCCGCTGCGCGTCTCGATACGGACGTTGAGCCCCATGTCCTGCACCGGCGTCAGCAGGTTGCGCTGTACGTCGTGAGCAAGGGCTTTCAGCGGCGAGATATAGAGCGTGTGCAGCCCGTCATGTGCGCCACCGTCGGCAAAGTCGCGCAGGGTGGGCAGGAACCCGGCGAGCGTCTTGCCTGCGCCGGTCGAGGCGACGAGCAGCGCGTGGCGACCGGCATCGGCCTGATCGAGCATTTCGAGCTGGTGCCGCCGGGGCGACCAGCCGCGCTCGGCAAACCAGTCGGTGATGATCTCGGGCAGCGCCATGGCGGCGATATAGGGGGTGGCAGCGCCGCGCTAAAGGGGCAGGGGCGTCACAGCCAGCGGAAGATTCCCGCCGCACCGACGCCAAGCGGCATATGCGCCCATTGCGCGGCGAGCCACAGCACGATCCCGCCGATCAGCGCCGCCCATCCGGGAAAGGCGAACCCGCGCCCGAAGGGGACGAAACTGGTGCGCGATTGCCAGTGCAGCCAGGCATCGCCCATCAGCACGAATTTCTTGCCGTCCTGCAGCTTCGCGCCGACCAGCGCGAGCGTGATGATCGCGCCGCACAGGATCAAGGTATCGATCCTGGGCGCGATCAGGATATGCGCCACGCCCCAGAGCGCGAAGCCCCACATCATCGGGTGGCGGGTGATACGGAACACGCCGTGCGGATCCTTGACCGCGATGCGCTTGGCCGCCGCCTCGGGCACAGGCAGCGCCGGATTGCCGATCAGCGATCCCACAAACAAGATCGCGGAGATCAGCATCAGCAGCGTCGCGACCGCCCAGAGCAGGTCGTTCGCTGGCCAGAACGGCGCGGCGACTGGCGCGCGCTGGAAGCCTTCAACCATCAGGAACAAAGTGGCGAACGACACCAAAGTATAGGCTATCTGGAAGCCCTTGTCCCCCAGCCTCCGGACCAGCCCGGCGCGCAAGGGGTGTGACATCGCGAAATGGCTGCCGACAAAGCCGACCGCCCCTGCCAAAAGCATCGCGTAATCCTGCATCGCCGCCCGTCCCCTGCGTGACAGGAGGATCGCCGCAGCGAATCCTCCGTTCACCGCATCTTAGCGATCGTATGCCTTGGGCAAAGCCCCTTCCTGCGGGGTGCGATAGCGATCGCGCAGCCGCGCCTGGCGGTTGTCGAGCGGCTGCTGAACGCCATCGATCATCACCGAAACGGGCGCGCTCGAAAGCTCGAGCGGGTCGCCGTCCCAGATCACGACATCGCCCTGGCGACCGGGCTTGAGGCTGCCGAGCATCGCGTCGATCCCCAGCGCCTGGGCAGGGCCCGACGAGATCGCGGCGAACGCCTGGTCCCAGGTGAGGCCGCTCGCGCCCGGAATGCGCTGGAGGGCGACGAGATTGCCCGCATATTGCGGCGAATAATGCAGCCGGTGCGCGTCATTGTCGTTGATCATGCCGATCGAAACGGTGACGCCCGCACGCTTCATCCGGCCGATATTCGATTGGGTGGCGGCGGTCTTCTCGAACTCGGACGGCAGGTCGTTGAGTGCCGAGGCGATGACGGGAACGCCCGCAGCCGCGATCTGGTTCGCGACCAGCCAGCCTTCCGACACGCCTGCGAGCACCAGCTTGAGCGCCGGGAATTCCTCGCGCAGTTTCAGCACGTTGAGGATATCGGCGGCGCGCTCGACATGCACCAGCAGCCGCATCTCGCCATTGACCACCGGCACGAGCGCGGCGGCATCCTGGCGGTTGAGCAGCGCATCGTGCGGATGCGCAGGCACCCCGCGCTGGCCGTTGGCAAGCGCGCGTGCCTCGATCAGCGCATTGCGGAATTCGAGAAACGCCGAGGCGCGGCTGCCGCCCGCCTTGGCCGAACCCGTCTCGCCGAGTTCGACGAACTGGAAGGCGCGTCCCTTGGTCACGGCGTTGTAGTCATCGCCCAGATCGATCACCGCGCCCATACCGGCGAAGATCGCGGCCGGGGCGATAGGGGCGACCACCGCGCGGGTGATGCCGGCGGCGCGGTTGACAGCAACCGCGCTGACCTTGGGGTTGATCGCGGGGGTGACATCGATCGCAGCGGAGAATTCGCCCCGGCTTGCACTCGAATCATTGGTCTCGTTGACCGCCTCGACCTCGACCAGGCCCAGACGGCTGAAGCCCGCGAACAGGCCGGGCGTCACCCAGCGGCCTGAGGCATCGACGACCTGCGCTCCGGCAGGCACGGCGACGCCGGAACCGGCGGCGACGACCTTGCCATCGCGCAGCACCACGGTGCCGCCCTCGATCGGCGCGCTGCCGTCCCCGATCACGACCTTGCCGCCGGTAATGGCGACGGTCTGCGCGGCGAGCGGAGAGGCGAGCAGTGCGGCTGCGGCTACGCTCGTTGCAAAGAGAGCCTTGATCATTTCGTGTCTCCCTCACCCGGCTGGCCCAGCTCGAAATCGCTCACCGGACGGCGCTTGGGATCATTGGCATCATAAAGCAGCGCGCCATCGACCCAGACCTTTTCGGGCCGGGCATAGACCGACAGCGGATTGGCGTTCCACAGCACGACATCGGCCATCTTGCCGGGCTTGAGGCTGCCCGTCCTGTCGGCAATCCCCATCGCCATGGCGGGGTTGTAGGTCAGCCAGCGGATCGCGGTAGCATCGGAAATGTTGAAGCCCATGCGGCGGCCATCGCCCAAGGCCTTGGCGGCCTCCTGGTTCAGGCGCTGGATCTGATCCTGATCGTCCGAATGGATGATGGTGCAGGCACCGGCATTCTGGATGATCGCGGCATTTTCGGGAATGCCGTCATAGGATTCCATCTTGAAGCCCCACCAGTCGGCCCAGACGGCGGAACAGATATTGTTCTCGCGCAGCAGGTCGGCGATCTTGTAGCTCTCGACAGCGTGGTGGAAGGTCGACACCTTGTAGCCGAACTCCTTGGCCATATCGATGACGATGGCCATCTCATCCGCGCGATAGCAGTGGTTGTGGATCTGGATCTTGCCTTCCAGCGCCGCTTTCAGCGTATCCATGCCGATGTCGCGGGCAGGGGGCGTGCCGCCCTTTTTCTCATACTCGTCCCAGCGCGCCTTGTACTCGGCCGCGCGCGCCCAGGTCTGGCGATTGACCGCAAGGTTGCCCATGCGGCTGGCGGGCTTCTGGTTGCGGCTGCCATAGACGCGCTTGGGATTTTCGCCGCACGCCATTTTCAGGCCATAGGGCGCATCGGGGAATTTCATCGCCTGCATGGTGCGCGCAGGGACATTCTTGAGCGTCACCGAACGCCCGCCGAACAGATTGGCCGAGCCGGGCAGGATCTGCAAGCTGGTCACACCGCCATTGGCGAGCGCGCGGCTGAAGCCGGGGTCCTGCGGCCAGACGCTGTGTTCGGCCCAGACATCGGCGGTGACCGGGCTGGTCGCCTCGTTGCCGTCCGAATGCGCCGAAACGCCCGGCGAGGGATAGTCGCCCAGATGGCTGTGAATGTCGATAATGCCCGGCGTCACGAACTTGCCGCGCCCGTCGATCGCCACGATGTCCGCTGGGATCGGGGTATTGGCATCGCCGACCGCGGTGATCTTGCCGTCGGTGAAGAACACGACGCCATTGTCGATCTGTCCGCCCTCGCCATCGAAGATGGTGACGTTGCGGATCGCGGTGGCCACGCCCGGATAGGGCTTGTAGGTGCTGGGATAGGGGTTTTCGTTGATGCTCACCTTCTCGGCCTTGGGTGCGCTCGCGCTGGCGGAGGAGGGGCCTTCGGAACCTGTCGTGTTGGCGCAGCCGACGACCGCCATGGCCGCCAGAGGCGCGAGATACCCGTATCGCATGTGTTTTCCCTGTCGCAGTTCGGAAGTGGTTTTGTCGTTGTGATCAGGCACCGCGCGTCGCCGGATGCACGCCTGCCGCCTGGTTCTCGGCGAGTTCGTCCTCGCCCGCCAGCGGTTCGGCATCCTTGAGCGTGTCGAGGTGCATCAGCTTCTTGATCAGCGGCGCGATGACGAGCACGCCGATACCGACGGCAATCGCGATCCAGCCGATCTGCGAATAGACGTCGAGCACCGTCTGCTGGCCCGCCCCTTCGCCGCTCGCCTTTTCCGAGCCCGTCGCAGCCGCGATCAGGCCGGCGGCGAAATTGCCCGAGGCCGAAGCGAAGAACCAGGTGCCCATGATGAGCGAGGCCATATGCGCCGGTGCCAGCCGGTTCATCGCGCTGAGCCCCACCGGCGACAGGCAAAGCTCACCCATGGTGTGGAGCAGGTAGATGAGGAAGATGAACAGCACCGGGGTCGGCACGCCTGCTCCCGCCGCAGCGGCACCGGCGACGAGCACGAGGAAACCCGCGCCGAGCTGGATCATCGCCAGGCCGAACTTGGCGGGGGCGCTGGGCTCTAGACCCTTCCGACCCAGCCAGGTCCAAAGGGCCGCGAAAATCGGGGCGAGCAGCACGATGTAGATCGCATTGATCGACTGGAAGATCGATGCCGCTACCCCGCCGCGATCGACATAGCGGTCGGTATAGAGGTTGAGCGAGGACCCGGCCTGTTCGAACAGCGCCCAGAACAGCACCGAGCCGAGGATCAGGAACATCGCCGCGAAGATGCGGTCGCGGTCTTCGCGCGGAAGCTTGGTGACGGCGGTCAGCAGCACATAGCCGACCAGAATTGCACCTGATGCGAGCAGCAGCCAGCCGACCAGTTCCTGATACTGGATCAGCACCCAGATGCCGAGCACGGCGGCGATGCCGATGAGATAAAGCAGCCATTCGAGCTTGATGCCGAGGACCGGCTTGGTCAGCGCCACCGCATCTGGCGCTTCGCCCCGGCCGCACAGCAGAGGCTTGCCCAGGATGAACACGACCAGGCCCAGCGCCATGCCGACGCCTGCCGCGCCGAAGCCATAGGACCAGCCATAGGTTTCGCCGAGATAGCCGCAGGCCAGCGAACCCAGCGCCGCGCCCAGATTAATGCCCATGTAGAAGATGGTATAGGCACTGTCGCGGCGCACGTCGGTGCGCGGATAGAGCTGACCGACGATCACCGAGATATTGGCCTTGAGGAAGCCGGAGCCCACGATGATGAAGGCGAGTGCCAGCCAGAACACGTTGAGGGCGGCGGGGTCCTGTCCGCCCGTGCCCTCGAAGCCCATCAGCAGATGGCCGAAGGTCAGCAGGATCGCGCCATAGGTTACCGCCTTGCGCTGGCCGAGATAGCGGTCGGCCAGATAGCCGCCCAGCACGGGGGTGATGTACACCAGTGCGGTATAGGCCCCATAGATGACGCCCGACTGCGAGTCCGAGAATAGCCAGTGCTTGGTGAGGTAGAAGATCAGCAGCGCGCGCATGCCGTAATAGGAAAAGCGCTCCCACATTTCGGCAAAGAACAGCACATACAGGCCCTTGGGATGGCCCAGGAATGTGCCCTTGGAATCGCCGCTCACGGCATAACCGCTGGCCATTATCGCATGTCTCCCGTCGATTTTTCTGTTGGCGGCCCGCCCCCTGGCCGTCCATACCGTGGGCTGCAACCTAGACAAAAATGCGCGGCTGTGAAGCGCCTTGTTGCAGTTGATACCAGACTGCCGCTTGCCCCCCCTGCCGCCGGAGCCTCCATGTGACCGAATTCAACGACCTCAGCTCGCTGCACCGCTATCTCGCCAGCCGCCGCTCTGGCCGCCCGCGCGACATGATCGCGCCCGGCCCCGATGCCGCGCAGATGCGCGAGATCGTCGCCACTGCGCTGCGCACGCCCGACCACGGCAAGCTGAACCCCTGGCGCGTGGTGCATGTGGGCGCGGATCAGCGCGATGCGTTCGCCGCGCGCCTGACAGCCGCCTATCGTGCGGAAAAGCCCGAGGCTGGGCGGCTGGAGATCGAGGCGATGGAGACGTTCGCGCGCCAGGCCCCGGAGCTGCTGGTGGTGCTCTATTGCCCGCGCGAATCGAGCAAGATTCCGCTTTGGGAACAGCAGCTTTCGGCAGGGGCGTTCGTGATGAACCTGCTCCACGCCATCCACGCCCACGGCTTTGTCGGCGGCTGGATCACCGGCTGGCCGAGCTATAGCGACGCCGTACGCGACCTGTTCGGCAGTGCGCCCGAGCAGATCGCGGGCTTCGTGTTCATCGGCACCGCAGGGCAGGCGCTGGAAGAGCGGCCCCGGCCCGAGCTGGACGCGGTGCTGAGCGCGTGGGTGCCTGGCGCAGGCTGATTTTCCGACGCCGGGCCCAGCGCATGATCAGTGCAGCGCAGGAACCGCAATCGCCTCCGCGTCCTCGATCACCCAGCCAGCCGCATCTTCCTCGGCAAATTCGCGGACGATCGCAGCGTCGAGCTTGTCGAGCGGTTGCTGCCCGGCTTCATGCTTGTGCGCGATCTTGGCGGCGGCGTTCCAGGCCTTGGCCGCATCGAGCGCGATGCCCTGACGGTTCTTGAGCGGCTCGGCAGCGGCCTTGGCGATCTGCAGGCTTTCCTGCTCGCGGCAGAATTTTTCGGTCATGCGCATGGCTTGCTCTCCTCGTCGGACTTCCAGACGATCAGGCAGCAGCGCGCGCGGTTGCGCGCGTTATCGGCGATCCAGGTTATCGGATGCAGCGAGCCTAGCACGGCCAAGCCACAATAGCGAACGATGGTTCCTGCACAGCCAGCGTGCGACCAGATTCGCCTATTCCTTCGGCGGCCTGCCCCGTGGCCGCTGTTCGGGCGGAGCGAGCTTGATGCCGCGCCGGGCCAGCGCCTCGCGCAGCAGGATCTCGATCTCGGCATTCACGCTGCGCAATTCCTGTGCGGCTGCGCGCTCGATCGCCGCGTGGAGCGACGGATCGAGGCGCAGCGCGAAGGATTTCTTGGGCGGCGGGTTCGGCATGTCTCAGGTCAATAGAGCGACCCGGCATTGACCACCGGCTGAGTGTCGCGCTCGCCGCACAGCACCACCATCAGGTTCGATACCATCGCCGCCTTGCGCTCGTCGTCGAGGTGCACGACGTTCTTCTCGCTCAGCATCGCGAGTGCATGCTCGACCATCGTCACCGCGCCCTCGACCAGCCGCGATCGTGCCGCGATCACCGCCTCGGCCTGCTGGCGCCGCAGCATCGACTGGGCGATCTCGGGCGCATAGGCGAGGTGCGTCAGGCGGCATTCATCGATCTGCACGCCCGCCGTGCCGACACGCTCCTGCAGTTGCTTTTCCAGTTCGTGGCTGACCTCCTCGGCATCGCCGCGCAGCGTCACCTCATCGGCATTGAAATCGTCATAGGGATAGCGCGCGCCGATGACGCGGACCGCGCTCTCGATCTGGATGTCGACGAATTCCTGATAGTTCTCGACATCGAACAGGGCTTTCGCGGTGTCCGACACGCGCCAGACGACATTGGTCGCGATCTCGACCGGGTTGCCGCGCAGGTCGTTCACCTTGACCTTTTCCGAGGTGACGTTGTGCACGCGCACCGAGATCTTCTTGCGGCTGAGCCACGGCCAGCGCCAGCGCAGCCCGGTGTTGCGATCGGTGCCCTTGTAGCTGCCGAACAGCTGGATCGCCGCCGCCTCGTTGGGGTTGAGCATGTAGAAGCCCGCAATGATGAACAGAAAGGCGAACGCGCTCACCCCCGCCAGCACCAGTCCCAGCATGTTGCCACTCTTTGCCATTCCGACACCCAGTACCGGTAGCAGCATGGAAACCAGCATGAGCAGAAGGAACACATAGCCGTTGAACGTGCTGGCCGCGCTTTCGGTGCTGGCGACCATGGCACCGCCGCCCGACGAGCCGTCAAAAGAAGAATTCTGCTGCATCTGAAACGCCCTCCGATTCGATAATCATGATATCATAATTATATCAAATGTTATCGGGCGCAAGCCGGATTCGTTGTGCACCGTTCAGCTGGATCATGCCGTCCGTCACAGCGTGTGGCGAAGGGGAGGGGTATCAAAGCGACGAACGGTCCGCCGCAACAGGAAACCGTTCTGCCGTCCATGCGTAAGGCATGGGACCGACAAAGGATCAAAGCCATGACGATGCACTATGCCCGCCCCGCTTTCGACCCCGCCCATATGCTGGCAGCGGGACACAGCTTTGCGCGCCGCATTGCCGAACGCGGCTTCATGCCGCTCTATCACGCGGGCGATGTCAACCACTGCCCGGGTTGCGGTGGCAAGCACTGGCATGTCGGACGGATGAGCGCAGAATGTGCAAGCTGTGCGACGGCGATCCCGCTTGCCGATGTCGCCGCGCAGCCGATGCAGCCGCTGTTTCACGTCACCCGCAGCCGCACCGCCTGGGTGGAGTGATCAGCGCTTGCCGGGCGTGGCGAAGATCGCCGGATAGAAGACCTGCTCCTCCCAGCGTACGCGCGCCTTCAGCCGTTCGGCGAGGCCCCGAAACGCAGCGATAAAGCCGGCGCGGTCCTCGGCCACCTTGCGCTGCGGCCAATTGGCGTTGCAATCCATCAGATCGCCACGCCACATCAGCAGCTCATCATGAAAACGGCGGATGAGCTGCGTCTTTTCGGCATCCTTGTCCATCTGCGCTGCGCGGGTGTTGACCATGCGGATTTCCACGCTGCAATGGCTGTTCACCAGCCGCGAAAAGCCCAGCCGCAGCGTCGGCAGGTCGCGCAGCGCGGCTTCCGTCCCGGCAGACACAGCCGACAGGATCGCGTCGGCCTGAGCCAGCAATTCGCCATGCTGATGCACAAAGTTCTGGCTGGCCATGACCGAATCGCCCCCAAAGAGCAGCACCAAAAAGGCGCTGCTGAATCAAGGCTTTGACCACAAGTCCTTTACATCATGTTACGGCTTGCCAGGCGCGAGCGTCTGGTCCAGCGTGTCGGGCGATATCATCCTGTCATAGGGGCCATGCCATGTCCGATACGCCTGTCCGCCATCCCGACCGTCGCGCGATGTTGCGCTCCGCTGCGCTGCTTGGCTCCGGCATGGCATTGACCGGCGGGGGCGGCGCGGCGCTGGCAGCGGCAGAGAGCGAGATGGCGCGCATCCGCAAGGCGGCGGAAAGCAACCGCGACGCCGACATCAAACGCATCCAGGACTGGATTCGGCTGCCCTCGATCGCGGCGGAGGATCTCAACATGGCCGAGGGTGCGGCCTATATGGCTGACCTCGCCAAATCCGCGGGCTTTACAGGCGTCACCACCGTGCCGTCCGACGGCTATCCCGGCGTGTTCGGGGTGATGGACAATGGGGCGAAGCGCACGCTCGGCATCTATTTCATGTACGACGTCAAGCAGTTCGATCCGGCGGAATGGTCCTCGCCGCCGCTCGAAGCGCGGATCGTCGACAAGCCCGGCTGGGGCAAGGCGATCATGGGGCGCGGCGCGGTCAACCAGAAGGGGCCGGAAGCGACCTTCCTCGCCACGCTGCACGCGATGAAAAAGGCGGGCGTCAAACCGCCGGTCAACCTCGTGCTGCTGTGCGAGGGCGAGGAGGAGATCGGATCGCCGAACTTCAAGCAGATCGCGACGCGGCCCGATGTGCTCGCCGCACTGAAGCGGTGCGAGGGCATCTTCATCCCGGCAAGCTGGCAGGGCGCGAATGGCGAGGTGCAGGTCAATCTGGGCTCCAAGGGCGTGATCGAGCTCGAGCTGGTCGCGAGCGGCGCGAAATGGGGCAGGGGCCCCAAGGGCGACATCCATTCGAGCTACAAGGCGATGGTCGATTCGCCGACCTGGCGGCTGGTCCAGGCGCTGCAGACCCTGGTGACGCCCGATGGCAACAATGTCGCGATCGGCGGGTGGAGCGACAATGTCAGGCCGCTGACGACCCGCGAAAAGGCGCTGATCGCCGAGGCGGCGAAGGGCATGGACGAGGCGCAGATGAAGCAGGCGTTCGGAGTCACCCACTGGATCGACAACCTGCCCTTCGACCAGGCGCTGGTGCGGCTGGCGCAGGAGCCGACCGCGAATATCGAGGGGCTGGTCGCGGGCTATACCGGCCCCGGTGGCAAGACCGTGCTGCCCGGCCGCGCGGTCGCCAAGATGGACTTCCGGCTCGTGCCCAACCAGACCCGCGCCGAGGCGGAGCAGAAGCTGCGCGCGCATCTCGACAAGAACGGGTTTACGGATATCGAGGCCAATGTCTCGGGCGGCTATGACCCCACCGAGGTGGCCGAGGACAGCCGGCTGATCAAGGCGGAGCTGGCCGCCTATGCGAAACTGGGCGTCAAGGCGAACCTCAACCCCAGGCTCGCAGGCTCCTGGCCGGGTGCGGTGTTCACCGCACCGCCGGTGAGCATCCCCGCCGGGCATTTCGGTATCGGCCATGGCAGCGGCGCGCACGCCCCGGACGAATATTATGTGGTGGAATCGACCAATCCCAAGGTCGCCGGGATTACCGAAGCCACGGTTGGCTATGCGGAGATCATGTATCAGCTCGCGTCTGTCCGCTAGGCGGGCGGGCGCGCGGCGCGGCGCTTGCGGGCGCGCGGGCGAGGCGGCATGACGGATACATGAAGATCACCGCGACCATTCTCGACCGCATCGGCCACAAGGGCCCCTATGCCACCACCCGTCCGCTGCGCCTCGCAGAAATCGACCTCGCGCCGCCGGGGCCGGACGAGATGCTGGTCAAGATCGAGGCCGCCGGCTTGTGTCATAGCGACCTCAGCGTCATCAACGGCGACCGCCCGCGCCCGATGCCGATGGCTTTGGGGCATGAGGCGGTGGCGACAGTGCTGGAGCCTGGCAGCATTGCGGCCAAGCATTTCGCCCCTGGCGACCGGGTGGTGTTGAGCTTCCTGCCCTTGTGCGGCTATTGCCCCAGTTGCCATTCGGGCGAGGGCTACCTTTGCGGCAACGGCGCGGCGGCGAACGGCGCGGGCACGCTGCTGGGTGGCGAGCGGCGGCTGTCCGAGAACGGGCATGAGGTTCAGCATCATCTCGGCTCCTCGGCCTTTGCGACGCATGCGGTGGTCGACCGGCGCTCGGCCGTGAAGATCGACAGCGACATTCCGGTCGAGATCGCCGCCCTGTTCGGCTGCGCGGTGCTGACCGGCGCGGGCGCGGTGCTCAACGGCGGCGCGTTGCGCGCTGGCGAGAGCGTGGTCGTCTATGGCCTGGGGGGCGTCGGCCTTGCCGCGCTCATGGCCGCGATCGCGGGAGGCGCGAACCCGGTGGTGGCGATCGATCCCGTCCCGGAAAAGCGCGCGCTGGCGCTCGAACTCGGCGCGCTCGCCGCCGTCCCGCCCGAGGATGGCGAGGAAGCGGTGGTCGCGGCGCTGGGCAAGAAGCCCGATCTGGTAATTGAGACCGTCGGCAAGGCCCCGGTGCTTGCCAAGGCCTATGGCTTGGCGCGGCGCGGCGGGCGGATCGTTACCGTCGGCCTGCCCAACCCGGCGGACATGCTCTCGATCCCCGCCGTCTCGCTGGTCGGCGACGGCAAGACGCTGATGGGCAGCTATATGGGCAACGCCATCCCCTCACGCGACATCCCCCGCTACATCGCCCTGTGGCGCGCAGGCCGCATGCCGGTGGAGAAGCTGCTGACCTCGGTGAGCCCGCTGAGCGAGATCAACGCGCTGTTCGATGAATTGGCGGGCGGGACGGCGATCCGGCAGGTGGTGGTGCCTTGAGGGTGATAATAACTGGAGCGGAGTTCGAGATGGAATCATTGGAAAATCATGTGTGGATGCGGTAAGCTCTTGCACAGGAAAGGTGGTAGCGATGTCAAAAAAGGGCCAGCATGTAGTTCCATCGGCGGATGGCTGGAAGGTCAGAAAGGCCGGATCGCCAAAAGCGTCCAGCACTCACGCCACTCAAAAGGAAGCGATTGCAGCAGCGACGCGAATTGCGCGCAATCAAAAGACAGAGCTATATATTCACGGGAGAGACGGACGAATTCGTGAAAGAAACTCTTATGGTAATGATCCTTATCCACCAAAAGGATGAATGTGCAGCCCCCGTTTGAGCGTTCTGTCTTCGTCAACTGCCCTTTTGACCCTCAGTTTGCACCGCTCCTGCAAGCCATTGCCTTTTGCATCGTCGATCTTGGATTTTACCCCCGGCTTGCGCCAGAAAACGCCGATAATTCTGCAACGAGGCTTCGGCGAATAGTTGATTTGATAACCAACTCGAAGTTTGGTATTCATGATTTGAGTCGCTGTAAGGCCGAGGTGGCTGGGGAATATGCAAGGCTCAATATGCCGTTCGAACTTGGTATTGACCATGGATGCGCTCTATTTGGCGCAGGAGAATCTGCGAAGAAAGCGATTTTGGTCCTCGAAGAAACGAAGTATGACTATTTGAAAGTATTATCCGATATTGCGGGATGGGACATTTGTTCTCACTCCGGCGATCACATTAAAGCTGTTCGGATCGTAAGGAACTGGCTTGTTCGCCAAGCAGGAGCGGATCCCATCGGCCCAGCCAAGATTCAAGGCGACTACGTAACTTTTCAAGAATGGTATTGGGAGCGTGAGCTATCTCGCGGAGCCTCGGAAGAAGACATATTAGATTATCCCACGGTCGATATGATCTCAGCCATGCATGAGTGGGTTTCAGCAGGCAAGCCTGACCAATGGCAATGAAACTCTTACGTCTGGGCTGCCTTTACCCATCCTCCCCCATCACCGGCGCGATCCGCTCTGCCAGCGCGTCGAGCCAGCGGATGAACGCATCCACCCGCGCGAGCTTGCGCATGTCGCGGTGGACCACCAGCCAGAAACTGCGATGGATCGCGACGCTGTCTGCCAGCACCCGCTCCAGCCGCGCATTTTGTTCGCCGATGAAGCACGGGAGAATGCCCACGCCCGCGCCCGAGGCGATCAGGCTGTGCTGGACGTTGATGCTCGAGCTGGTCAGCACCGGTTCCAGCCCGGGGCCGATCTCATCGAGATAGCGCAGCTCGTCGGCATAGATGAAATCGGGGATATAGCCGATCAGCGGGTGGCGGCGCAGGTCCTCGATGGATGTAATCGGTCCGGCGGCGGCGAGATAGTCGCGGTCGGCATAGACGCCGAGCTGATAGTCGACCAGCTTGCGCACCTTCAAGGGTCCGGCGGTCGGGCGCGAGAGCATGATCGCCAGGTCCGCCTCGCGCTTGCTGGGGTTGAGAAAGCCGTTGGTCGCAACGAGCTCGATGCGGATCGCGGGATGCTGGCGGTGGAAGCTGGCGAGGTTGCGGCTGATGATCCATGCGGCGAACCCCTCTGCCACGCTGACCCTTATGGTGCCGGCGAACACTGTCTGCTCGCCGGTCAGCTCAGTGCGCGCATCGACCAGCGCCTGTTCCGCGCCTTCGGCATAATGCAGCAGCTTGGCCCCATGTTCGGTCAGCGCGATGCCCTTGCCGCTCGCCTCGAACAATGTGGATTGCAGGTCGCCCGAGAGCCGTTGCAGCCTGCGCGCCACGGTGGTCGGGTCGATCTCCAGCCGCCGCGCGGCCTCTGCCACCGATCCGGCGCGCGCCAGCATCAGGAAGATGCGCAGATCGTCCCAGTTCATTCACCCGCTCCAAATCATGGCATTTATGCAGCCTTGTGTGACGTTTTTACGCAATTGCGTGCAGATATGCCAGAGGCTATTGCCGCCCCCAAGCGACAAGCACCCATAGGAGAGCATCGATGCGCACCGTCACCCATCGCCTGGCCAGCGGCGTCACCGCGCCTGCCAGCACCCGCCAGTCCGACATTTTCGATCCCAATAGCGGCACCGTGCAGGCGAAGGTCGATCTGGGTAGCGCCGCCGTGCTCGACGCCGCGGTCGATGCCGCGCTCGCTGCGCAACCTGCCTGGGCCGCAACCAACCCGCAGCGCCGCGCCCGCGTGATGTTCAAGTTCAAGGAACTGGTCGAGGCCAATATCGACGAACTCGCCGCGCTGCTCTCCAGCGAGCATGGCAAGGTGCATGCTGATGCGAAGGGCGATATCCAGCGCGGGCTTGAGGTCATCGAATTCTGCTGCGGCATCCCGCATGCGGTGAAGGGCGAATATACCCACGGCGCGGGTCCGGGCATCGACGTCTATTCGATGCGGCTGCCGATCGGCATCGGCGCAGGCATCACCCCGTTCAACTTCCCCGCGATGATCCCGATGTGGATGTTCGGCCCCGCGATCGCCACCGGCAATGCCTTCATCCTGAAGCCCAGCGAGCGCGACCCCTCGGTGCCGGTGCGCCTGGCCGAGCTGATGAGCGAGGCGGGCCTGCCCGATGGCATCCTGCAGGTGGTGCATGGCGACAAGGAAATGGTCGACGCGATCCTCGATCACCCGGCCATCGCCGGCGTATCGTTCGTCGGATCGTCCGATGTCGCGCATTACCTGTACCAGCGCGGTGTCGCTGCTGGAAAGCGCGTCCAGGCGATGGGCGGCGCGAAGAACCATGGCATCGTCATGCCCGATGCCGATCTCGACCAGGTGGTCAAGGATCTCGCGGGCGCCGCCTTCGGTTCGGCGGGCGAGCGCTGCATGGCGCTGCCCGTGGTCGTCCCCGTGGGCGACGAGACCGCCGACCGGCTGCGTGCCAAGCTGATCCCCGCGATCGAGCAGCTGCGCCTCGGCGTGTCGTCCGATCCCGAGGCCGATTACGGCCCCGTCGTCACCGCTGCGCACAAGGCCAAGGTCGAAGGCTGGATTCAGACCTGTATCGACGAGGGCGGCGAGCTGGTCGTCGATGGCCGCGGCTTCACGCTGCAGGGGCATGAGAACGGCTTTTTCGTCGGCCCGACGCTTTTCGACCGCGTTACCACCGACATGGAAAGCTACAAGGAAGAGATTTTCGGCCCCGTGCTGCAGATCGTCCGCGCCAAGGATTTCGAGGAAGCCGTGTCGCTGCCCAGCAAGCACCAGTACGGCAACGGCGTCGCCATCTTCACCCGCAACGGCCATGCCGCGCGCGAATTTGCCGCGCGGGTCAATGTCGGCATGGTCGGCATCAACGTGCCGATCCCGGTGCCGGTCGCCTATCACACCTTTGGCGGCTGGAAGCGCAGCGCGTTCGGCGACACCAACCAGCACGGCATGGAAGGCGTCAAGTTCTGGACCAAGATCAAGACGGTGACCGCGCGCTGGCCCGACGGCGCGGTCGATGGCGGCAACGCCTTCGTCATCCCGACCATGGGCTGAGCTCGGGGGCGGTCGCATGCACCTCGCATACAGCGCCTATCTCGTCCGCGATTATGACGAGGCGATTGCCTGGTTCGGCCAGGCGCTCGGCTGGCGGGTGATCGAGGACAGCGATCTGGGCGGCGGCAAGCGCTGGGTGCGCGTCGCCGGCGATGGGGGCGGGCAGTTGTTGCTCGCCCGCGCGACGTCGGAGGCACAACTGGCGGCGGTCGGCAAGGCAGCGGGCGGGCGCGTGGCCTATTTCGTCCACACGGGGGATTTCGACGCCGATCATGCGCGCATGGTCGCGGCGGGCGTGGCCTTTGCCGAAGCGCCGCGCCAGGAAGCCTATGGCAAGGTCGCGGTGTTTGCCGATCTGTACGGCAACCGGTGGGATTTGATCGAAGCGCGCTGAGACGCGCAGACGGAGAGCGGAGCAACAGCATGAGCACAATCGGATTTATCGGCCTGGGCAATATGGGCGGCGGCATGGCGGCGAACCTTGCCAGGGCGGGGCACAAGGTCATCGCGTTCGATCTTTCGGGCGAGGCGCTGGCGCGGGCAGGCGCGGCGGGCTGCCATCCGGTGTCAGATGCCGCGCAGGCGGTGGGCGAGGCGGATGTCATCGTCACCATGCTGCCCGCGGGCAAGCATGTCGCATCGGTCTATAATGAGACCGTGTTCGGCGCGGCGAAGCCCGGCACGCTGCTGATCGATTGTTCGACCATCGATGTCGATACCGCGCGCGAGGTCGCGAGCGCGGCCAAGACGCGCGGGCTCGAGGCGGTCGATGCGCCGGTCTCGGGCGGCATTGCAGCGGCCAATGGCGGCACGCTCACCTTCATGGTCGGCGGCAGCGCGGACGCCTTTGCCCGCGCCGAGTCCATCCTCGCCGATATGGGCAAGGCGGTGATCCATGCCGGCGACAATGGCGCAGGCCAGGCGGCGAAGATCTGCAACAACATGCTGCTGGGCGCGACCATGGCCGCGACCTGCGAGACTTTCATGCTGGCGAAGAAGCTCGGGCTCGACCTCCAGACCTTCTACGACATCTCGTCCAAGGCCTCGGGCCAGAGCTGGTCAATGACGAGCTATTGCCCCGTCCCCGGCGTCGGCCCCGCGAGCCCCGCCGACAATGGCTATGCCGGAGGCTTCGCCGCCTCACTGATGCTCAAGGACATGCGCCTGGCGCTCGATGCCGCGAAGGCCAGCGGCGCGCGCGTGCCTATGGGCGAACGGGCTGAGGCGATCTATGCGGCGTTCGTGGAGGCGGATGCGCAGGGGCTGGACTTCAGCGCGATCATCACGGCGCTGGAATAGCAACCCCGTCTTGCTTCAGCGTCGTCTATAGCTGGCAGTTGGTCAGGCGAGCCCTCGACTTCATGGCGATGCTCTGGCTGCAGAGTGAAAGGTCAAAGCAGCGGAGCTGGGCACTTATGAGTGCGCTGCTAGATGATCACATTACCCAGCCATCCCGCCCATCCAGGCCGGGATATTTTATCGGCTTGCCACCGAAATAGTCGGTCGCCGTGGCATGTCGCCGTTCCGTGTCGAGTTCATCGGGATCAAAATCCTCCTGGTAGACAAACTTCACCTTGAATTGCCCTGCTTTTAGGTAGATTTCGACCTCCTCCCACCTTTTGCTCAGCGGCTCCATTGCCCAAAAGTCGTTCAGCAAGGTGGCATAGCGGTCGTAGTCGACGTGCCGGTATTCCACATCCCGTCCACGATCCGAGAACAGCGAAAGACTCAAAAAGCCTCGATCGACAGCAGCGACCAAAAGAAGGCCGTTTGAGCTGAACTCGGTCTCGGAGGCAAGGGTCTCAGCGATCTCGCTGAGAATCTCCGATTTTCGGGCGAGATCGAGCATCACTTTGTTCCTCGTTGATTGGGCATATTCAAACTGTGCTGCTTCGATCCGATCGTGAACCAAATGTTCAAGCTGGCGGGTCGGCGCGATTGACCCTTGTAAACAGGGACGATCTTGACGGTCACCTTCTCACCCTTTCGTCGCGCGCTTGCCCATTGGTTTTCCATCCTGGCATAGGTGTTCCGGTTGAATTCGGCGTCCTGCGCGAAGTGGTTGAAGGCTTCCATCGGTCCCTTGAATCGCCTCGCGATAAAGTGTCCGCCATCATCCGTTGGAAGCTGCATGATCCGGGGACACAATATCAGATTTGGAAGCGCCCTCAGTTCTCATCCTTTGCTACCTCAATCTCCCCAACACCCGTCAGCGTGAACGCGCCGGTTCCCGGCAAATCCACGCGCAGTTCCAGCGTTCCTCCAGCAGCCTCCACGAAGCGGCGCAGGGTGGACAGGTAGAGATCGGTCTGGCGCTCCATCTTGACGATGGCGGGTTGCTTGACGCCAAGGCTCTGCGCGATCTGTTCCTGGCTGCGCTGGGCGAGCTTGCGCAGTGCCTTGAGGCCCTCGACCTCGGCATTGAGCTGCGCCGTACGCTCGGCGATGCGCGCCTGGCTTTCGGGCGGCATGTCCGCAATGACCTCGTCGAGCGTGCGTCCGAGGACGCTGGGCTTTCTTTCGCTCGCCATGTTCCTATCCTTTCAAAGTTTCCAGATGCTCGGCGTAACGGCTGTCCGCCCTTGCAATCAGCGCCTTGTAGAACCGCTTCTGCGCCACGCCTGCCTTGTCGCCCGCGACCAGCAGGATTGCCTTGCGCTGCGGATCGAAGGCGAACGCGACGCGCCATACGCCATCATCGGCATCGAAGCGCAGTTCCTTCATGTTGGCATAGGCAGAGCCAGCCAGCGTATCGGCATGGGGTCGCCCCAGCAAAGGGCCTTGCAGCTGCAGCAGGCCAGCACTCGCCGCGAGAGCTTCGCGAACTTCCAGCGAAAGCGAAGCGAACTCGGCCTCGAACGCCTGATGGAAGACGACAGTCCACGCCATGGCTTCATATAACCCATGGGTTATTAATTGTCCAGATGCCCCTGAGCGCGCTGCTGCGCGAACCGGTTAGCCTTGCAGGGCCAGACGATGACCCGTCTCGAACTCACGCGAGACCAGCTCTGCAATCGCCTCACCCACTACCTCGGGCAGCTTCACCGTCGCGGGGTCTTCGCCGGGATAGGCCTTGGCGCGCATGGCGGTGCGGGTGCGCGCGGGATCGACGATCGCGGTGCGGATCTTGCCGATATTGCGCATTTCCTCGCCATAGGCAGAGATCAGCACCTCGAGCGCGGCCTTGGACGCGCCATAGGCGCCCCAGAAGGCGCGCGGTTTTGCGGCGACCGAGCTGGTGAGGCCGATCACGCGGGCATGCGCGCTCTTGCGCAGCATCGGGTCGAAATAGGCGATCATGGCCTGTGCGCTCAGAACATTGAGCGTCATCAGCCGGTTGAGTTCACCGCCGTCGATCGTCGGAACGGGGCCCAGGCTGCCCAGCATCGCGGCGTTCAGGACCAGAATGTCGAGCGCTTCCCAGCGTCCGCCGATCGCCGCGGCGAGCCGGGCGATGCTGTCGCCATCGGCCAGGTCGAGCGGGGCGATGGTGGCGCTGCCGCCCGCCTCGAAGATCGCATCCTCGACGGCTTCCAGGTCCTTTGCCGTGCGGGCGGTCAGGATGACATGCGCGCCGCGGGCCGCGAGCGCCTTGGCAGTCGCAGCACCGATGCCACGGCTCGCGCCGGTGACCAGGGCGAGCTGGCCTTGCAGGTTCTTGTCGGTCATGGTCGTGAAATCCCTCAGCCGGCGACCCGTTCGGCCAGCAGGGTCAGCTGGTTCGGCTGGTCGCGCTCGGCCAGATCGGTGAGCGTCGTGGGATAGTCGCCGGTGAAGCACGCATCGCAATAACGCGGGCGATCATCGTTGCGGCTGGCTTCGCCCAGCGCGCGATACAAGCCGTCGATCGAGAGGAAGGACAGCGAATCCGCCTGGATGAACTGGCGCATTTCCTCGATCGATTTCTGCGCGGCGAGCAGCTTCGAACGCTCGGGCGTGTCGACACCATAATAGCAGCTGTGCATCGTCGGCGGGCTGGCGATGCGCATATGGACTTCCGCCGCGCCGGCATCGCGCATCATCTGCACGATCTTGAGCGAGGTGGTGCCGCGCACGATCGAATCGTCGATCAGCACCAGGCGCTTGCCCGCGATCAGCGGCTTGTTGGCATTATGCTTCAGCTTGACGCCGAGATGGCGCACGCCGTCGCCCGGCTGGATGAAGGTGCGGCCGACATAATGCGAGCGGATGATGCCGAGCTCGAACGGCAGGCCCGATTGCTGGGCATAGCCGATCGCCGCCGGGGTGCCGCTGTCGGGCACGGGAACGACCAGATCCGCCTCGACCGGGTTTTCCATCGCCAGCTGCGCGCCGATCGCCTTGCGCACCGAATAGACCGACGATCCGTCGACGATCGAATCGGGGCGCGAGAAATAGACATGCTCGAAGATGCAGGGGCGCTGCGCCTTGTCGGCAAAGGGGCGGTGCGAGCGGATCTCGCCGCCGATGACCACGATCAGTTCGCCCGGCTCCACCGAACGGACGAATTCCGCACCGACAATGTCGAGCGCCACGGTTTCCGATGCGAAGATGACGGTGTCGCCGATACGGCCCATGACCAGCGGGCGGATGCCCAGCGGATCGCGGCAGGCGATCATGCCGCTGTCGGTCAGGCAGATCAGCGAATAGGCGCCCTCGACCTGTTTCAGTGCATCGATGAACTTGTCGAGCAGTGTCCGGTAGCGTGAGGTGGCGACAAGATGGATGATCGTCTCGGTGTCGCTCGTTGACTGGAAGATCGATCCGGTGCGCACCAGATCGTGCCGCAGCTTCATCGCGTTCGAGATATTGCCATTGTGCGCGATGGCAAAGCCGCCCGAGGAGAGCTCTGCATAGAGCGGCTGGACGTTGCGCAGCGCGGTCTCGCCGGTCGTCGCATAACGGACATGGCCGATCGCCCAGTCGCCTTTCAGCGCGCGCATAGTCTCTTCGCTGTCGAAATTGCCCGCCACATGGCCCAGCGCCTTGTGGTTGTGGAAATGGCGCCCGTCGAAGCTGCTGATGCCTGCGGCTTCCTGGCCGCGGTGCTGCAGCGCGTGCAGCCCCAAAGCGACCATCGCCGCGGCATCGACCGCGCCGGCCACGCCAAAAACGCCGCACTCTTCGCGCAGCTTGTCGTCGTCAAAAGGATGTGTGGTGATCATGTTGCGCGCCCGATTCGGTTGCAGCCGGGTGGTTTGGCACCCCTATAGGCGCGCATATGGGGTTTGTCTTGCATTTGTCACAGGAGAATTCGCAGGTCATTTTTCGTTAACCGTGTTGCACGGGGCGCTGGGTGCGATTAACCGGGCGATATGGCCGATATCCGCGAGACCGGGCTGGACCTGGACCCCAAATTCGATGCCGCAGGGCTGATCACCGCATGCGTCACCGACGCGGCGAGCGGAGCGCTGCTGATGGTTGCGCACATGAACGAAGAGGCGCTGCGGCTGACGGCCGAGACCGGCGAGGTGCATTTCTGGTCGCGCTCGCGCGCGAGCCTGTGGAAGAAGGGTGAAAGCTCGGGCAATGTGCTCAAGCTCATCGAGCTGCGGATCGACTGCGATCAGGACGCGGTCTGGGTGATCGCGTCGCCTGCGGGACCGACCTGCCATACCGGCGCGCCGTCGTGCTTCTATCGCCGGGTGGCAAGCGACGGTTCGCTGGAGCGGATCGCCTGATGCGCAGGGCGCTGCTCGCCTGCCTGCTGCTGGCCGGGTGCAGCGTTTCGCAGGCAGGCGGCGACGATGACGCGCTGACCCCGCTGGACGCCGCCGCGATCAATGCGGGCGTGATTGTCGATCCGCAGGCCATCGACCTGGCTGGTGCTTTCGCAGATCCCGGCGCGACCGGTGCGGACAGCTTCTGCGCGCGCGGCGATCGGATCAGGGGTTACAAGGTCGGGGTGCTGGTCACGTTCGGCGCGTCGAGCCAGTGCGAGGGCACCGGCAGCGCGCAGCTGGCAGGAGAGGCGGCCGAACTCAGCCTGTCGCGAAACGGCAAGGGCGATGCCATCGCGGGCTGCCGCTTTTCGGCACAGTTCGACGGCAATGCGCTGGTGGTGCCCGGCAGCGTGCCCGCCGCCTGCGCGGCTTTGTGCAGCGACCGGGCGAGTCTGGCCGGAGCCTCTTTCGCGCTGGTCGAGCCGGGCAATGCAGCGGCAGGCGGCGCGACCGGGCGATCGGTGAAGCGGCTCTGCGCGGGCTGAAATTTACTTGACGTTTACGTCAAGGTAATGTAGCGCCACTTCCATGCACGACCGTTCGACCCTTGGCCGCATCGACACTCCCGATCTGCAGAACCGGGATAGCTATACCATCTCCGATCTGTCGGACGAATTCGGCGTCACCGCGCGGGCGCTGCGTTTCTATGAAGACGAAGGCCTGATCGCGCCCGAGCGGCGTGGCCTGACCCGCGTCTATTCGAAGCGCGACCGCGCGCGGCTCGCCTGGATCATGCGCGCCAAGAATGTGGGTTTCAGCCTGGGCGAAATCCGCGAGATGATCGACCTTTACGATATTGGCGACGGACGGCGCGAACAGCGCCGCGTGACACTTCAGCGCTGCAAGGAGCGTATAGCCCTGATGCGCAAGCAGAAGAAGGACCTCGAAAGCGCCATCCAGGAGCTTTCGCAGTTCGTGAAAATGGTCGAGCAAGTGGATCGTGCCGACCAGGGCTGATGCCCGCGTTTCGATCCGGGCGGTTGCCGGTCACGGACCACGCCCCTTTCTCAGGCTCTCCCCGGCCTGATCTGACCCATATGTTTTGAGAGGACCCGCAAGATGCCCAAATATACCGCACCGGTGCGCGATACCCAGTTCATCCTGAACGAGGTGCTGGGAATCGAGAAATATTCCAACCTGCCGGGCTTTGACAATGCCGCGCCCGACGTGCTGTCCGCCGTGCTCGAGGAAGCCGGCAAGTTCGTCGAGGAGGTGCTGTTCCCGCTCAACCAGATCGGTGACCAGCAGGGCTGCACCCGCCATCCCGATGGCACCGTCACCACGCCCGACGGCTTCAAGGAAGCCTATCAGCAATATTGCGAGGCGGGCTGGGGCACGCTGGCCGCGCCGGAAGAGTTCGGCGGGCAGGGCATGCCGCATGTCGTCGGCATCGCGTTCGAGGAATTCATGTCGTCGAGCAACATGGCCTTTGCCATGTATCCCGGCCTGACGCACGGCGCGGTCTCGGCGATCCTTGCCAAGGGCAGCCAGGAGCAGAAGGAAAAATACTGCCCCAACATGATCAGCGGCAAGTGGGGCGGCACGATGAACCTGACCGAACCGCATTGCGGCACGGACCTGGGTCTTATCCGCACCAAGGCGGTCCCGCAGCCCGGTGGCACCTATGCGATCACCGGCACCAAGATCTTCATCTCGTCGGGCGAGCATGACCTGACCGAGAACATCATCCATCTGGTGCTGGCAAAGACCCCCGACGCCCCCGACAGCGTCAAGGGCATCTCGCTGTTCATCGTGCCGAAGTTCCTCGTCAACGACGACGGCTCGCTGGGCGAGCGCAACGCCGTGTCGTGCGGCTCGATCGAGCACAAGATGGGCATTCACGGCAATTCGACCTGCGTGATGAACTATGACGGCGCAACCGGCTATCTGGTGGGCGAGGAGAACAAGGGTCTTGCCGCGATGTTCATCATGATGAACGCCGCGCGTCTCGGCGTCGGCGGGCAGGGCCTGTCGATGGGCGAGGTCTCGTACCAGAACGCGGTGCAGTACGCTGGCGACCGTCGCCAGGGCCGCGCGCTGACCGGCGCGCAGGACGCGAACGAAAAGGCCGACACGCTGTTCGTGCATCCCGATGTCCGCCGCATGCTGATGGAGGCCAAGGCGATCAACGAGGGCCTGCGAGCCCTGATCCTCTGGGGCGGCCTGCAGGTCGACCTGACCCACAAGGCGCAGACCGAGGAAGAGCGCGTCGCGGCGGACGATCTGATCAGCCTGCTCACCCCGGTGATCAAGGGCTATGGCACCGACAAGGGCTATGAGATCGCCACCAACATGCAGCAGGTCTATGGCGGCCACGGCTATATCGCCGAATGGGGCATGGAGCAGTATGTGCGCGATGCGCGCATCGCCATGATCTACGAAGGCACCAACGGCGTGCAGGCGATGGACCTGGTCGGCCGCAAGCTGGCGCAGAATGGCGGCCGCGCGGTGCAGACCTTCTTCGGCATCATCGACAGCGAATGCGCCGATGCCAAGGCCGACGAGCGCCTTGTCGATTTTGCCACGCGTCTGGAAAAGGCGGCGGGCGAGCTCAAGGCGGCGACCATGTGGTTCATGCAGAACGGCATGATGAACCCCAACCATGTCGGCGCGGGCGCGCACAGCTATATGCACATCATGGGCATCGTCGCGCTGGGCCTGATGTGGCTGCGCATGATGCGCGCCTCGATCGCGGCGCTGGAAGCCGGCAGCGGCAATGCGGTGTTCTACGAGACCAAGCTCAAGACCGCGCGCTATTTCGCCGAGCGGATCATGCCCGATGCCGGCGCGCTGCGCCGCAAGATCGAGGCCGGATCGGATGCCATCATGGCGCTGGAACCGGAGCTGTTTGCCGCAGCCTGATCGCTATCGGCATTCGATGTGACACTATTCGGGGCGCTACTCCTTGCGGGTGGCGCCCCTTTTCATGTCGAATTGCGACGAGTTGAAGTCGATTTTCATCGCTGATTCCGAGCAACTTGACGCGGTCCAAGTAGTGATCGTGCGATAGTGCGAAGAATCTGTGCGGCAACTTGCTGGAACCTGCTGGGAGACACGCAACGGGCGCAATATCCGCCGGAACAGCAGTGCTTTCCCCTCGTTGATAGGTCGGAGCAAGCAAGATCTCTCCACCTGAATGCCCGCCGAGAGCATTACGAAACGAGGAGTAAAAGCTATGAAGAACTCGATTATCGGAGCCCTGATCGCTGCCGGTGCGCTGGCCGCAACCCCCGCCCTGGCGCAGGACGCCATGCAGGAAACCCCCGCCAGCCCGACCACCGAAGCGCCTGCTTCGGAAACTCCGGCCCCCGGCGCTGACGCCCCGGCAACCGCCGATCAGGCACCGCCCGCCACGCTGGATTCGAACGGCGACGGCACCATGGACGCTTGGGACCGCAACAATGACGGCAAGGCCGATGCCTGGGATACGGACGGCGACGGCAAGCCGGACAAGGCTGATCCGATGGAAGCCGCAGAATAATACAGAATAAATATAGCCCTTAAGGGTCGCACAGGAAGGCCGGGAGAGTGATCTCCCGGCCTTTTGTCTTATCTGCAAGGTTCTGCAGGTAAGCTGAAGCTGTCGGCGGCCCTGTAAACAGCAATAGCCAGGCGGAAGTGTCAATCTGGACTGACAATTGGTTCGTTAAAACCTGCTTACCACCATTCTTGAGCTTTTTTCGTCGGCTTCAACACCTAATTAACTTCGACGTTCTAAATGCCAGCCTCAGCGTTGTTTACCTTTTTTGGGAGAAAGGGAAATGCAGTCGAGCTTGCAGGAGAGGCTTGAGTTTTACGAATTGGACCGCGCAGACAGTTCCACCTTCCGCAGGGTGAAACGTTCGCTGGGCCGGCACGTCAATCGCGCGCTCGAAAAATTCTACCGCAAGGTCGGGGGCATTCCCGAGCTCAAAGGCTTTTTCAGCGACAGCTCGCGGCTGCAATACGCCAAGAATGCACAGCACAGCCATTGGATGAAGATCTTCGGCGATGGCTTGACCGACGATTACATGAAGCGCGCCGTTGGCGTGGGCCAGGTGCACGCACGGATCGGGCTGGAGCCGAAATGGTATGTTGGTGGCTATGCGCTGATCCTGGAAGAGATGATCCACGGCATGATCTCGCCGGGGCTGCTGCGCTTCGTGCCGGGCCGCCGCAAGCTTGCCAAGGATGTCGCGGCGCTGGTCAAGGTTTCGCTGCTCGATATCGATGTCGCGCTGTCGACCTATTTCGTCGACACCGAGGAAAAGGTGCGCGGTGTCGTGCTCGGCCAGATGGGCAGCGCATTGAAGCGCATGGCCGAAGGCGATCTGACCACGCAGATGTCGGGGCTGCCTGCCGAATATGCGCAGGTCGAGCAGGACTTCAATGCCGCCACTGCCGCTCTGCGCGAAACGCTGCTCGCGGTCAGCTCGAGCGTCAGCGTCATTTCTTCGGGCAGCGGCGAAATCCGCACCGGCGCCGATGATCTCGCCTCGCGCACCGAGGAACAGGCCGCGTCGCTCGAGGAAACCGCCGCTGCCATGCGCGCCGCGACCGACATGGTGCAGGAAACCACCCGCAGTGCGGTCGCGGTCAATGCCGAGATGGCCAAGATGCAGGCCGAGGCGACCGAAGGCGGCGTCATCGTCGGCAAGGCGGTCGGCGCGATGGACTCGATCGAGAAGTCGTCGAGCGAGATCGGCAAGATCATCACCGTGATCGACGGCATTGCCTTCCAGACCAACCTGCTGGCCCTGAACGCGGGGGTAGAGGCGGCGCGCGCGGGCGATGCCGGCAAGGGCTTTGCCGTCGTCGCGCACGAGGTTCGGGCGCTGGCGCAGCGCTGCGCCGACGCCGCGCAGGAGATCAAGACGCTGATCAGCAACAGCACCGAGCATGTCGACAATGGCGTGAAGCTGGTCGGCGAGACCGGCACGATGCTGACCCGCATCGTCGAGCGCGTCGGCGAGGTCAGCCAGGTGATCACCCGCATCGCCGCATCGGCGGAAAGCCAGTCGGCCAGCATGATCCAGGTCAATTCTGCCGTGGGCGACATGGACAAGATGACCCAGCAGAACGCTGCCATGGTCGAGCAAACCGCCGCTTCGGCGCGCAGCCTGGCCAGCGAAGCGCAGGATCTCGCCGAGAAGGTTGGCCGGTTCCAGCTGGGCCAGCAGAACGCCATGCCGGTGGCGCGGTCTGCCTTTCGTCCGGCGCCCAAACGGCCGGCACGCGTGCCGATGGTCAGCGGCAATCTGGCGCTGAAGGCCGATGAGGAAGACTGGTCGGAATTCTGATCCTGCAATGCACCGCCGGGGCCGATGGCGCCGGCGGTGACACTATATCATTGCCCGACGGGTTAACCGTCGCTTATCCTCTCGCTGCCATATCAGGGGCCAGGCCTTCGGGAGAGTGAAATATGCTGCATGTCGATCATCGCAACCTGCGCGCCGGGGCAGTCGCGCTGGGAGCGATCGAATGTGCAGTGGTTCCTGGCGTCTCGCCCGTCGTCGACATGCTGGCCGCCATTGGCCCTTCCAGCCATGGCTTCCTGCGCGAAGGCTGGTTCTGCCGGGGCGAGCCCGAGGCAATCTCGACCCTGGTCGCCCATCGCGGCGATGGCAGCCCGATCCTCGCTCTGCCGATGCGCCAGCTGGGGCCACCGGGCCTGCGCGCACGCTCGCTCGCGGGAAGCTATTGGCCATTTCGCAGCGCCGCCATCGATCCGAGCACCGGCGTGGGCGACATGCGCGCCGTACTGGAACATCCCGCTGCGCAGGAGATCATCGGGCCGCTGCTGCGCATCGGCCCCATCTATCACGACGACCGGCTGGCCCAGCTGATGATCGCGGCGGCCGATGCGATCGGGTGGCACGTGCTGATCCGCGACATGGGGCAGAGCTTCATCCAGGATTTTGCCGAGCCGGGATCGCCCGATGCCTGGCCCAGCAAGTCGCGGCGCAAGAAGGTGCGGCGATTGACCGCGCGGCTCGAGGAACAGGGCCCGGTCACCGTGCGGATCGTTCGCGGGACCGCCTGGTCGCGCCAGGTGTTCCAGGATCTGGCGCGGATCGAGGAAAACAGCTGGGTGGGCACGCGCACCGACCGCAGCGGCGCCAAGTTCCTGAATCCGCACATGATGGCGCACTGGCAGCGCGCGGTGGTCGATCCCGATCTGGCCGAAATGCTGACCGCCAGCCTGCTCTATGTCGCCGATCGCCCGATCGCCTTTTCGCTCGACCTGGTCTGCGGGGCGATCGCCTATGGCATCGCGAGCAGCTATGACGCGGGTTTTGCCGATGCTTCTCCCGGCCAGATCGTCACACTGCATGCGGTCGACGCCATGCTCGCGCGCGGCGTTCGCCAGGTGGACTGGGGTGCGGGCGATAGCGGTTACAAGCAGGAAATCGGCGCGAGGCCGGGATCGCGGATCCAGGACATTCTGGTGGTGCGCAACGCATCGATCGCTGCTGCACTGCGCCCGCGATGGGAAGAATCGGTCGGCTCGGGAACGTTGGCACTGGCAGCCGGGCTGGCCGATGCGGTGCGGGTTTCCGCCATCCCCACGAGCCTCACCCTGCGGCGGTTGCTGATGTCGGGCCTGGCCCTGTCCGCCGCTGCATCGCTGCTGGCGGAGTGACAGGGCCGGCGCTCGATCAGGCTGCCAGATCGCGCTCCATCATCGTCTGGCCGTGCCCGTCGACCCGCTCCCATTGCAGGTTGCCGGTATAGCGCCAGGCCAGTTCGCCTGCGGCGTTGAGCGCAAACAGGTGCAGCCAGCGATTGTCAAACAGCGCGCGCACGCCTTCATGCCGTTCGAGGATCGCGGTCATCGCCTCGACCGGCGCCTCGATACAGACCGAAAGCCGCAGCGGTTCGTGCACCAGATCGCTGCCGTCATGCACCGACTGCCAGGGCAGGCCTGCGCGCAGCGTGCCGCCATTGCCCTCGACCACGCCGATGCCGCCGGTGACATTGTGGATCAGCTTGTTGCCGCCGCCAAAGACGTGCGGCGCGACCGATGATCCATAATATTGCAGGCTGATCCAGCTGGCGACGACGACCGGCGCGGTCATGATCAGTTCCAGCACGCCAAAGCCTTCGTCCTGCTGCCACTGATAGTCATGCAGGAAGGCGCGACCCTCCAGGCTCTTGCCGCTGGTGCGGCTGCGCGGTGCGGCGATGAACGCCTTGCACCCCGCAAGCGCCCATTCGGGACGGATCTCCGCCCAGTCGCGGCTGCGCTTGGCGACGTCGGCCGCTCCATCGGCGCGCGGCAGGCGCAGCGCCCGTTCGCCGCGTGCGACAAGGCCGGCGCTCGCCAGCCAGGCCCTGGCCTGGCCGATCGCGTTCGCATGGGCAGGCGAGGGGTGATCGCCGTCATAGATCAGCACATTGTCGGTGGTGGTGTCGTGCAAGCCTGCAAGGAACAATGTGGTCGACGGAACGATGATGCCATTGCTCGCCAGGCCGCCGCGCACCGCCGGTTCATTGAGCAGGCTGGCCAGCAGCCGCGCATTGACCTCGCCCGAATAGCCGCCGCATGCACCGCAATGCAGCCCGCTGGCGTGCGGATTGTTGACAACATTCGCGCCATGACCGACGAGCAGCACCAGCGGTGCGAAATCCTGTGTCAGGGACATTGCGCGCAGCACCGCAGCGGCCGCGTCGATCTTGTCCGCCAGGCTCAGCGCCGGGTCGGGACGCGGCATCGGATCGTTGGGCAGACTTGTCTTTTTCAGCGCAAAACTGTCGCGCATCAGCTTGCCCAGATAGACCGGACCTGCTGCCTCGACAAAGGCGAAGCTCGATACCGCTGCCAGCTTGAACCGGCCCCAGGCACGCTTGGCGCGCGAACGATAGCGGGCGGCGCGGTCGACGTCTTCCAGTTCGGCCCCGCCCGAGCTGGTGGTCAGCTTCGGGTTGAGCAGCACCGGCAGCCGGTGCTCACGGACATCCGAGGCAAAGCGACGGTGCGACGCGCCGAGGCCGAAAAAGCCGGCAAAGCCGAGCGTCTGGATCGACGGATCGAGCGCTTCGAGCGCGCGGCGAAAGACCTCGGAGCGGACATCGATGCAGAACGCGGCCTGTAGCGCGGGCGGCACGGCGGCGCTGGTCGCGGCAGCAGCAGCGAGCGTCTCGCCGATGGCCCGCTGGCCTGCGCGCTCGGCGGCTTCCTGCAGGATGGCGTCGATGATCTGATCGGCATCGGGCGCAACCGGAGCGGAATGCGCGGCCATCACATCCTGCCAGGCCTCGAGGATCGGGCTGCGATACTGCGCGAGCAGCGCATCTTCCCACATCAGGCGGATGCACAGCAGATCGGTGAGCGTGCTGTCGCTCTGGCCTGCCAGTTCGGCCTGCCACAGCCGGTAGCGGCCGACCTGCGCCCAGCCGCCCAGCGTCATCAGCAGCGCGTGAAAATAGGTGGGCATGGCCGCAGCGGGCAGTCCCAGCCGGGCGGCGCTGGCGGCGAGCGCATCACCTGCGCTGTCGGGCGCATCGGCGACGAACCGGGCAAAGCCCTCGAGGCCGGCGATCTCGGGGGTCAGATCGTGGGTGGCGACATCCTGCCACGCGCGAAAGGCGGATTTGCCCTGCGGTGCGGCCCACAAGGCCTGGCCCTCATCGCTCCATCCGGCGATCCAGTGGCCCATGCGTTCGGCGATGATCGCAGGCCAGTCGATGCCCGAGACGCGCGCGGCGAGATCCGCGATCGTCGGCAGCGGGTCCTTGCGGACATGCGGGCGCTGCGCAGCGAGCTTGAGCTCGGCCACGCTCGCCGGGCAGGGCGATGCGGTGCAGGCGGCTAGTGCGGCGGCGAGATCGCCATCGGTGATCGATCCATTGCCGATCCGTTCGCGATACCAGCTGCGTGCCATCGTGGCGGGGGCATCGCTTACCCGTGCGAGCAGCGCGGCGGTGGTGGCGAGGTCGAGCCCGGCCTGGCCGAGATAGGGGTTCACGGCCACGCTCGATGCGAGCGGCCAGACCGGCGGAATGGCGCGCGCGGCAGCGTCGGCGATCAGCGCAATGTCTGCGGCGGTCGGTTTGGGTTTGGTCAGGCTGTCCTGCGTCATGGCAAACTCCTTGGAAAATCGGATCTTGGTGTCAGCGCGACCGCTTGAGCGTCCATCCGCCGAGCATGCGGTCGAACAGCGCGTTGGCGTACAGGCCATTGGAAAGGTGGACCCTGAGGCCGGCCGCCGCGGGGTGATAGGCCCAGAGCGGGAACATCGACTGGGCGATGGCGACCAAGCCGAAGCTGACCACCGCCAGGATCATCAGCACCCATTCGAGCGGTCCGGGCGCAGGCGTTGCGGGCAGGGGGCCGAGCAGCAGCGCATCGGCCACATGATGCAGCGCAAAATAGCCGAGCGAGGCCGCGATCGAATAGACGACCATTCGCCGCATCAGCGGGACGGGGGCGGCTCCGGCGAGGCCCTGGGCCAGCAGATAGGCGATGCCGAAGATCAGGATCGCGCCCAGCGCGATCGACTGGGGCGACGTATCCTGAAAGCGGAAGGCAAAGCCGATCGCGACATAGATGGCCAGCGCCGCAAGAAACGCGCCGGTAACCGCCTTGGCGCCCGGAATGGCGACCGGACCAGGCCGCCGCAGCGCGGCGATCCGCTCGACCGCGCCGCCCGAGGCGAGAAAGCTGTGCGCTTTGTAGAGCGAGTGCGCGATGATGTGCAGCATCGCCAGCGGGAACAGGGCGAGGCCGCACTGCATGATCATGAAGCCCATCTGCGCAACGGTGGACCAGGCCAGCGAGGTCTTGACCGCAGGCTGGGTGAGCATCACCAGCCCGCCGAACACCGCGGTGAAGCCGCCGATCATCACCAGCCCCGCCATGATCGCGGGCGACAGCAGCAGGACATCGGCAAAGCGGATGAGCAGGAAGCCCCCTGCGTTGATGACGCCTGCATGCAGCAGCGCCGAGACCGGAGTCGGCGCTTCCATCACCTCGGTCAGCCAGCCGTGCAGCGGGAACTGCGCCGACTTGATTACGGCGGCGAGCGCCAGGCCGAACACGGCGAACCGGATCGCGGTGCCGCTCTCGCCGCTGCGCGCGCTATCGAGGATGGTGGCGATGTCGCCGGTGCCATAGACCCAGAACAGCAAGGCCGCCGATCCGACCAGCGCGACATCGGCGATGCGCGCCGTGATATATTTCTTGCGCGCGGCGCGGCGTGCAGCGGCACGATCGGGATAGAAGAGCAGCAGCTTGTGCAGGCACAGGCTGGTGGCGATCCAGAACAGGACCAGCTGCAGCAGGTTGCCCGACAGCGCGAACAGCAGCACGCTGGCCAGCGTGAAGCTCAGCCAGGCCTTGAAATGCGCGCGGCGCGGTTCGTCGCCCAGATAGGTGCGCGAGAAGCGCAGCACGACCCAGCCGACAAAACTGACCAGGATCGTCACTGGCAGGCTGACGGCGTCGAGCCGGACGGAAAGCCCCAGATGCTGCCAGACCAGCAGCTCGGAGGTGACCGGTCCTGCGGTGATCAGTTGCACCAGCGCCGCGATGGCGAGGCCAAGACAGGCGAGCAGGGCGGCTTCCAGCGCTCGTCCTGTCAGGCGGGCGTGGCGGTCGCCTGCGAGCAGGGCGATACCACCCAATCCGGTGAATGCGGCGATCCCGATTGTCAGGGCAAGGGCGATATCCATCGTCTTTCCGTCTCCGTCTGGCCCCAGCGGGGGGCACGCGTGTCGCCAACGGATACGGACGAACGATCGATACGGAAAATTCAATGAAATAAAGATTTGGTTCTGAAATTCCGAACTAGGCGATTTTGGCGATTTCGAGCAGCTGATCGACCAGGGGATGCGGAAACCGCCGCGACTGGGTCATCGCGTAGAAGGATTCGGTGAGGCCCGGGATCGCCATGATGTCGTGCAGGCTGCCGATATTGAGCTCGTCGCGCACCACGATCGGTGGCACAACGCCCACTCCGGTTCCGGCGCGCAGCAACAGGCGCAGCATCGCCATGTCATCGGCCTCGGCGATGATATTGGGCAGGATGCCGAGCCGGTCGACCAGCAGGTCGAAATCGGCACGAACCCCGGAATCCGTAGCGGGAACCACCAGTCGCATGGTCATCAGCAACTCTCGTAGCGGGGTACGGGAGACATCGACCTTTTGCGGGCCGATCAGGCTCACCGGAATCTGGTCGACCAGGTGCGCGACCCAGTTGGTGCCGCTGTCGCGAAAGGGCAGGCGGTTGGTCAGCAGCACGTCGAGCTCGTGCGCCTCGAGCGCCTTGACCAGATCGCGCAGCGAGCCCGAACGGATCACCATGTGCACGTCGTCGCGCCCGACCATGGGGGCAAGGAAGCGCATCTGGAAATTGCGCGACAGCGTCGAGAGCGCCCCGACACGCAGATGCCGTCGGCTGCTGCCGCTGCCGCCGGCAAAGGTCGCCATCATCTCGTTCGCCGTCTCGAACATGCTGTCGGCATAGTTCAGCGCCACGCGCCCGGCCTCGGTGAGTTCGAGCCGCCGTCCGCGACGCTCAAACAGTTGATGGCCAATGTTTTCTTCCAGAAGCTTGATCTGGGTGGACAGCGCGGATTGCGAGACGTTGAGCCGCCGCGCGGCGTTGGTGAGATTGCCGTCATGCGCCACCGCATGGAAATAGCGCAGATGCTTGAAATTGAGGTGCATGCGGCAAGGTTCCACCAGGCAGTTCGCTTTAATCGAACGATTGGGCGATTTTATTGAATTTCCGCGATGTGCGCAATGCGTTTAGTCAGCATCCCAAGCCCAGACGCTCGCAAAGGTCCTTTCGATGGAAATATTGCCCGAACAGCCTGACCTTCCCCTTCGCTCGCTTGCGGTCGCACAAGCGGGCGTTGCCCCTGACCGGATCCCCGCAGTTCAATCCGGTCAGGGGCTTTCCACCGGCCCGCGTCCGGCGCTCAGCCTGGTCGGCGGATCGCAACTGCTGCTGGCGGAGCCGGCCGAGCCGGTGCCGCAGGACTGGCGCGATGCGCTGACGCGGCTCATCGCCTGGCTGGAGATCGACGTGCAGCATGCTCCTGCCCGACCAGGCGGTGCACTTAGACAGGTTGCCGCATGGGCTGCACCGCGCCGGGCGGCAAAGGCCGCGCCCCAGTTCCAGCCCTGGCAGAATGTTTCGCCCGTCGCCTTTCAGGCCGGGGGCCATGCAGCGCTGCCGCGGGTCGATTGGGTCGCAAGCTATCTGCAGGATCAGGGCACCGGCAAGCCGCTCAAGGCGAGCACGCTCGACGTGATGCTGATGTCGCCCCATCCGGCGGCCTGTGCCGTCGATGCCTGCGATGCCCCCATGCCGCGCGCGGAAACCCTGCAGGCGATGCTGCAGGCTGCGCTTGCCGAAGGGCGTCAGCGAATCGGCATCGTCGTCGATGCCCAGCGCCGCAACGCGCTGGTGCGCCAGCTGCTGGTCTCGGGACGCGTCGCGACGCGCGACCAGCAGGAAATCGAAATTCTGCCGATCGAGGATGCGCTGTGCCATCTTGTCCGCCATGCCGGACGCTGGGATGCGATCATCGTTCTGCCCGAGCTGCGCAGCCTGGTGTTTGCGATGCTCGCCGAGCTGACCGGAATCTGGACCCCCTGGCCGATGCTCTGGCATCGGCGCGGGGTCAGCATGATCACCGGTGAGGTGCTCGACGAGGCGGATGGCACGCTGCCGCTCAACGCGCCGTTGCTGGTGCAGGCGCTCGCGCTCGCAGCGCACCATGCTGGCCTCGGCCATGCCGCTCAGCGGCTGATGCAGGGCGCCGTGCGGCTGTGGGATTGCGGCATCATCACCCCCGGCCGGGGCTCCGTCGCGCCCTATGTCACCGAGGTGGCCGACGTCGAATTCATTCACCAGCTCTGTCGCGGCGGCGAGCAGCGTTCGCGCGCCCGCTTGTCATGGCGTGCCATTCCTGCGGCAGCACCGGCCCCGTCGCCGCGCCAGCCGCGTCCTTCCCTTCGGCTCGTTGCCACCACTGGAGAACAATAAGATGCCCAGCCGCAAGATCGTTGCCCATGAACTCGCCACCGTGCTGCGCCAGATTTCGCATCCCGATCGCATCCGGCTGATCCAGAAGCTGCGGATCGGCGACCAGACGGTGAACGAGATGGCCGCAGCGCTCGACATCACCCCGACGCGTCTGTCGCAGCACCTCGCCGTGCTGCGCGCGCTGGGGCTGGTCGAGATCGAGAGCTTCGCGCAGAGCCGGGTCTATCGCCTGACTCAGCCGCAGCTTGCCTTGTGGCTGATCGATGGCATCGACTTCATCGCGCACCGCATCGGCAAGGTGAGCGAGAGCGACGTGCAGCGCGCCAAGCAGCTGTGGGAAGAAGATTCGCTCGAACCGGTGGACACGGCGAAGGCGGCCTGAACCTGATCGCTTGCGCTAAAAGGGCGCGGCGTTAAGACGGGGTTATGCTGAAACCTATCCTGTTCGCCGCCGCCGCCATCGGCGCGCTTGCCGCTCCCGTCCATGCCCAGACCGAGATGACCGTCGATCCCGATCGGCTGGTCGAAACAGTCCGCACGCTCGCGTCGGACACGTTCGAGGGGCGTGCGCCCGGCACGCGCGGCGAGGAGCGGACGCTCGGCTATCTGATCGCGCGTCTCGAGGCACTGGGGCTGGAGCCGGCGGGGCCTGACGGCCAGTGGCTGCAGAAGGTGCCGCTCCTCCACACCAGGCTGCAGACGCCGCGCACGCTCGATTTCGCGACGCCCAAGGGGAAGGTCGCGCCGAAGCTTGCCGAGGACATCTACCTTTCGACCATCCGCCCCGAAGACGCCGCGCGCGTCGCCAATGCGCCGCTGGTGTTCGTCGGCTATGGCGTGAAGGCGCCCGAGCGCGGCTGGGACGATTTCAAGGGCGCGAACCTCAAGGGCAAGGTCGCGGTGTTCCTCATCAACGATCCTGATTTCGTCGCCAAGCCGGGCGAACCGGCGGTGGGCAAGTTCGGCGACCGGACGATGACCTATTACGGCCGCTGGACCTACAAGTTCGAGGAAGCCGCGCGCCAGGGCGCAGTCGCCGCGCTGATCGTGCACAATGCGGCGGGCGTCGGCTATGGCTGGAATGTCGTGATCAGCCCCGGCGGCGAGAATTACGATATCGTCCGCGCGCCCGACAAGCTGACCAGCGTGCGGCTGCAGGGCTGGCTGTCGGCGGACATTGCGGCGCGGCTGTTCGCGGCGGCGGGGCTGGACCTTGCCAAGCTCGAGGTCGAGGCGCGGTCGCCCCAATTCCGCCCGGTGGAACTGAAGGGCGTGACGCTCAATGCCGATATCCCGGTGCAGCCCGAGGTCGTGACCAGCCACAATGTGCTCGGCAAGATCACCGGCAGCAAGCGGCCGGACGAGGTCGTGATGTTCGGCGCGCACTGGGATGCCTATGGCCAGGGCAAGCCCGACGCCCAGGGCCGCATCTACCGCGCCGGGGCCAATGACGATGCACTGGGCATTGCGGGATTGTTCGAGATCGCGCGATCGATGAAGGCGGGACCGGCGCCCGAGCGCTCGGTGGTGTTCGGCCTGTGGACGGCGGAAGAGCGCGGGCTGCTCGGCTCCGAATATTATGCGGCCAACCCCGTCTATCCGATGGAAAAGACCGTCGCCAATCTCGCGCTCGACATCCTGCAGACCGCAGGCGCGGCGAACGACGTGGTGCTGGTCGGCAAGGGGCAGAACACGCTCGAGGACGACATGGCGCGCGTGGCGGCAACCCAGGGCCGCACCGTGACGCCCGAAAGCCTGCCCGAGCGCGGCCTGTTCTACCGCGCCGACCATTTTTCCTTCGCCAAGCGTGGCGTGCCGGTGATGTTGCTGATGGGCATTGCCGGCGCCTCGAACCTGAAGACGGGCGGCGTCGCGGCGGGCCAGGCGTGGATCGATGCCTATACCGGCCAATGCTATCACCAGGCCTGCGATGCCTGGGGGCCGGACTGGAACCTCGACGGCGCGGTGCAGGACATTGCGCTCACCGGGGTGATCGGCGCAGAACTCGCCAACTCCACCCGCTGGCCGCAATGGAAGCCGGGATCGGAGTTCAAGGCGATCCGCGACAGGTCGGGTGCGCCGAAGCAATAGCTCAGGCGAGCTCGGCGGCACTCACGACGTGCCTTACGGGCTTGGCGGCCAGCGCCGCTTCGGTCAGCGCGGCGGCGATATTCTCGGCCGGGCTGATCCGCCATTGGCGCGGCAGCACGGTCCCGAGCACGCCGAGAACCGCATCGGACACGCGCTCCATCGGCCGGAACTCGTCGCGCTGCCCGCCGATCAGCCCGGGGCGGACGATGGTATAGCTGCGATAAGCGAGTGCGCCGATGCTCGCCTCGACCTCGCCCTTGGTGCGGTTGTAGAGCAGCCGCGAGCCGGCATCCGCGCCGATCGCGGACACCAGGGCAAGGGCCTGCGCGCCCTGCGCACGTGCGTGCCTCGCCACCATCAGCGGATAATCGTGATCGATCCGGTGGAAGGCTTCAGCCGACCCCGCCTTGGCCCGCGTCGTGCCCAGCGCGCAGATCACGGCATCGCACGTCCACCAATCGGCCTCCGGCGGCAGCGCCTCGTAGTCGACGAGCGGGTTGACCAGCTTCGGGTGCGAGGGCAGCGCTTTCCGGGTGGGGGCCACCACCTGTGTAACACGCGCATCGTCCAGCGCTTTCGCCAGCGTGATGCGCCCGACAAGACCGGTGCCACCGGCAATCAGGATGGTGCTCAAGGATGGTCCTCCGACATCGCGCAGGTACCCGGGAAAGGGCACCGTCAGCGCGAAGTCTGACGCCAGATATCCTGCGATGTCGAGGAAAAATGGTGGAGCCTAGCGGGATCGAACCGCTGACCTCTACACTGCCAGTGTAGCGCTCTCCCAGCTGAGCTAAGGCCCCATCTTCGCCGGTTTTTGACCCCCCGGCGTCGGGAAGGACCGCCCTTTAGTCGAGCGATCCGAAGGTGGCAAGGGGCAATTTTGCCCCCTGCCAATATTTCGCATTAGGATCGGAAAGGCTCAGCCTTCCTCATCGTCATCATCGGCGGCAGCGACGCCCAGGTCGTCGTCTCCGCCCAGATCGACATCGTTGTCGGGCGAATCGCCGTCCTCGTCGATGTCCAGATCCTCATCGGCCAGATCGACATCCTCCTTCTCGATGACCTTCTTCTTCTCTTCCTCGAAGGGCAGCGGCTGCTTGGACTTCAGCACCGGCTCGGGCGTCCAGCTGTTGCCGCAGTTGATGCAGGATACGGGGTCGTCCTTGCCCAGGTCGTAAAAACGGGTGCCGCATTTCGGGCAGCTGTGCTTGGCGCCCCATTCAGGCTTGATCATGAAAAATGCCTCGGTTTCAGCTCAATCGATGGATCGATGTGGAGAAGGTTGCACGCTTCCGCAAGGCGGCGCGCACGCCACCGGCCGGAAAATTGGCGTGCGCCTTGCCATAGCTTTGTGCCGCTGTCAAAAGCTGCGTCGCTTTTACTCCCCGGCAGACCATGCCCAAACGGAAATGCACTGAACATCATGGCCCATCACGCTGACGAGGCGGCGCGCCCGCGCCGCTTTTCCGCAGGCTCTGCGCTGACCGGCGCGATCCGCGTTCCCGGCGACAAGTCGATCTCGCACCGCGCGCTGATGCTGTCGGCGCTGTGCGTGGGCGAGAGCAGGATTTCAGGTTTGCTCGAAGGCGAGGACGTACTCGCCACCGCGGCTGCGATGCGGGCGATGGGCGCGACGATCGCACGCGGCGACGATGGCGTGTGGACGGTGCACGGCGTCGGTGTGGGCGGGCTGATGCAGCCGGAACAGGCGCTCGACATGGGCAACAGCGGTACCTCGACCCGGCTGCTGATGGGGCTGGTCGCCAGCCACCCGATCACCGCGATGTTCACCGGTGACGCATCGCTCAGCCGCCGCCCGATGGCGCGCGTTACCGATCCGCTCGGCGAAATGGGCGCGGAATTCAACGCCAGCCCTGGCGGTACGCTGCCGCTGATGGTGCGCGGGCTGCAGCCGGCGGTGCCGATCACCTACCGGCTTCCCGTCGCCTCGGCGCAGGTCAAATCGGCGATCCTGCTCGCCGCGCTCAACACGCCGGGCACCACCACCGTGATCGAGCCGGTGGCGACGCGCGACCATAGCGAGAAGATGCTGGCCGGGTTCGGCGCGCCGCTGACGGTCGAGGTCGATGCGGACGGGGTTCGGCATATCTCGGTCACCGGCCCATGCAATCTCAAGGCGCAGGACATTTTCGTGCCGGGCGACCCTTCGTCCGCCGCATTCTTCATCGTCGCCGCGCTGATCGTGCCGGGATCGGATCTGGTGATCGAGAATGTCGGCATGAACGTGACGCGCACCGGCATCATCACCGTGCTTGAGGGGATGGGCGGGCAGATCGAGCGATTGAACGAACGCACCGTCGGCGGCGAGCCGGTGGCGGACCTGCGCGTACGGGCGAGCGCGCTCAAGGGAATCACCGTCGATCCCGCGATCGTGCCAAGCATGGTCGACGAGTTTCCGGTCTTCTTCATCGCCGCCGCGATGGCCGAGGGCGTGACCGTGACCTCCGGGCTCGACGAACTGCGCGTCAAGGAATCGGACCGGCTCGCGACCATGGCGCGTGGGCTCGAGGCGATCGGCGCGGCGGTGGAAGAGCGCGAGGACGGCCTTGTCATCACCGGCAGCGGGGGCAGGGCGCTTCGCGGCGGCGGGCCGATCACGACATCGCTCGACCACCGTATCGCGATGAGCTTTGCGGTGGCGGGGCTGGTGAGCGATTCGGGCGTCGAGGTCGACGACACGCGGCCCATCGCGACCAGCTTCCCAGATTTCCTGACGCTGCTCGAAAGCGCACAGGGACGCGCATGAGCCCGCTTGTCGCCAATATCATCGGCATTATCGGCAGCGTGCTGTTCATGGGCGGCTTCATCTATGCCAACCGGGCCCGGCAGATCGACAAGCTGCTGTTCAATGCGATCAACCTGGCAGGGGCGATCCTGCTGCTCATCTCGCTTTCGGTGCATTTCAACCTCGCGGCCGTGATTCTCGAGACTGCCTGGGGTCTGATCGCGCTATCGGGGATCATCAGCGCGCTGCGTGCGCGGCGCGAGGGGAAACCATCATGAAACGAACCGTCCTTTTCACCCTCCTGCTGACGGGCTGCGCCTCTGCCCCGATGGCCACCCCGCGCCTTGCGAGCGATGCGCAGATCGCCGCGGCCGAAGCAGAGCCCGTCGGCGAGTTCGCGACCGAGATGCGCTGGAACGATCGGATGGCCCCTTTCACCATCCTGGATAACGTTCATTATGTCGGCACCGCCGGGATCGGCGTGTTCCTGGTCACCACGCCCGAGGGGCATGTGCTGATCGATGGCGCGCTCGCGCAATCGGTGCCGCAGATCCTGGACAATATCCGCACGCTGGGCTTCGAGCCCAAGGACGTAAAGTATATCCTCAACACGCATGGCCATTTCGACCATGCCGCAGGGCTGGCAGGCCTGCAGCGCGCGAGCGGCGCCAAGGTCATCGGCAGCGCGGCGGACAAGCCCTATCTGGAGGCCGGGCATGTTGACCATGGCCCGACAAAGGACGCGCTGTTTCCGCCGGTGCGGGTCGATCGCACGGTCGGCGATGGCGATGCGGTCAGGTTGGGCGGGACCACGCTGACCGCGCATCTGACGCCGGGCCACTCGCCGGGATGCACCTCATGGGGCCTGACCGCGAAGGATTCCACCGGCACCCCTCGCAAGGTCTTCCTGCATTGCAGCGCATCGCTGGGCGGCCAGTCGCTGGTGCCGCCCGCCTATCCCGGCATGGCGGACAATTACCGCGCCAGCTTTGCCAAGGTGCGCGCGATGCAGGCAGACGTGTTCCTCGCCAATCACGACATGTTCTTCGGCCTGCACGAAAAGCGCGCGCGGCAGCTGGCGGGAGAAAAGGACGCGTTCGTCGACCCGTCCGAGTTGCAGCGGTTCAACAGCGCTATGGAGCAGGGTTTCCTGAAGGCCCTGGCCGAGCAGCAGGCGGCGGCTGACGCGGGCAAGCAGCCATGATCATCGCGGTCGATGGGCCGACGGCGAGCGGCAAGGGCACGATCGCCAGGGCGCTCGCGAAGCATTTCGGGCTGCCGCATCTCGACACCGGGCTGCTCTATCGCGCCGTCGGCGTGATGGCGGTGCGGCTGGGCGGCGATCCCGACAATCCCGACGAGGCGCTCGCCGGTTGCGCGTTCGACGATGCGCTGCTGGGCGACGACCATCTGCGCAGCGAGATGGCGGGGGGGCTCGCCAGCCGCGCCTCGCGTCACCCTGCGGTTCGCCAGGCGCTGCTCGAGCGGCAGCGGGCGTTTGCGTCGCAACCGGGCGGGGCAGTGCTCGACGGGCGCGATATCGGCACGGTGATCGCGCCCGATGCTGCGGCCAAGCTGTTTGTCACCGCCAGCGTCGCCGCACGCGCCGCGCGCCGCTATCACGAGATGCTGAGCCGGGGCGAACAGGTGACGCTGGAGGAGATCGCGGCAGACCTCGCCGCACGTGACGCGCGCGATTCCGGAAGGGCGGTCGCGCCGCTCAAGCCAGCCGATGACGCGCTCTTGCTTGATACCAGCGATTTGACTATAGGGCAGGCCGTTCAAAGGGCCATAGAGCTGGTGAACGGCAGGACAGAAGGCGGCCCAGCCGCCCGACCTTAGATGTTTCGATCATCGTGAACATCGCACGCGCCGCAAGCGGTCCGGGCGAGCGTTCGCGCTGTTTGCATATCTGCTGCTGGCACAAGCAAACATGCGCTTTTCGGGCGCTTTCCGGTGCATTCGGCCCGGGGGGCAGGTTCAGCCAAGACCGCCGGAGACAACCGGCTGGCCGGACAAAACTGTGTTAAGGAACGTTGGATTTATGGCCTCTACGGCATTTCCCAGCCGCGATGATTTTGCGGCACTTCTCGACGAATCGCTGGGCGGCACCGCTGCCGTTGACGGCGGATTCGAAGGCCGCGTCGTCAAGGGCACGGTCACTGCAATCGAAAACGACAAGGCCGTCATCGACGTCGGTCTGAAGTCGGAAGGCCGCGTGGCGCTGCGCGAGTTCGCCGCCCCCGGTCAGGACCATGGCCTCAAGGTCGGCGACGAAGTCGAAGTCTATGTCGACCGGATCGAGAATGCCGATGGCGAAGCGATGCTGTCGCGCGACCGCGCACGCCGCGAAGCCGCATGGGACAAGCTGGAAAATGAATTCGGCGAAGGCAAGCGCGTCGAAGGCGTGATCTTCGGCCGCGTCAAGGGCGGCTTCACCGTCGATCTCGACGGCGCCGTCGCGTTCCTGCCCGGCAGCCAGGTCGATATCCGCCCCGTGCGCGATGTCACCCCGCTGATGGACATTCCGCAGCCCTTCCAGATTCTCAAGATGGACCGTCGTCGCGGCAACATCGTCGTGTCGCGTCGCGCCGTTCTGGAAGAAACCCGTGCCGAACAGCGCACCGGCCTCATCCAGTCGCTGGCCGAAGGTCAGATCATCGACGGCGTCGTCAAGAACATCACCGATTATGGTGCGTTCGTTGACCTGGGCGGCATCGACGGCCTGCTGCACGTCACCGACATCAGCTACAAGCGCATCAACCACCCGAGCGAAGCGATCAGCATCGGCGAAACCGTCAAGGTGCAGATCATCCGTATCAACCAGGATACGCAGCGCATCTCGCTGGGCATGAAGCAGCTCGAAAGCGATCCGTGGGAAGGCGCCAGCGTCAAGTATCCGGTCGGTGCGAAGCTTTCGGGTGCCGTCACCAACATCACCGAATATGGGGCGTTCGTCGAGCTCGAGCCGGGCATCGAAGGTCTGGTGCACGTTTCGGAAATGTCGTGGACCAAGAAGAACGTCCATCCCGGCAAGATCGTTTCGACCAGCCAGGAAGTCGATGTCATCGTTCTGGAAGTCGATGCCGAAAAGCGCCGCATCTCGCTGGGCCTCAAGCAGGCACAGTCGAACCCCTGGGACGCCTTTGCAGAAAAGCACCCGGTGGGCAGCGTCGTCGAGGGCGAAGTCAAGAACGCGACCGAATTCGGTCTGTTCATCGGCCTGGATGGCGATGTCGACGGCATGGTCCACATGTCGGATATCGCCTGGGGCATCTCGGGTGAAGACGCGCTCAACCTGCACCTCAAGGGCGAGCAGGTGAAGGCGATCGTTCTCGACGTCGATGTCGAGAAGGAGCGCATCTCGCTGGGCATGAAGCAGCTCGAAAAGGGTGCTCCGGCCGTGGGCGGCGCCGACAGCTCGAACCTGCGCAAGAACGAAGTCGTCACTGTCACCGTGCTCGAAGTGCGCGACGGCGGCCTGGAAGTTCAGGTCGGCGAAGACGGCGCGACCGGCTTCATCAAGCGCAACGATCTGGGCCGCGACCGCGACGAACAGCGTCCCGACCGCTTCCAGGTCGGCCAGAAGCTCGACGCGATGGTCACCGGTTTCGACCGCTCGCGCAAGCCGACCTTCTCGGTCAAGGCGCACCAGCTGGCTGAAGAAAAGCAGGCGGTGGCTCAGTACGGTTCGTCCGACTCGGGCGCGTCGCTGGGTGACATTCTCGGCGCCGCTCTCAAGCAGCGCGAAGACTGATCCTGCGGTCATCCCCGTGCGGCTGCACGGGTGACGTTTCAAAAAGGGGCATCGGCTGTCGGCCGGTGCCCTTTTTTGTGCAATCTGGCGCGAATAGCAGCAGTCCCCCCAAGAACAGCGTTGAAACCAATCACGATTTCTGACAGCATTTATCTGCCTGTCGACTGGCAACAGCGCTGGGCACTTGCATCTGCGTTTCCGTTATACGGGTCAGACGCATTGGCTTGTCGGGGGGCTGGTCAATTGATTGTGGGATGTGGTGTGAGGGACGCCGCATTCTGGCATCCCGTCGTGTAATCGATTGCAGGAGATTGACCATGATACGATCGGAACTGCTGCAGCTGCTGGAGGAAGAAAATCCAGGGCTCCGGTCAGACGAGATCGAAAAGATCCTCGATATCTTCTTCGACAACATCATCGAGCGACTGGCCGAAGGGGGACGGGTCGAATTGCGGGGCTTCGGAGCCTTTTCCACCCGCGCGCGCGAGCCGCGCAAGGGGCGCAACCCGCGTACGGGCGAAGCCGTCGACGTGCCCGCCAAGCGCGTTCCCTATTTCAAGCCAGGCAAGGAAATGCGCGCTCGCCTGAACGCCGATTGAGCGGCCCGACGCGGCAGGCCAGCTACAGGCTTGCCGCGCCGCTTCATCCCGGCTTATAGACCCCTGCGCCGTGCGGGCGTGGCGAAATGGTAGACGCAACGGACTTGAACATCATGTGAGTGCGCGCGGGGAAACCTGCGACGTAGAACTGCTCAAATTCGGGGAACCCTGTCAAATGGCAATCCCGAGCCAAGCCCGGCCATCGCGGCCGGGAAGGTGTAGAGACTAGACGGGCAGCACCTAAACCCTGCGACTGGCAGGGCAGGGTGAAGGGATAGTCCAGACCCCGAACGCGCTTAAAGCGGCGCGGCGGCGAAAGCCGTGGCGGGTAAGAAAATCCGTCGGGCTTTGCCCATGGGGGTTCGAGTCCCCCCGCCCGCACCAGGCCTGCCGACAGGGCAGGCGCTCCGCGCCGGATCAGGCAGCGTTGCGCCCCTGCAGCGGATCGCGGCTGCTGATCGCGCAATTGCGTCCCGATGCCTTGGCTTCATAGAGCGCCGCATCGGCGCGCGCATAGAGGCCCTTGGCGCTGTCGCCAGCGCTCCAGCATGCCACGCCCAGGCTGGCGGTGATGTTGAGCGTCAGATTGCCATGCACCTGGAACGGCTGGCGCGCGATCGCGGCGCGGATGCGTTCGGCAATGGCATCGGCGATGACCGGCCGCGCGCGGTCGAGGATGACCATGAACTCCTCGCCGCCCATCCGGCCGATCATGTCGCCCGGCCGCAACAGCGACTGCACCCGGCTGGCCAGCGCCCGCAGCGCATCGTCGCCTGCGACATGGCCGTGGCGGTCGTTGATCGTCTTGAACCGGTCGATATCGAGCACGATGACCGCGAGTGCGCCACCCGTGCCCATGCGCTCGAGCCGCGCGTCGAGATCGCTCAGCACCTTGCGGCGGTTGGCAACACCGGTCAGAGGGTCTAGCTCGGAAAGGATGCGCAGCTTTTCATTCGCATCGTTGAGCGCCCTGGTGCGTTCGGCGACGCGTTGTTCCAGTTCGCCATGCGAGGTGCGGATCGCACCGGCCAGCGTCTCGAAGCGCGAGACGAGCCGCGCAACCTCGTTGCCGGTGCGATCGTCGGTCGGCATTTCCAGCATGGCATCGCTGGCCAGGCCGCGCGTGATCCGTTCCGCCTCGCGCGTGAGCCGCCGCAGCGGCTTGGCGACCAGATGGCGCAGTACCAGCACCACGATCAGCAGGCAGCCGGCAAGCGCGATCACTGCCATGGCCGCGATGCGCGGGATCGGACGCAGTGCCCTGGCCAGGATTAGCTGCTCGGGCTTGACGGTGAGGGCATACCAGCCCGCGCCAGGCACCTGGTGCAGCGAGACATAGGCGTCCAGCGCGTCGGCCTTGCCGACATAGCCGCTCTGGCCATGGCGACGCACCAGCGCCCAGATCGCCGCCAGATCGGGCCGGGCGCTGTTCGTGATGTCGAGATATTCTTCGGTCTTGCGGCTGTTCTGCCGCGTATATCCGGGATGATAGATCAGACGCCCTTCGCGCGAGATCAGGATCACCTTTTCCTCTGCGGAATCGGCAAAGCGCCCCGCAGGCGCGATTTCGTCTAGCGGCATCGACGTGCCGAACGTGCCGATATGCTGCGCATCGCGATCGACCGGGGTCATGCAGCCCGTCGTCCAGACCTCCTGATATTTCAGCGAGATCAGCGATTGCAGTCCGGTGCAGCGCATCGCGCGCGCAGGATTGGCGGCGATGGTCGAAATGGTCGCGAATTCGCGATCCTGAAACGCAAAGTCCGCAGGCGCGGTCTGGCGATAGAATTCCAGCCGATCGGGCCGGTCGGGCGCGAAGATGACGATGCCGTTGCGCGGCGTGAAATAGTAAAGGCTTTCCAGATCGTGACGGCTGCCCTCGCTCAGGCGTCGGATGGCCAGGGTCGCGGCCATGATGTCGCGCACCGCGCCATCGTCCTGATCGATCCCGGCGGGGAGGAAACCCGCCATGCCATGCACCATGCCGATCGCGGTCGGGCCGCCGGTGAACATCCCGTCGATGCTGCGCCGCGTGCCGTCAGGACGCAGCGGATAGAGCGCCTCGAACGCGCGGCGCGCATCGGCGTCGGTCAGGGCGGCGTGCTCTTCGCGGAACAGTTCGACCGCCCGTGTCTGCGTCCGCTGGATGCGTTCGAACCGGTCGCTGAGTTCGTTGACCACTGCAGCGTTGCGCTGGTCGAGCCGTGCCAGCGACTCGTCGATCGCCTTGGCGCGTTCCTGCGAAAACGCGACTAGCGCGGTTGCGGCGATCATCAGGGTGAAGCCGATGGCGAGGCTCAGCGCCGTGCGCGAGCTGACCGACAGCGAACGGAACCATGGCGAGAGGCGGGCAAGCATGGCGTCTTGTGGACGATTTTGGTTAATTTACTGCAAAGGTTGGGAGTTTCCACCGCGCTGGCGGGATTATCCTATCCGCAAGCGATCGCGCGGGCCTATGCTGGCGGCATGGGCCGGGCTGTGATGCGGGTCATGGTTTGACCGGAAATTGCCGCTACGGTAATGTGGTCCAGGGTCGTTGGCGGTTCCTGGCTGGAGAGGCTGAACGATGGAAAACAGGTTGATGAAATCGGGCATGCAGGCGGCCGCGCTGACAGCGGTGCTGGCCATGGCGTTGCCAATCCCTGCCCAGGCCCAGTTCGGCGGCCTGTTGCGCTCACGACCCAGCAGCAGCGGCAAGACCGCGACAGGATGCGACGACAGCGCGGGCAAGGCCGCAGGACGGTCGGTGCTTGGCGGCGTGCTCGGCGGTCTGGCGAGCCGTGCAGGGCTTCCCAGCTTCCTGCCCGTGCCCGAGGTCGCCGGCCTGCTGACCGACGCCATCGCCTGCAAGCTGGAGCCCGAGGAGCAGAAAAAGGCGGCGGACGCGACGCTGGAGGCGACGCGCGGCGAAGAGGTCGGCAGCACCTCGTCCTGGACCAGCGAGACGCGCAAGGACGTGTCGGGCACCTCGACCGTGGTCGGCAAGACCCAGCTCGCGGATGGATCGACCTGCATGAACGTCAACGATGTCATCATCGTCGAGGGCGAGGAGACAACGGTGTCGAAGCGCATGTGCAAGAAGCCGGGTGCAGCGCGCTACGAAATCGCGCAGGCCTGATTTGATGCGCGCACCGCATAAGCTGTGGCTGGCTCTGGCGGCGGTCGCGCTGCTGTGCGGCCAGTCGCCCGCACCGATGGACCCGGCCAATCCCAGCTGCCCCAAGGCACCCGACTGGTCAAACAACAAGATCATGGCGCTGAAGGTCGTCAGGAAGGGCGATGCCAAGGTGCTGCTCGCCGAAGGGCCGGTCGATCAGACATTGCCCGACCGACTGAAACAGGCGCTGACCGACAATCCCGATATCAGCGAGATCTGGCTGCGCTCGCCCGGTGGCAACGCACGCGCCGGCAATGCGGCGGGACGGCTGATCCGTTCCACGCCGGGGCTGGTGACGCGCATTCCGGCGGGCTGGACCTGCTTTTCCGCGTGCAATTTCGTGTTCATGGGCGGCCAGCTGCGCGTGGTCGAACCTGGCGGCAATTTCATGGTCCACATGTTCACCATGACCGGCGACCGCGACGCGATCGACCAGTCGGTCGCTCTGGGCACTGACACCACGGTCGAGCTGATCGGCGATATCGAGCAGGAAAGCGCGCTGCTCGCCAGCGAGGACAATGACTTCCTGATCCGAATGGGCGTCTCGCGCAAGCTGCTGACCGATATCATGTACAAGCAGAAGGCGGTGGCGAGCAGCGGCGGCGGCGATCAGTCGACCCGGCGATGCCTGACGCAGGACGAGGTGTTCAAGTACAACGTGGCAAACGTGCAGGAGTAAGGGGCGGCGTGGCGGTCAGGCCGTCGCGCTGAGCAGCCACACCTTGTTCCTCATCATCACGCCTTCGCCGTCGCGATAGTGGCGCGTGAACAGCGCGAGCAGATCGTTGCGCGCGGCCTCCAGCACCTCCGGCCCCGCCTCGGCGAGCGCGCGGCCGATCGCCATGCTGGCGAGCGCGAAATCCGCCGCATCCTCGGGTAGCGCGCCGGGGCCGCCGATCGCCTGTTCGCCCTGATAGGCTTGCACCTCGGGCGCGGAAATCCCGGCGTGCGCCAGGATATCGCGGACATAATCGAGATCGGCAAAGGCGAACGGGCCGGGGTCACGCGGATCAGGCGAGGGGATGTCGATATGCGACCGCGCGACGCCCATCAGCTCCATCATCCAAGGATTGTCGCGCGGCGGCCCCCAGACCGCCAGATCCATCCGCCCGCCGGGCTTGAGCAGGCCGTGCAGGTTGGCGAAGGCGGCATAAGGCTCGGCAAAGAACATCGACCCGAAGCGCGAGACCAGCCGGTCATAGGGCGCATCATCGAGCGCCACGGTCGCGGCATCGGCGCAGAGGAAACGTATATTCGCCTGCCCCTCGGCGCGCCGCGATGCCTCCTCGATCAGGTCGGGCGATATATCGATCCCCAGCACCGCGCCCTCCGGCCCGACCGCCTCGGCCAGCGCGAGCGAGGTCAGCCCCCCGCCGCACCCCAGATCGATCACCTGCTCCCCCGGCGCGATCGCAGCCCGCGCCAGCAGCGCATCGCCGATGGGCGCGATCATCCCCTCGAACCGGTCGATATGGCTGAGCCACTTGCGCCCCTGCTCGCCTGCCCAATCCTCACCCTTGAGCTGTTCCGGCGTGGCGGCGGTGGTGGTCATGACGGGTCTCTCCTCGTAGTGGCGCGGGAGAGGGTAGGCGGTGGAGGGGGGAGGTCAATGGGGAAGGTGGGGGGCAGGCCGAACTTGATTTCTCACTACGTCCAAGAAAAGGCTAAACTCTGAGGTTTGCGCGCTTTTCAAGCCTATAGACTAGCAAAGCCACTGCCCCTGGCGAGCTTTACTTATAGCTACTTGAAAAATGGAATGACTTTGAGTATATTGCTATCGGCAGACGACCCTTTGTGGGTAGGCCTGCAGATGCGGTTCACCCGTCTCTTAGTCAGGTTCAGGACACGGCGAAACGCGGTCTCTTGGCCGTAAGCCGGGCCCTTGGGCACATGGCACATACCGACACTCCGCTCGCGGAAGGTTGGGGGCATACTGACAAAGGAGTACGATACATGCCTTGCTTTACCCTTCAAGCCGGTGAGGTTCGGAACCAATTCTGCGATGGGCCCTCTCGCGAGAGGCCGATTGATCCGGCGCGCAATGCCGGGAAGCCAAGCGTCAAACCTGGCGCGGGGACTCTTGTTCACGGTTTGTTCCGTAGCGGAGTTGCGATCGGGGGCGCGCTTATGCTATGGTGTTGCTTGAATCTGGCGGCCAGTGTTGTGGAAAGTCAGGTTCAGGACACGGCGAAACGCGGTCTCTTGGCCGTAAGCCGGGCCCTTGGGCACATGGCACATACCGACAC